>NZ_JBEXVE010000010.1:0-318443 GCF_040629205.1 Streptomyces sp. NPDC005962 | reverse complement strand
CGGAGAACGAGACCTCCAGCGCCTCGGCCGCACCCGCGGCCGGAGCCGCCTCCGGCGCGGCCGAGTTGGGCTTGACGGTGATGACCGGCGTGCCCTTGGAGACCCGGGACTTGGTGGTGTACGCGGCCGCGAACACCGACTGCGTCGCCACCGGACCCTCGGCACCGGCCTCCAGATCGATGGCGTCGGTGATGATGCCCGAGCCGATACGGACCGCCAGCCGGGCCGCGATCTCCTTGCCCTCCGCCGAGGACGGGAACAGGACGGCGGCCGGACTCACGGCCTGGTACGCCGCCTGGAGCGCGTCCACCTTCGGTACCACGAGGTAGTCGGCGAACTCCGGGGCATCGGCGGTCAGCACCCGCACCGCGCCGTACTCGGCGAGGGTGGCGGCGGTCTCCGCCGCACCGGCGCCCAGGGCGACGGCGACGGGCTCGCCAACGCGGCGGGCCAGCGTCAGCAGCTCCAGAGTGGGCTTGCGGACGGCACCGTCCACGTGGTCGACATAGACGAGGACTTCAGCCATGGGACTTCTTCTCTCCTGCGATGCGAGGTGTCTAGGGGGCAGTGAGCAGTGGGGCTCAGATGAACTTCTGGCCCGCCAGGAACTCCGCGAGCTGCTTGCCGCCCTCGCCCTCGTCCTTGACGATCGTGCCCGCCGTGCGGGCCGGGCGCTCCTCGGCGCCGTCGACCTTCGTCCAGGCGCCCTCCAGACCGACGTCCTCGGCCTCGATGTCGAGGTCGGACAGGTCCCAGGAGGTCACCGGCTTCTTCTTGGCCGCCATGATGCCCTTGAACGACGGGTAGCGGGCCTCGCCCGACTGGTCGGTCACCGACACGACCGCCGGAAGCGACGCCTGAAGGTGCTCGGTCGCCGTGTCGCCGTCCCGGCGGCCCTTGACCGTGCCGTCCTCCACCGAGACCTCCGACAGCAGCGTGACCTGCGGGACGCCCAGGCGCTCGGCGAGGGTCGCCGGCAGCACGCCCATCGTGCCGTCCGTGGAGGCCATACCGCAGATGACCAGGTCGTAACCGGTCTTCTCGACCGCCTTGGCCAGCACCAGCGAGGTGCCCAGCGCATCCGTGCCGTGCAGATCGTCGTCCTCGACGTGCACGGCCTTGTCGGCACCCATCGACAGCGCCTTGCGCAGCGCGTCCTTGGCGTCCTCCGGACCCACGGTCAGCACCGTGATCTCCGCGTCGTCCGCCTCGCCCGCGATCTGAAGGGCCTGCTCGACCGCGTACTCGTCCAGCTCCGAGAGCAGGCCGTCCACATCGTCACGGTCGAGCGTCAGGTCCTCGGCGAAGTGCCGATCGCCAGTGGCGTCGGGCACGTACTTCACACAGACAACGATCCTCAAGCTCACGCCGGCTCTCCTACTGCATCGTCTCTTCCGGGCTGCCTTGTGCTGGCAGCATAGGCGCCCTCGGGGGCTCTTCCCGGTCGGTTGGCGGCCGGGGGCTGCCCATGCACCGAACGAAATATTACTCGTCAGTACACCCAGGGTGTTCCCCGTACGCAACCCGGTTGAACTGTGACCTTGCCAACGGATGATCAGCGGAACGGCTCGGTCGCGTCAGTCGTAGCCCGTCAGTCGCGCAGCGCGTTGAAGCTTCCCTGGTGGTACAGGAGCGGACGACCGGCTCCCGCCGGGTCGCCCGCGACCACCTCGCCGATCACCACGCGATGGTCACCGGCGGGTATCCGGGCCACCACCCGGCACACCACCCACGCCAGCACCCCGTCCAGCACCGGCACCCCCTCGGGCCCGGTGCGCCAGCCGGTGCCCGGGCCGAAGCGGTCCGCGCCGCTGCGCGCGAAGGTCGCGGCCAGCTCCCGCTGATGCTCGCCCAGGACATGCACGCCGACGTACTCGGCCTCGGCGATCACCGGCCAGCTGGAGGAGCCCTTGCCGACACCGAAGGAGAGCAGCGGCGGCTCGGCGGCGACGGAGGCCAGGGACGTCGCGGTGAAGCCGACGGGGTGCGCCCCTTGTGCAGTGATCACCGCGACACCGGCGGCGTGCCTGCGGAAGACGGAACGGAAGAGTTCGGGGGCGCTGAGCCGGGGCGTGCCGAGGTCGGGGGAAGCGGTCATGAACATGCCCTTCTGCGGTGGGGTACGAGCGGGGGGAGCCGTACTGTCGTCGTCGCTCACCCGCCCGGACACCGCGCACTCGCGGTCCGCATGAGGTCCACGTGTACGCGTCCATAGAGAAGAAGAAGTCCAGGCCGCATGACGTCACCCTGACGATGCCCGCAGCACACCGTCAAGTGCGGACCGGTGGACGGGATTCCGCCAGGGGGCCGGGCGCCGGGATCTCACACCGGGTCAGACCGCCTCGCCCAGGGCGGCGATGACGTCCGCGGTCCGCGGCTGTCCGGCCGCGCGGCGCACGACCCGGCCGTCCGCGTCGAGCACCAGCACGGTGGGCGTCCGCACGATGTCCAGCATCCGTACGAGGTCCAGCTGCGCCTCGGCGTCGATGTCGACATGGGCCACGCCGTCGACCATCTGGGCCACCTCGGCCAGGACCCGCCGGGTAGCCCGGCAGGGCTGGCAGAAGGCGCTGGAGAACTGGACGAGGGTGGCCCGGGCGCCCAGCTCCGCTCCGAGCTGGGCGGATTCGAGCCGTTCGCCCCCGTCTGTCTCGCTCTGCCCCTGCTCGTTTCGCACGCTGTCCTCCGGATCGACGCCGTCATAGAGTGCAGCGACATGGAGCTTTAGGGGATTCCCCAGGGCACTACGTGATGAGAATCTCGCGTGATGGTGGGGACCCGCGCTAGCACAGAGAGATGACATAGGGCACCATCTGCCAGAAGCCGGGAAACCTACGGCTGCGTAACTTCCGCCGGGAGAGCCCTCCCAGGGAAAACGATGAAGGGTCCCTCTATGGCAGAGCTCGTCTATCCGCCGGTGATCGGCGCGGCCCGCACCATGTTCAAGGCGCTGGACCTGCGTATCGACATGAAGGGCATCGAGAATGTCCCGGAGCGGGGTGGCGCGGTTCTGGTGAGCAACCACATCGGCTATCTCGACTTCGTGTTCGCCGGGTTCGCCGCCCGTCCGGCGGGGCGGCTGGTGCGGTTCATGGCGAAAGAGGCGGTCTTCCGTCACAAGGTCTCCGGGCCGCTGATGCGGGCCATGAAGCACATCCCGGTGGACCGGGCCGCGGGTATGGACGCGTACAAGCACGCCCTGAAGGCCCTGCGCTCCGGCGAGATCATCGGCGTCTTCCCCGAGGCGACCATCTCGCGCTCGTTCGCCCTCAAGAACTTCAAGTCGGGTGCGGCCCGGCTGGCCCAGGAGGCAGGCGTTCCGCTGCTGCCGATGGCGCTGTGGGGGACGCAGCGGCTGTGGACCAAGGGCCACAAGCGGGCGCTGGGCCGCAACCACTTCCCGATCACCATGCGCGTCGGCGAGCCGATGGAGGCCGACCCGACCGAGCCGTCCGACACCCTGACCGACCGGATGCGGTCGCGGGTGCAGGAGCTGCTGGAGGCGGCGCAGCGGGCGTACCCGGTGCGGCCCAAGGGCCCGGACGACACCTGGTGGGTCCCGGCCCACCTGGGCGGTACGGCCCCCACCCCGGCGGAGGCCATCGCCCTGGACCGCGGGCGGTAATTCCTTCCGTGCCAGCGGCGGCCGTCCCTCCCGGCGGGGGGACGGCCGTTGCCGCGTCGGCTCCCGGAAGACGCCGCCTGGCGCTTCACCTCTAACACTTCATCTCTAGCGCTTCATCTCTAGCGCTTCATCTCTTCCTGAAGGGCTGCCACGAAGCCGTCGACGTCCTCTTCCCTGGTGTCGAAGGAGCACATCCACCGCACGTCGCCCGCCGCCTCGTCCCAGAAGTAGAAGCGGTACCGCTTCTGGAGGCGTTCGCTCACGTCGTGCGGCAGCCGGGCGAAGACCGCGTTGGCCTGGACGGGGTGCAGGATCGTTACGCCGTCGACCGCGCGCACCCCCTCGGCGAGCCGCTGGGCCATCGCGTTGGCGTGGCGCGCGTTGCGCAGCCACAGATCGCGCGCGAGCAGGGCCTCCAGCTGGACGGAGACGAACCGCATCTTGGACGCCAGCTGCATGGACAGCTTGCGCAGATGCTTCATGGCGCGCACCGCGTCCGGGTCGAGGACGACGACGGCCTCACCGAAGAGCATGCCGTTCTTCGTGCCGCCGAAGGACAGTACGTCCACGCCCGCCACATTGGTGAACGAGCGCATCGGCACGTCCAGCGCCGCGGCCGCGTTGGCTATCCGGGCCCCGTCGAGGTGGACCTTCATGCCGCGCTCATGGGCGTGCTCGCAGATCGCGCGGATCTCGTCCACCGTGTAGACGGTGCCCAGCTCGGTGTTCTGGGCGATCGAGACGACCTGCGGCATCGCCCGGTGCTCGTCGTCCCAGCCGTACGCCTCGCGGTCGATGAGGTCGGGGGTGAGCTTGCCGTCCTCGGTGGGCACGGTGAGCAGCTTCAGCCCGCCGACCCGCTCGGGCGCGCCGCATTCGTCGACGTTGATGTGCGCGGTGTCGGCGCAGATGACCGCACCCCAGCGGTCGGTGAGCGCCTGGAGCGCGACGACGTTGGCGCCGGTGCCGTTGAAGACCGGGAACGCCTGTGCGTACGGGCCGAAGTGGCTGCGCATGACGTGCTGGAGGTGCGCGGTGTAGTCGTCCCCGCCGTAGGCGACCTGATGGCCGCCGTTGGCGAGGGCGAGCGCGGCGAGGATCTCCGGGTGGCCGCCCGCGTAGTTGTCACTGGCGAAGCCGCGCACCTCGGGGTCGTGATGACGGCGTGCGTCGGTGCTCACGGCTTGGGGGTCAGCCACTGGCGGGTTCCGTTCACTTCCCGGGCGGGCCGCTCCCAGACTCCGGTGATGGCCTCGGCCAGCTCCGTGACGTCGGTGAAGCCCGCGAACTTCGCGTTGGGGCGCTCCGCCCGCATGGCGTCGTGCACCAGCGCCTTGACCACCAGGATGACAGCCGCGGCCGCCGGGCCGCCCTCGCCCCCCAGCTTGCGGAAGGAGTCGCCGAGCGCGAGCGTCCACGCCTCGGCGGCGGCCTTGGCGGCGGCGTACGAGGCGTTCCCGGCGGTGGGCTGGGACGCCCCCGCCGCGCTGATCATCACGTAGCGGCCGTTGCCGGTGCGCCGCAGCGCGTCGTGGAAGGCGAGCGAGGTGTGCTGGGCGGTGCGGATCAGCAGATCGTGCAGGGTCTCCCAGTCGGCGAGGGGTGCGTCGGCGAAGGTCTTGCTGCCGCGCCAGCCGCCGACGAGGTGGACCAGGCCGTCGACCCGGCCGAACTCCTTCTCGGTCCGGTCGGCCCAGGCGCGGGTGGCGTTCAGGTCGAGCAGGTCGACGGTCTCCCCGGTGACGCGGGCGCCGCCGTGGGCGTAGCGCGCCGCGTCGACGGCCTCGGCCAGCCGCGCGGGGTCGGAGTCGGAGGCGACGACGGTGGCACCGGCCTCGGCGAGGCGGAGCAGCGTGGCGCGGCCCGCCGGGCCCGCCGCACCGGCCACCGCCACCACGGCGCCGTCCAGCGGCGTCCGGCCGCCCGGCTCGTTCGGGCTCGGGCTCGACGTCGGTGTGGTCATGCTCGGTGTCTCCTCATCGTCCGGTGCCATGTCGTCTCGTCCGGTGCCGGGTCTGTTGTCCGGCGCCGTGCCGTGCGGTGCTGTGGGGCGGTCCGTCGCGTTCCGGCTCACGCCGCCGCTGGTACGTCGTCGTCGCCGGCCGTGATGCCCTTGGTAGAGGCGACCACGTCCCGCAGCTTCTTGGCGAGCGCCTCGTAGAACATGCTCAGCGGAAACTCGTCGGGGAGCACGTCGTCGACGAGCTTGCGCGGCGGCTGGGTCAGGTCCAGCGCGTCGGGGCCCTTGGCCCAGACGGAGCCGGGGTGCGGGGCGAGATAGGTCGACACCAGCTCGTACGCCTTGAACCAGTGGACGAGCTTGGGCCGGTCGATGCCGTCCCGGTACAGCTTCTCGATCTCGCCGCACAGCTGGTTGGTGACCTGCGAGGCGCGCGACCAGTCGATGTGCAAGGTGTTGTCCGTCCAGCGTACGACGTCGTGCTGGTGGAGGTAGGCGAAGAGCAACTGACCGCCGAGGCCGTCGTAGTTGCGGACCCGTTCGCCGGTGACGGGGAACCGGAACATCCGGTCGAAGATCACGGCGTACTGGACGTCACGGGCCTGCGCGAGCCCCTCCGCGTCGAGCTTCACGGCCTCCTTGAAGGCGGTGAGGTCGCAGCGCAGCTCCTCCAAGCCGTACATCCAGAACGGCTGGCGCTGCTTGATCATGAAGGGGTCGAACGGCAGGTCGCCATGGCTGTGGGTGCGGTCGTGGACCATGTCCCACAGGGCGAACGCCTCCTGGCAGCGCCGCTGGTCGGCGAGCATGTCCCGGATGTCGTCGGGGAGTTCGATGCCCAGCGCCCGGACGGCGGCGTCGCTGACCCGGCGGAAGCGGGCGGCCTCGCGGTCGCAGAAGATGCCGCCCCAGGTGAAGCGCTCGGGGGCCTCGCGCACGGCGATGGTCTCCGGGAAGAGCACCGCGGAGTTGGTGTCGTAGCCGGAGGTGAAGTCCTCGAAGGCGAGGCCGAGGTAGAGCGGGTTGTCGTAACGGGTGCGCTCCAGCTCCGCCAGCCAGTCGGGCCAGACCATGCGCAGGACGACCGCCTCCAGATTGCGGTCCGGGTTGCCGTTCTGCGTGTACATGGGGAAGACGACGAGGTGCTGGAGGCCGTCGGCGCGCGCCTGGGCGGGCTGGAAGGCGAGCAGCGAGTCGAGGAAGTCGGGGACGCCGAAGCCGTCGTCGGCCCATCTGCGCAGATCGGCGACGAGCGCGCGGTGGTACGCGGCGTTGTGCGGGAGCAGCGGGGCCAGCTCCTCGATGGCCGCGATCACCCTTTCGAGCGTGTCGCGGGCGCGGTGGCGGGGTGGTGCACCCTCGGCGTCGAAGTCGATGGAACCGTCCTTGGACTGCCAGGGGCGAATCGTTTCTACAGCCCCTTTGAGGGATGGCCAGGCCGAGTGTTCGATCACACGCTCCGCAGGCAGAATGCCACCGTCCGCTATCACGGACGAAAGAATTTCCGTCATGACGACTCCTTCACCGGAGAACCTTCCGTATAGACACCGTATCCGTGGATGGCCCCGCCACTCAAGGCGGGGTAACGGAAATCGTCCTGCGGCACCTCCGTTCCGCCGCCGTTTTTCCTGCCCCATCCGCCCCGGACCATGCCACGGCCGCGCTTGAGCGGCCCTGCCGGAGTCGGCCGTTAGGCTGAGCGCCGGTCCGGACAGCCCGTGACTCCACACACAACCGAAAACCGACAAAAAGCCCGACAGAAGAGCGAGATCACGTTGACCTTTCTCACCATCGGACACCGCGGAGTGATGGGCGTCGAGCCGGAGAACACCCTGCGCTCATTCGTCCGGGCCGAGCACGAAGGCCTGGACGTCATCGAACTGGACCTGCACCTCAGCAAGGACGGCGCGCTCGTCGTGATGCACGACGCCGACGTCGGCCGCACGACCGACGGCAAGGGCCCCATCAGCGACTTCACCCTCGCCGAGCTGCGCGAACTCGACGCCGGGGACGGCGAGCGCATCCCGGTCTTCGAGGAGGTCGTGGACGCCGTGAAGGCGCCGATCCAGGCCGAGATCAAGGACGTGGCCGCCGCCCGGGCCCTGGCGGAGGTGCTGACCAGCCGCGATCTGCTCGGCCGGGTCGACGTGATCTCCTTCCACGACGAGGCCCTCGCCGAGATCCGCACCCTGCTGCCCAGCGCCCGCACCGCCCTGGTGGCCAGCCGCTACGGGCTCGACGCCATCGACCGGGCGCACGCCGTCGGCGCCGGGATGCTGGTGCTCAACATCCGCCGGCTGACGCTGGAGCTGGTGGAGCGCGCCCACGCCGCCGACCTCAAGGTCATCGGCTGGACGGTCAACACCCCCGACCATCTGAAGCTGGCCCGCGGCCTCGGCCTCGACGGCGGCACGACCGACTTCCCGGAGATCCGCCGGGCGGTGCGCTACACGGCGTGAGGGCCCTCAGACCAGTGGCTTGACCAGCAGCTCGAACGCGAGATCGGGGCGGCGCGGCAGGCCGAAGCGCTCATCGCCGTACGGGAAGGGCGTCGTCCGCCCCGTACGGGCGTAGCCGCGCCGCTCGTACCAGGCGATCAGCTCCTCGCGGGCGGTGATCACGGTCATATGCATCTCGCGCGCGGCCCACTCGGCCGCCGCGAACCGCTCGGCCTCGGCGAGGATCACCCTCCCGAGGCCGCCGCCCTGCAGGCCGGGCCGCACCGCGAACATGCCGAAGTAGGCGTGTTCGCCGCGGCGCTCCAGCTGGCAGCAAGCGATCAGCTCGCCATCCCGCTCAACGACCATCATCCGGCTGTCCGCGCCCTTTACGACGGCCGTCACGCCCTCGGGGTCGGTGCGCTGCCCGTCCAGGATGTCCGCCTCGGTCGTCCATCCGGCCCGGCTGGCGTCCCCGCGGTACGCCGATTCGACCAGCGCGACCAGCGGCTCGATGTCGGCCTCGGTGGCCCCCCGGTAGGTGAGTGCGGGGGTGCCGGCGGCGGTGTTCGCGGCAGCGTTCGCGGCGGGGGTGTTCATGGCGGTGGCGTCCATGGCGCGGCATCCTCTCCCTGGCGGCCCGGGTGCCCTGCGCCCCACAGGCGGCGGGCGGCGGGCGGCAGGAACGGGCGGCGTGACGGAAAAAGACCCTAACCCCATCCCGCCCGGCCCGGGGTGCGTAGGGTCACGGGCATGGTGCACGTACTGAGCAGCCGCACACTGCTGCGGCCGACGGACCCCGACCGCTCGCGGACCTTCTACGGCGAGGCGCTGGGCCTGGCGATCTGCCGCGAGTTCGGGACCGGCCCCGAGCGCGGCACGGTCTACTTCCTGGGCGGCGGCTTCCTGGAGGTCTCCGGCCGCTCCGAGACCCCGCCCGCGCCGGGTCTCCAGCTATGGCTCCAGGTCGCGGACGCGGAGGCGGCCCACGACGAGCTGGCGGCCCGGGAGGTGGAGATCCTGCGACCGCCGAAGAAGGAGCCGTGGGGGCTGATCGAGATGTGGATCGCCGACCCGGACGGCGTACGCATCGCGGTCGTGGAGGTCCCCGAGGATCACCCGATGCGCTACCGGCCGGGACTCTGACGCCAAACGCGAAGACGCCCCGCCCGGGCATCCTCCCGAGCGGGGCTTGGTCACTGCGTCACAGGGCTAGTCTCCGCTCCGCCACCCGTGCCCGTACCGGCCCTCAAGCCCCTCGTCCAGGGCCTGCCTCGCGGGATCGGTCACGGCCCAGGAATGCGCGGAGGAATGGTGCTGGTGGAAGTAGCACGCATCCTCATCGCTGGGCGAGAGCGCTTCGCACGACAGCATGCGGACGAACTGGTGCCCGCTGTCGTCCCACATGATCCAGAGGGACAGGTCGTGCTCGAAATGCAGGTGGTCGGTGTGGCGACCGGCGTGGTTCTCGCCCAGCTCGCACAGCACGTACGGCCCGTCCGCGAGCAGATCGCACAGCGGATCTGCGGGCGGATCGCTGGATGTCAAAAGCTCCACCAATGCCTGTTCGAACGGTAGAGGCATCAGGGCAGTGCACTGCAGCACGTCGATCTTCCTTATAGAAAAGCCCCGCCCGGCGCCATGGGATGGCGCACGGACGGGGCGGTTGGTGAGGCTATGAACCTACGGAACGACGCCCGTACCACCGCACCTGCTGCACGGGATGGTGTACGTGACACCCTCATGGACGACCACCATCGCCACCATCCTCGGCCCACGTTGCCGAGTGCAGCCACAGGCGTTGTCCGGCCGTGGCGTCGGCCCCTGGAGCTTCTTGACGAGCGCCACCAGCCCCTCCCGACCGGGCTTCACCCACTGTATGGACATAGCCACCTCCCGTGACGATGGTACGGAGTTACCGACCGCAGATCATCCGTTCCCTAGTTCGGTCCGCTCGGGCCGTCGCCGTCCGGGTTGCCGGTACACGATCCTTCCGGACCGCCGGGGCCGTGCGTGCAGCTCGCGGCGACCGGGATGGTGGTGTCGTCCGGCGCCAGCCACAGGGCGTCGTCGACGGTGTACCCCGCCGCGACGATCGCCTGCCGCGTCCGGGTGATCGCGTCGGGGTTGTGGCGCGACGGGTCTCGCGGCTCGGGGGTGTGGTGGATGAACGTCCCGAGCTGGCTGCACAGCTTCTGGTAGACGCGGGTGTGCAGGATGAGCGTGTGCCACCCCTCGTCGACGACTCGGGACGGAACCAGCGGCTGAGGCGAATCCGCCACTGCCGCGAGGTACTTCACCGCCTCATCGACGATGCGACCGGCCATGTCCGAACCCAGCTCGGGGTTGTTGTTCACGACAGCGCCGACAACCGCTGCGCGGTCTGGGTCGGCCAGCAGGACTGTACCGTGGGTCATGCGTCTACCTCTCTGTTGGGTGGTGCGCGAACCTCGTCCCGGCACTGGCCGCCAAGCACGTGATCGGGACGGGGTCTTCATTGGGAAAGCCCTGGTGTCGCATAGGACGGCACCAGCGCCACCACTTGCCGAACGGGTCTTCCTCGCCCAACAAGTGAAGCTTGGGGATTGGCCCCCGCCCCGGATGACGTGACGGGGATCAGGACGGGGACCATGACCTGAACGCAGTCGACCTCAGCTGCTTCGGGCCGTCTTCCTGTCCGCCCGACGTTCCAGCGCCGGACGGTCAGGGGACTAAACGGGGCTACACCGGATGGCCGATCGGCGTCTCGGGCGAGACCGCACTCACCGGGCGCTGCATGCCCCCGATCACCTGCAGCGCATCGCCCAGCGTGCAGTGCAGAAGCACCGCGACCGCACGGATGTCGTCAGTGGTGGCGGTCTCGTTGGCCAGCATCTCCGCGGCCACCTGCATGACCTGCGGAGCAATGCCCACGGGGTGCGCCGCCGTCGAATCCTGGGCGGCCAGCGCCGGGCGGTCCATCAGATCCGAGAGCGCGGCCAGGAGTCCGTGGTTCATGCGATGCCGCCGTGCAGCATGAGCGTCACGCCCGGTGCGATCGTCTGACCTCGCCACCGCAGGACACGAGCCGGGGTTTCGGGCTTCTGCGGCGCCTCCACCGCCTCGTCCTGACTGGAGCGCAACGTCGGGAGCAACTGGCGCTGCCCGGCGTCGCACTCGTCGTCAACGGCCAGCACCACGCCGCCCGCGCCGCTGACGAGCTGCCGGAGACGGATGCTCGACTCGGGGTCGAAGGCGACGCGGTCCAGAGTCGAGACCAGGCAGACGATCCGACATCCCTGCCCCTCCAGGCTCATCGCGCCGACCATCCCCATCCAGCCCGGCCTGGAGCTTGCCACGGCAGCATCTCCGCGATCCACCCACTGACCGGCCACCTGCCAGCCTGCTCCGTCGGCGTATTTTCGGCAGAGGGCGATCCGCTCGTCGCCCGAGTCCTGCACGGTCACTTCTCGGTCGTAGATGAAGACGAGGGTGGGCTTCTTGCTGTTCGCGTCCATTCGGTGGCTCCCGGTCGTCGTTGCCGTTAGTAACCAGATAACTGCGGGAACACCGTGATCAGTTAACACAAAAGTTGCACAACGAGGCGTCAGATCTCGCTGGAGGGGCGGACGAACGACCGTTCACGTGCGAGCCTGTGGGCATGCACAGCACACCGTCAGCGGGCGAGAACATCGCGGTCTTGAGGAAGACCCGCAAGATGAATCAGGCAGCACTGGCGCGACGTATGGGCATCTCGCTCTCCTATCTGAGCAAGATTGAAGTTGGGCTTCGGCCTGCCACTCCACCGCTCGTTGCGGCGGCAGCCGCAGCGCTGAAGGTCACGACGGCACGCATCTACGGCGACCCGTTCGTCGAGCCGTCAGCCCAGCATGAGCTGCTGACCGAGCTTCGCACTGTGGTCCGTCGGCACACCTTGCCGCGAGAGGACGTTCCTCCCTCCAACGAGCTGGCGGCGTCGCTCGCACAGGCCGCACAGCTACGTGCGGACACGCGCTACGTAGAACTGCTCCAGCTCCTCTCTGCCCTGCTCGGACAGGTGACCGCGACGGCCATGGCGAGCGACGGTGACGCCGTGGCGTGGGGGCAGGTGGCCGACGTCTATAGCTGTGCGTACGCCGTCGCGCATCGATTCCGTCAGCCGGATCTGGCAGACATGATCGTGTCACGCCAGACGTGGGCAGCACAGCAAACGTGGAATCCGTCGGCCGAGGCAGCTGCTGCGTGGAATGAGGCGGGCACGTATCAGTCCGCCGGTGAGTACTCCGACGGCATGGCGATCATCGAGCGTGCGATCGTCCGTTACGAGTCCGCGCCCGGGGACGGCCTGGAGCACGTAGTCCACCTCGGATCGCTCCACCTACGCGGCGTCGTCCTCGCCTCTCGGCACGAGGACGCGAACGCCACCGCAGACCACGTACGTCGGGCGAAGGCATTGGCGGAGCGCGTCACGGGCCCTGACGTACTCCAGCACAACCTGACCTTCGGGCCGGGCAACACCGCGCTGTACGAACTTGCGGCGCAGATCGAGCTGAACGCTCCGGACAAGGCAGCGGAAGTAGCGGCGCCACTGCTCAAGAATCCTCCCTCAGGACTGAAACCCTCCCGCGTCGGTCGCCTGGCCATCGACGCTGCCCGCGCTCGTCTGGCGACAAAGGACCTCGTCGGGGCGGAGGATGCGCTGAAGTTCGCCTTCGCCGTTGCTCCTCAGATGGCGGAGATCCACCCGATGGCGCGGGAGGTATTGCGGGTGCTGTGGACCCTTCACCAGCGCAGCCGCCCGGAGCTGCTGGTTATGGCGAAGCGGTCCGGGCTGACGGACTGATCCGACCGGACGGCGTGCGCATCGCAGTCGTGGAGATCCCCGAGGACCACCCCCTGCGTTCCCGGCCGGGGCTCTGAGCCGGGCCTTTAAGCCACGCCGAGCAGGCGCAGCCCGGCCGCGGTGGCGGCCGCGGCCAGGACGACCACCAGGAATGGCGCCTTGCGCCAGGCGAGCACTCCGGCGACCGCCACCCCGGCGGGGCGGGCGAACCCGGCGGGCCCGTGGCCCTCGGTGAGCGCCGTCGTCGCCACGACGGCGGCCAGCAGGACGATGGCCGCCGTCTCCATCAGCTTCTCCGCCCGAGGCGGCAGCGTGATCCGGCTGCGCAGCAGCGGTCCGGCGAGCCGGAAGGCGTACGTACCGGCCGCGAGCGCGAGGATGGCGACGGCCAGCGTCAGGGAGCCGGGCACGGTCGTTCCTCCTCCAGGTCGTTGTTCTTCCTCGGGCCGACGGCGAGCGCCACCCCGGCCAGGGCCAGCAGGACGGGCACCCCGGCGGGCAGGAAGGGGGTCGTGGCCAGGGCGATGACGACGCCCGCCGGGACCGCCCGGCGCTTGTCCCGGTCGCGCAGCGCGGGCAGGACCAGGGCCAGCAGGATGGCCGGGAACATCGCGTCGAACCCGAACAGATCCGTGTCGTCGACGACCGTGCCGATCAGCCCGCCGGTCACCGCGCCCAGCGGCCAGCAGAGCAGCACGCCCAGGCCGCAGGCCCAGTAGGCGGCGCGCTGCCGTGCGATCCCGTCCTGGCCGAGGGCGAAGACGACGCTCTCGTCGTTCATCAGATGGGCGCCGAGGAGCCGCCGACGCCCGCGTCCGAGGACATCGGGCAGGGCCAGCCCGAACGGCAGATGACGTGCGTTGACCACCAGTCCGGCCAGCACCGCCGCGAGGGGGCTGCCGCCCGCCGCGATGAGCCCGACGAACAGGAACTCCGAGGCACCGGCGAGCACCAGCACGCTCAGCCCCGCCGGAACCCACAGCGGAAGACCCGACGCGACGGCGATCGCCCCGTACGACAGGCTGGTGACGCCGACGGCCAGGCAGACGAGCGCGATGTCCCGCAGCAGCACACGATCGAGCGTTCTCCATATCGAATGCATGACGTTTAGAATGAACACCGCAGAGCGCGTTCGTCAAACCGAACATCTACCGCCTGGAGCGAACGGATGGCACAGGAAGCACCGGCAGCGACTTCGAACCCTTCGTCGAAGGTCCCGATGGACTCGATCGCGGCCGTACTGCGACGCGAGCGCGGCCGGGCCGGGCTGTCGCTCACCGAGGTGGCCCGGCGCGCCGGAATCGCGAAGTCCACGCTGTCCCAGCTGGAGTCCGGCAGCGGAAACCCGAGCCTGGAGACCCTCTGGGCGCTGTGCGTCGCCCTGGACGTACCGCCCTCACGGCTCCTCGACCCCCCACGTCCCCGCGTCCAGGTGATCAGGGCCGACGAGGGCGTAAGCCTCGCCTCCGCACAGGCCGACTACCAGGCCGCCCTGCTCTCCGCGAGCCCACCCGGCACCCGCCGCGACGTCTACCGCCTCAACGCCGAACCCGGCGCGGTACGCGCCTCCGATCCCCACATGCCGGGCGTGGTCGAGCACGTCATCCTGTCCACGGGCCGAGCCCGGGCAGGCCTCGCCGAAGCCCCGGTCGAACTGCACCCCGGCGACTACGTCGCCTACCCGGCCGACCTGCCCCACATCTTCGAGGCCCTCGAACCGTCGACACGCGCGGTACTCATCTCCGAGCACCACTGACCCGCGCGGGGCGTCCGCGCGCTCCCCCGCTGCGCCAGTGCGCTCCCGTAGTCCGGTCCGCGCGCGGGCAATCTCCCGGCATACGGCCGTCGGTCGCGGCCGCCCCGGGAGGTGGACCGTGCACGGACCTCCGCTCATCGGCTGGCTGCTGGTCGCGCTGTGCGCCGCCACCGGCGGGTACTGCCTGCTGCGGATGCGTGCCGAACCGCCCGGGGCGGCGCGCCGGAGCGCGCGCGCCGAGGCGCTCATGGGGTGGGGGATGGCGGCGATGGCCGTGCCGTCCGCCGTCCTGGACCCCCGACCGTGGGGGCCGCCCGCCTTCGCGGCGGTGTTCGGCGTGGCGGCCGTACGGGCCATGGGGCACCACCATCTGCACCACGCCGTAGGGGCGTTGGCCATGGTGTACATGGCGCTCGCGATGATGGCGGGCCCCCGGGGCGGCCACAGCCACGCCTCCATGGCGGCGGGCGGCATACCGGTGCTCACCGGTGCGCTCCTCGTCTACTTCGCGGTCTACGTGGTCCGGTCCGGGCTGCGGCTGCTGCCGATGACGGACGGCGCGGTGACGGCCGTAGGCTGGTCTCGGCTGCCCGAGCTGCGGCATGCGTGCCGTCTCACGATGGCGATAGGGATGTTCGCGATGCTGTTGTCGCTCTGAACCCGCCCGCCGGTGCGTACGCCGGGTGACGACGCCCTGCAAACCGTGGCGTACGTCACTTCATCCGCGCGGACATACCCGGGCCGACCGCCACGACCATAGGCTGACGGCCATGATGGTCCCGCTCGCGCTGATGGGCCTCGGCGCACTGGTGGCGGCAATGGCGCCGCGCCTGATGTCCCGTTCCACATGGGTCGACCGCGAACCCGTACTCGCACTGTGGGTATGGCAATGCGTCGTCGTCGGAGTGCTGCTGTGCTGCGCGCTCACCATGGCACTCACCGCGGCAGCGGCCTCGGAGGCCGTTCGGGGGAACGTCTTCGCCTCCGCGCCCAACGGCGTCGTGGAGGCGTACGCGCTGTCCGGCTACGGCCCCTGGGCGGCGCCCGTCGCCCTCGCCCTGGCCTTCGGCGCCGTATGGTCCGCCGTGATGCTCACCCGCGAGATCGGCCGTGCCCGCGCCTGGCGCAGGCAGCACCGCGCCGAACTCCTCGTCCGCTCCCCCGTCCTGCCCGGCGAGGAGCCCGCCGGGGAGCGGCTCGTCGTCCTGGAGGGCGACAAGCCCGACGCCTGGCTGCTGCCGGGCACCACGCCCCAGCTCGTCATCACGACCGCGGCCCTGCGCCGCCTCAAGGGGCGCCGGCTGGACGCCGTGATCGCCCATGAGCAGGGCCACGCGCGCGCCCGCCACCACTGGCTGCTGCACTGCGCCGGGGCGCTCGCCGGAGGCTTTCCGCGGGTGCCGGTGTTCGCGGCCTTCCAGGACGAGGTGCACCGGCTGGTCGAGCTGGCCGCCGACGACTCCGCGTCACGGCGGTTCGGGCGGACGACGACAGCGCTGGCGCTCGTGGAACTCAACGAAGACCGGGGGGTGTTCGGCCCCTGCCCCAGCGGACTCGCACAGGTCCCGCAGCGGGTGGACCGCCTCCTGGCCCCCGCGGCGCGCTTCTCCCCCGTACGCCGTCTGCAACTCACCGCCGCGGCCGCGCTGGTCCCCGTCGTCCCCCTGCTGGTGACCCTGGTCCCGGCGCTGCGGGTGCTGGGCTGAGCCTCCGGATACCGCGTACGACCCACGCGCGTGCTGGCCCCGTACGCCCGGTGTCGGCGATCATCGACACCATGCAGCCGCAGAACCGCCACCCCCGCCCCCTCCGCATCGCCAGCGTGCTCAGCGTCCTCTTCGTCGTGCTGCTCGCTCTCGTCGCGGCCCGCTGGGGGCCGCTGATCAGCGCGGACCGGGACGTCGTCGTCCCACTGCACCGCTCCGCGCTCGACCACCCCGGCTGGACCGAGGCCAACAGAGTGCTGACGGACTGGATCTGGGACCCCTGGACGATGCGCGCCCTGACGGCCGTGATCGTCCTCTGGCTGCTGATGCGCCGGGAGCGGATGCTCGCCCTGTGGGTCGCCGTCACGGCGGCTGCCGGCACCGCTCTCCAGCAGGGCGTGAAGGCGGCCCTCGACCGCCCCCGCCCGCACTGGGCGAATCCGGTGGACTCGGCCCACTACGCGGCCTTCCCCTCCGGCCACGCCCTCACCGCGACCGTCACCTTCGGACTGCTGCTGTGGATGCTGAAGCTGCACGGCGCACCCGCCCCCTGGCAACGCCTGGCCACCGCCGTGGCCGCCGTCTCCGTCCTCGGCGTCGGACTCACCCGGCTGTACCTGGGCGTCCACTGGCCCACCGACATCCTCGGCGGCTGGCTGCTGGGCGCGGCACTGGTCGCCTGGGCGGTTGTCGCGTATCCGTACGCCGTTATCCACAGGGCCGAGCGGAAATCTTCCGCCGATGGGAGAGTTCGTCCATGAGCAATCTCGATCCGCGGCCCGCGGCGACCGTCTGCGGCGGCCGCGCCGACGTCACCGCGCGGCCGGTTCGCGAACTGCTGACCTCCAAGCAGGTCCCCCTGGGCGAATCCACCGTGGTGCGCCGCCTGCTGCCGAACCTGGGGAGGCGCATGATCGGCGCATGGTGCTTCGTCGATCACTACGGGCCGGACGACATCGCCGACGAGCCGGGCATGCAGATCCCTCCGCACCCCCACATGGGCCTCCAGACCGTGAGCTGGCTCCATGACGGCGAGGTGCTGCACCGCGACAGCCTTGGCAGCCTCCAGACACTACGCCCCGGCGAGCTGGGCCTGATGACCTCGGGCCGGGCCATCGCGCACTCCGAGGAGTCCCCGCGCGACCACGCCCGGCTGCTGCACGGCGCCCAGCTATGGGTGGCCCTCCCCGACGGCGACCGGCACACGGCCCCCACCTGGGAGCACCACGCCGCGCTCCCCCAGGTGACCGGCGGCGGAGGGCTGCGCGCCACCGTCCTCCTCGGCGACCTGGACGGCGCGGCCTCGCCCGGCACCACCTTCACTCCCCTGATGGGCGCCGACATCGCCCTGGCGGCAGGCACCGACACCCGCCTGCCGGTGCGGCCCGACTACGAGTACGCCGCCCTCACCATGTCCGGCGAAGCCGAGGTCGACGGCGTACGACTGGCCCCCGGCTCCCTGCTCTACCTGGGCTGCGGCCGCGGCGAGCTTCCTCTGCGCGCGGATGTGGACAGCGCGTTCATGCTGCTGGGCGGCGAGCCGTTCGAGGAGCGGATCGTGATGTGGTGGAACTTCATCGGCCGCTCCCACGACGACATCGCCCAGGCCCGAGAGGACTGGGCGGCGGGTCGCCGCTTCGGCGTGGTCCGCGGCTACGACGGCCCTCCGCTGGCCGCTCCTGAACTCCCTCCGGTGCCCCTGAAACCGCGCGGACGAACGCGCTGAGCTGTGCTTTCTCCTGCGTGCGGGCGCCGTCGGCGTCGGCCCGGAGGGCTTCATGGCGGGGTGCTTTCGGGGATCAGGGGGGCGGTGCCGAGGCGGTGGAAGGTTCGGTTGAAGTAGACGAGGCTCTGTCCGCCCGAGCGGGTGCGGATGTGCTCGATGTCGAGGAAGAGGACGCTGTGGGAGCCCATCGGTATGGCGTGCTTGACGGTGCCCACCGCGGTCACCAGGGCGTCCTTGAGGACCGGTACCTCGTGGTCTCGGTCCCAGACGTCCCAGGTGAAGCGCTCCGCCATGGGCACCTTGGTGGCCCCGGCGAAGTGCAGTGCCAGTTCCTGTTGGTCACCGCGGAGGACGTTGACGCAGACGCGTCCGTTGGCCTGGAAGACGTCATGCATGGCGCTGGTCCGGTTGACGCAGGCCAGGAGGGTCGGCGGGGCGTCGGTGACGGAGCAGACGGCGCTGAGGGTGATGCCGCAGCGGCCGCTGGGACCATTCGTGGTGAGGATGTTGACGGCTGCCGGGAGATGCGCCATGGCTTCCCGGAATGCCTTCTGGTCGGGGGGCACGGCGATGCCGCTCCTCTCCTGCTTCGGTTGGTTCTCGCTCGCCACGGCCACGGTGGCTGTCAGCGCATGTACAGGCCGCCGTTGGCGTCCCAGCAGGCTCCCGTGACGGCGTCCGCGTGCTCGGCTGCGAGCAGGACGGCCATGTCGGCGATGAAGTGCGGTCGGCCGAGCTTGCCGACCGGGATCGACGCCTCGATCTCGGCGAGCCTGTCCGGGGCGACGGTCTCGCGGACCACCGGAAGGTCCTGTGGTCCCGGGGAGATGGCGTTGACGGTCACCCCGTGCGGGGCGAGTTCGCGGGCGAACACCTTGGTCAGTGTCGCCACACCGCCTTTGGCCGCCGCGTAGTGCGCGCCGGTCGCCGTCCCGCCGTTCTGGCCCGCGAGGGAGGCCACGTTGACGATGCGTCCGTAGCCGCGTTCGGCGAAGTAGGCGCCGAAGACCTGGCAGCCGAAGAAGGTGCCGTTGAGATTGGTGGCCACCACGGCCTCGAAGCTCTCTGGCCCGATCTCCATCAGGGATTCGACCTTGGACTGTCCGGCGTTGTTGACCAGGACGTGCACGGCGCCCCAGCGTTCGTTCAGCCGGTCGCGGACCGCGACGAAGGCGTCCTTGTCGCGCACGTCGAGGGCGAGTCCGACGGCGCGGCGTCCCTCGGGGTCGAGTTCCGCCGCTGTCCTGGCGGCAGCCTCCTCGTCCAGGTCGGTGAGTGCCACCCGGTAGCCCCCGTCGTACAGCCGCCCGGCGATGCAGGCGCCCAGGCCGCGGGCGGCGCCCGTCACCAGAGCGACCTGTCGGGGGCCGTCGGGGGTCATCGGGTCGCCTCCGGCTCCGGGAGGGGACGGCCGACGCGTGCCTCGATCTTCATGTAGCGCCACAGGCCGTACTCGCCGACCTGGACGGTGCGGAAGAGGTTGCAGGCCGCGGCGACGGTCTGCTGGTCGACGACGTCGGCGAGGACGTAGCAGGTCCACGGCCAGGAGTCGGACGGGCCGACCATGTGCTGGTCGTCGTCGACGGTGCCGAGGGCGGTGACGCCGGGCAGTTCGTACAGCTGGGCGAGCATGGTCGTGAATCCGTCCCAGACGGCCTTGCCCTGTCCGGTGGGCAGGTCGAAGAAGTTCTGGTTGACGCCGATGCAGAAGAGCACACGCAGGGGTGCGCCGGGAGAAGCGGTCACGGGGGGCTCCTTGGTGTCTAGAGGTAGCCGGGGAAGGGTGGGACGCCCATGAGGACCGCGCCCGCGCCGTCGTACATGCCTTCCTGGAGGAAGGCGTGCTGCGGGACGACCGAGGCGTCGCGCAGGTGGCGTTCCAAGGGGCTGCCGGTGGCGATGGCGGCGATTCCGCTGAGCTGGTAGGCGGCCCGGACGACCTCGAAGGAGGTCTTGGCCAGGTGTGCGGAGGACAGGCGCAGCAGGCTGGCCTGCGCGGCCGTGGCGGGGTCTCCCGCCACGACGGTCGCCCAGGCCTCCTCGGTCGTCTCGTAGAAGGAGGCGCGCGCGGACCGGAGTTGGGCCTCGGCCTGTCCGACAGCGATACGGTAGGTGGCGCGCTCGGCGGGGATCGGGGCGCCGGTGTAGCCGGAGCGGCCACCCTGGGCGATGACGTGGTCGAGCGCGGCGCGTGCCACGCCGAGGCCGACGACGGCCAGGACCTGGGCGGCGTAGGGGACGGTCGGGTAGCGGTAGAGCGGTTCGTCCACGGTGGGCGTGCCCCCGCGGACGAACGTCCACTCCTCGGGGACGACGGCGCCGTCGACCACCAGGTCGTGGCTGCCGGTGCCCCGCATCCCGATGACGTCCCAGTTCTCGGCGATCTGCACCTGCCCGGGCCGCAGCACGGCGGTCAGGGGGCGGCCGGCCTTGTCCTGGCCGGTCTTGTCCAGGCTGGCCTTGGTGTCCTGATCGGCCTTGTCCTGACTGGCCTTGATGCCGACGCCCAGGACGTCCGCGCCCTTGCAGCCGCTGGCGAACTTCCAGCGTCCCGCGACCCGGTAGCCGCCGTCGACACGTTCCGCGGGCTGTACGGGGAACAGGCCACCGGCGAACGCCACGTCGGGCCCGTTCGCGTAGAGCTCGGTCTGCGTTTCCAGGGGAAGGGCGGCCAGGTAGACGGCGGACGATCCGAAGCTCGCGACCCATCCCGCCGAGCCGTCGACCACGGATATCCGCTCGATGAGGCGCAGGAATTCGGCGGGCGGCAGTGCGTCCCCACCAAAACGCCGCGGAACGCCCGCCCGGTAGATGCCCGCACGCTTGAACTCGCCGATCATGTCCGGCGGGACATGCCTCTTCTCCTCGAATTCGGCTCGCCGTTCCGCGACCACTGCCAGCATTCGTTCGAACTGCGTCATGGGGTGATCTCCTCGCGCTCCCGGACTGCTCTCCTCCGCGCCATGACTTCACGCTATGAGTGGCAGCCGGGGCGTCGCTATGGGAACTTCGCCGCACCGCATAGGGGGTTTCCCCTATCTCACGCCGTTGCCGTCGGCAGCGTGAACCGGAAGACGGCGCCACACGGCTCGTTCGCGTGCACGTCCAGGTGTCCGCCGTGGCGGGTGACGATGCGGTGGCTGAGGGCGAGGCCGATGCCGCTTCCGTTCGCCTTGGAGGTGAAGACGCCGTCGAAGATCCGCTCGTCAGGGGGCGGTCCCGGCCCCCGGTCCCGGACGGCGAGTTCCACGTCGCCGTCCGCTCCGCGCCGGGTGACGACCTCCACCCGGCGCTCCGGCCGCGGGCACCGGGCCATCTCGTCGACCGCATTGAAGGCGAGGTTCATGACGACCTGCCCGATGAGCACGTGCTCGCACAGGACGGGCAGTGGTTCGGTGGTGAGGTCGAGGCCGACGTCCACCTCGTGCTCCTGGGCGCGCAGTTCGATGAAGTACGCGCAGTCGCGCACGATCGTGTTGAGGTCCGTGAGCCGGGCGGACTGTTCCAGGCGGCCGACGTATCGGCGCAGGCTGCCAAGGATGCTCCGGGCCCGTTCGATCTGCCGTACCGCGTTGTCCAGCCCCCAGGCCACGGACTCCTCGCCGGACCCCTGTCCGAGCCGTCCGCGCGCGCCTTCGACGAAGTTGTACGCCGCCGCCAGTGGCTGGCTCACCTCGTGGGCGATCGCCATCGCCATGTCGCCCATGGCGTTGTAGCGAGCGAGGTGGTCGAGGTACTGGGTGTCGCGACGGTGCTGTTCCTCGGCGCGGACCCGGTCGGTGATGTCGTAGAAGAGGAGCATCCGGCCGCGCAGGTCGCTCTCGATCTCGATGTGCTGGCACGTCGCGGCGTACCAGCGGGGTGCACGGCCAGGTACGGCGAAACGGTAGCGGCCCTCGCGCTCCGGTACAGGCCCGTCGCAGCAGTAGGCGGCGAAGTCCGCTCCCTGAAGTCCCTCGCCGAGCAGCCTGCCGGCCGACTCGCTGGCGAAGAGCACCCGGTTCCCGTCGTCGAGGACGACGATGCCCTCGGCCAGGCCACCGAGGAAGGCGCGCAGTCTGTTCTCGGTGCGGAACAGGTCCCGTCGCACCGCCTTCTCCTCGGCGATGTCCCGGAACTGGACCATGACCACGGTCCGCGCGGAGAGTTCGACGCGGATCGCGATCGCCTCGGTGAGTACCTCTTCTCCGTCCTTGGACCGGTAGCACCACTCGGTGACACCGATGCCGTGCTCGACGGCCTGGCGCAACCAGCGGTGGCCGAGATCCCGGCTGTACTGGCGGGCGTTCTTGCTCATGTCGGGGGCCTTGAGCGGCTTCAGTTCGTCGACCGTCCAGCCGAGCAGTCGGCAGGCCGCCCGGTTGGCCCAGAGGATCTCGAAGGTCTTGTCGTCGTGGAGCAGGACGCAGTACTTCAGGGCGTCGGTCAGTTCGCGGAAGTCGGCCGGGGCCAGGCCGTCCACGGGCATGTCCCCCGTCATGTGGCGTCCAGCCTGAGGACGTCCCGGACCAGGGCGGCGATGCTCTCGGCGCCGGTCTTCTCCCGGATGTGGGCCCGGTGCACGTCGACGGTCTTGGCGCTGATCCCGAGCCGTCTCGCGATGTGTTTGTTGGGCGCGCCCTCGACGGAGAGCTCCAGGACGTCCCTCTCCCGTGCGGTCAGGGTGTCCAGCTTCGCCCGCAGACCGGCCTGTCGCGCCTCACGCGCGAAGCGCTCGCGGGCCGTGCGCTGGGCGTTCTGCACGACGTCGAGCATGTGCTGGGGGTCGTAGGGCTTCTCCAGGAAGTCGACGGCGCCCTTCTGCATCGCGCGCACGGACATCCGGATGTCACCGTGCGCGGAGACGAAGACGACCGGCAGGGACGCCCCCGTCTCGTTCAGCACCTCCTGGACCTTGAAGCCGCTGACCTCGGGCATACGGACGTCCAGGACAAGGCAGGCGGGACGGTCGCGGTGATAGGAGCGCAGAAAGGACCGGGCGTCCGGATAGCGCTCAGAGGGGATGCCGACCGACTCCAGCAGCCAGGCGAGCGACTCGCTCAGCTCCTCGTCGTCGTCCAGGATGTAGACGAGACACATCTCAGTCGCCCCGGGACGCCCACGCGGTCCGGGGCGCGGGGACGCCGCACGGGCCGAGGTGGCGGGCCGGGGTGCCCGTCACGTCCGTCATGACGCCGCGGCGGGCCGGGATGCACGTCGCGTCCGTCATGACGCCGCCGCCTTCAGCCGCTCCTCGCGGCGTCGCGCCTGACGGTCCGGGTCCGGCACCGGGGCGGCGAGCAGCAGCCGTTGCGTATAGGGGTGTTCCGGGCGCTCGGTGACCCGGGCGGCGTCGCCCGTCTCGACGATGTCGCCGCGGTACAGCACGGCCACCCGGTGGCTGATGTGGCGTACGACGGACAGGTCGTGGGTGACGAAGAGGTACGCCACCCCGGTCGCCTCCTGGATCTCGATGAACAGGTCGAGCACCCGGGCCTGGGTCGTCAGGTCGAGGGCACTGACCGGTTCGTCGCAGACGATCAGCTTGGGGTCCCGGCACAGGGCGCGCGCGATGGCGATCCGCTGACGCTGGCCTCCGGAGAACTCGCGGGGCAGCCGCCGGGCGGCGTCCCGCGGGAGGTACACATGATCGAGCAGCTTCCGCACCCGCCCTTCCGCTTCGGCACGCGCGACACCGGTCACGAGCAGGGGCTCGGTGAGGATGTCCATGACCGTCATCGCCGGGTTCAGCGAGGTGAAGGGGTCCTGGAAGACGACCTGGATGTCCTTGCCGAGCGCCCGCCGTTCCCGCTTGGCGAGCCTGGAGACGGGCCTGCCGTCGTAGCGGATCTCACCGCTGGTGACGGGGGCGAGGCCGAGGACCGCCCGGCCCAGGGTCGTCTTACCGGAGCCGGACTCGCCGACCAGGCCGACGGTCTCGCCGGGAGCGACGGACAGCGAGACGCCGTGCAGGACGCGGAAGGGCTTCTCGCCGCGGCGCTTGGCGGGGTACTCGACGACGACGTCGTCGAGTTCGAGGAGTGGTGAGGTCATGACGTCACCTCCTTGCGGGGCGTGCCGGGACGGATCCGTGCACCGCGCGCGGGTCCGCCGTCGAGGGTCGAGTCGAGCAGCATCCGTGTGTAGTCGTGCTCGGGTGCCGCGAAGATCTGCCGGGCCGGCGCGGTCTCCACGATGTGGCCCTTCCGCATCACCGCGACCCGGTCGCAGATGTCGGCCACGACACCGAAGTCGTGGGTGACGAGGAGCATGCCCATGTGCCGCTCCTGCTGGAGCGAGCGCATCAGGTCGAGCACCTCGGCCTGGACGGTGACGTCGAGCGCGGTGGTCGGTTCGTCGGCGATCAGCAGCTGGGGGTCGCAGGAGACGGCACCGGCGATCAGGACGCGCTGCGCCATCCCGCCGGAGATCTGGTGCGGGTACGACCGGAACACCCGCTCCGTGTCCGGGATGCCGACCCGGGCGAGGAGTTCCAGCGCCTTGGCGCGGGCTTCTGCCCGGGACAGTCCCAGGTGCTTGCGCATGGGTTCCACGAGCTGGAAGCCGATCCGGAAGCACGGGTCCAGGTTGGACATGGGCTCCTGGGGGATGTAGCCGATACCGCGTCCGCGCAGCGCGTTGAGCTGCTTGAGGTTCAGGCTCGGCAGCGCCTTGCCGTCGAAAACGAGCTGATCGGCCGTCATCTCGGCCTCGTACGGCAGCAGCCCGAGGACGGAGAACGCCGTCTGGCTCTTGCCGGAGCCGGACTCGCCCACCAGTCCCAGTACTTCGCCGCGTTCGACGGTGATGCGCACGCCGTCGACGACCGTCTTCTCTCCGTAGGCGACGCGCAGGCCCTCCACCGTCAGCAGACGGTCGGCGGGTGGCGCGGCCACCGGGCCGCCCGCGGTCCGCACAACGGGCCGGGGACGCTTGGTCACCCGGGGCTCCGTCGGGCCCAGCGCGTCCCTCACCGCGTTGCCCAGCATGCTGGAGGCGAGGATGGTCAGCCCCATCGCGGCACCCGGCCAGACCAGCAGCACCGGCGCGGTGTAGACGTTGGTGAAGGCGTCGTTGAGCATCGCACCCCAGCTGGCCTGGGACGCCTTGCCGAGGCCGAGGAAGGCGAGGCCTGCCTGGATGCCGATCGCCACGGCGAACACCTGGGTGGCCTGGATGACGGAGGGCGCGATCACCACGGGCAGGACGTGCCGCCGCATGATGCGCGCGTCGCCCAGGCCCGAGACGCGGGCGGCGTCGACGTAGAGCTCCTCGCGGACCGCGAGCACCGACGCGCGGATGAGGCGGAAGACCATCGGAGCCATGATCACGCCAAGGACGATCATCGCGATGTTGAGGTCCTGCGAGACGGCCGCCATGACCACCAGCATCACGATGATCGCGGGCACGGCCATGATGACGTTGACGACCCAGCTCGCCACCGCGTCCAGCCAGCCGCGGTAGAAGCCGCTGATGACGCCGAGCGGTCCGCCCGTCGCGAAGGCGACGAGGACGGCGAGGGTGCCGCCCACCAGGCTGGTGCGGCCGCCGTACAGCAGCCGGGACAGGACGTCGCGGCCGACGCCGTCGCCGCCGAGCGGGTGGGTGCCCGACATGGGGGCGAGCGTGTCGGTGAGGACGCTGTGGTCGGGGGCGTAGTCGGTGAGAAGTGGTGCCGCGAGGCTCGCGGCGATCACCAGCGCCAGGACGGCGAGGCAGACGACGGCGACCGGGTCGCGCAGCGTCCGGCGCGGGAGGCGGTCGCGTCCGGGGGGTACGGGGGCCGGTGCCTGGGCCACATCGGTCATGAGACACGCACCTTGGGGTTGAGCCAGCCGTACGCGATGTCCAGCAGCAGGTTGACGGCGACGACGATGACGACGGTCACGACGACCGTGCCGAGCAGCACGGGTGCGTCACCGCGTACGGCGGCGGACTGGGCGAGGGTGCCGATGCCGGGCAGGCCGAACACCTTCTCCACGACGACGGCGCCGCCGATCAGGCCGATGAACTGCAGGGCGAGCACGGTCAGAGCGGGCGGGGCCGCGTTGCGCAGCGCGTGCCGGAACACGACGCTGCGCGTGGTCAGGCCCCGGCTGCGCAGGGTGCGGACGAAGTCGGCGCGCATGACGTCGATCAGGGCGCCACGCACCTGCATCGCGGTGGCCGCGGTCGCGGCGACGGCCAGGGACAGGGCGGGCAGGGTGATGGAGCGCAGCCAGCCGCCGGGCGAGGCGGCGAGGTCGACGTAGCCGGTCGCCGGCAGCCAGCCCAGCTGGACGGCCAGGCTGACGGCGAGGACCAGGGCGATCAGGAAGCTGGGCACCGCGGTGCCCAGCACCGCGGCGAACTGCACCAGGCGGTCCACCCAACCGCCGCGCAGGGCCGCCGCGGTGCCCAGCGCCACGCTGAGCACCGCCGCGATCAGCAGCCCGGCGAGCACCACGGAGAGGGTGACCGGCAGAGTGTCCGTCAGGGACTGGTTCACCGAGTCGCCGGTGAACCACGAACTGCCCAGGTCGCCCCGCAGCGCCTGTCCGGCCCAGTGCCCGTAACGCTCCACCAGGGGCTGGTCCAGCCCGAGTTCGTGGCTCTTCGCGGCCACGGCGGACCGCGAGGCGGTCTCGCCCAGGACGTTGCGGGCGACATCGGAGCCCGTGAGGCTGAGCATCAGGAATGTCGCGGTGGCCACGACGACCACCAGAGTGGCACCGGCGGCGATGCGCCGGAGCAGGAAGACGAGCACGGTCGGTTCCTCCTTCCGCGTGCCGGAACGGACGGGCGGCTAGTTCGCGGGCGCGTAGTTGTGGATCGGCGGGTACTGGGCGCCGGGCTGCGGCGTCACCCTGATGTCCTTCGCCGTCGCGTAGGCATTGGTGATGACGCTCCAGGGCGCGTTCCAGGCCTGGTCGACGACGTAGGTGTTGAGTTCCTCGAAGAGCGCTTCACGCCGGGCACCGGTCGCCTTGCCGATGCGGGCGATGAGGTCGTCGGCCTTGGGGTCGTCGTACTTGGACGGATTCCAGGTGGACTTCTTCGTCAGCTCCAGCTGGACCTTGTCCCAGGCGGTGGGAGCCCCCAGCTTGAAGTACGACATGGCGTACTTGCCGGACAGCATGGCGGTGAAGATCTGGTCGCCCGGCAGGGTGTCCAGATCGACCTTGATGCCGATGTCCTTGAGGGACTGGGTGAGCGCGGCCTGCTCCTGCGGGAAGATCGCGGAGAGGTCGGGGAGGGTGACGGAGAAGCCGTTCGGGTAACCGGCCTCCGCCAGGAGTTTCCTGGCCTTCGCCGGGTTGTAGGAGTACGTGTCGTCCAGCGCGGCCTGGTAGCCGTCCTCGCCCTTGGCGAACAGCTGGGTGGTGGGCGTGCCGAGACCGGTTTTGGCCGACGTGATGATGGCCTGCCTGTCGAAGGCGTAGTTGAGCGCCTGCCGGACCTTCAGCTTGCCCAGGGCGGGCACTTTCTTGCCGCCGCGGTCCCAGATATAGAGGCCCTCGACGTCGCCGGGCTGGTAGGTGACGACGTTCAGGCCCCGGCCCTTGACGGTCTTGACCCGGTTGAGGTTGAGGGTGGCGCCGTCGAGCTGGCCCGACAGCAGGGCGTTGGTGCGCGCGGAGGGGTCGGCCAGATACTTGATGACGATCTTGTCGTACGGGAAGCCCTTGGCGTTCCAGTAACCGGCGTTGCGCGTATAGGTGTACGTCTGACCGGCCGTGGTCGCGGCCGTGTCCAGCTTGTACGGGCCCGAGCCCACCGGCGTTTTGGGGTCCTTGAGCGCCTTGGGGCTGACGATCATGCCCGAGACCTGGCCCAGCGCGGGCAGCAGGGCAGCCGAGGGGTGGCTCAGCTTGATGGCGACGGTGTGCGGGTCGACGACATCGACACCGGTGATGTCCTGGATCTCTCCGGCGGCGCTGGCCGTGCCGCTCTTGGTGTGCAGCAGGCTCCGCTTGACCGCGTCGGCGTCGAGCACGGTGCCGTCGGTGAACGTGACCCCCTTGCGCAGCTTCAGCGTCAGCGTGGTCTGCGGCTTGTCGTACGACCAGGAGGTGGCCAGGTTCGGGGTGGGCCCGCCCTTCGCGTCCAGCCGGATCAGCGTGTCGTACACCGGCTGGTAGTACTGGGACTCGGGTCCCATGCTCGCCTTGGCCAGGTCCCACGGCGTGGCCGCGACGGACTCGGCGAGGGTCAGGGTCTTGTCGCTTCCGGAGGCCTGGGTGCCGCCACCACAGGCCGTGGCCGTCGCTGTCAGGATGACGGCGCCGACGAACGCCACTGTCTTGCGCATGCTCTCTCCACGTGTATCAAGTCCTTCGGCTCTGGTGTGTCCCCCCGGGTCGCCCCGCTGTCGGCCGTGCGGTGCCGGTACTGCCGGTACCGCTGTACTGCCGGTGTCGCGCGTAGGCCGGTCATGGCTACGCCTGACGTGCGGCCCACTCCCCGCAGAGCCGCACGCTCTCCTCCGGCGTCGGCCGGGCGCCCCGGTCGACCTCGACGATCAGCCAGCCGTCGAAGTCATCGGGCAGCGCGCCGACGAAGCCCTCGATGTCGGCGCTTCCGTGGCCGGGTTCGGACCACAGCCCCGCCAGAACCGTCTTGCGGTAGTCCCAGCCCGCCTCCCGGGCCCGCGCGGCGAGGCCGAGGTCCAGGTCCTTGATGTGGACGCTCGCCACCCGGTCCGCGTAGTCGCGCACGAGTTGCGCCGGGTCGGCGCCCGCCCAGGCCAGGTGGCCCATGTCGGGTCCGAAGCCGAGGAGGGAGGAGTCGACGGTGTCGAGGATGAAGCGGGTCTCCGGCTCGGTCTCGGCCCAGGTTCCGACGTGCGGGTGGAAGGCCGGGATGATCCCCTCCGCACGGATGACACCGGCGATCTCGGCCAGCAGGTCCCGCACCCGCTCCAGCCGTTCCCGCTCGGACAGATGGCCGACGGCCGGACGGGCCACGCGCTCGGCGTCCTTGGCCATCCCCATGGCGAGGAAGACGGTGGGCACTCCAAGTTCCGCGTGCTGTCGCGCGACGCGTGCCGCGGTGTCGCGGAAGGTCCGCCGCTCGGCCGCGTCGTCGGTGAGGCGGACGGAGAGGTATCCGGGCGCCGGGCTGACGCCGTACGCGGCGAGCCGGGCGGCGTACTCCTGAGGCGTCATGTCGCCGGGGACGGCGCTGTGGAGGGCGGTGATACCCGCGTCGTGAATGACCGTGAGCTGCTGATCGAGCGGCGGGGCGAGCGTGGGGTCGATCCAGCCGTCGGCGCTCGCGACCCATTGCAGGGGGTTGATGGCGAGGCGATCCTGCCTGATCTTCATGTTCCGTGGTCCTCTCAGTGGACGGGGCGGGGCTCGGGGCGTTCACAGCTGCTCCCGGGGGTGACGAAGCGCTTCTCCCGCTGGGAGGTCTCGAACCCGGCCAGGACGTCCAGGACGTGGAAGGCGAACCGCGCGTTCGCACGGTGCGCCCCGCCCTCGATCGCACCGGCGAGGTCGCGTACGCCGAGCCCGCGGCGGTGCTGCTCGGGAGTCCCCACGGCGCCGAAGAGGTCCGTGACCGGTGTGAGCACCTGCCACTCCAGGTCGCCGTGGCGCTTCAGACGGACATCGCCGTCGAAGAAGTTCGGGTTGGGCAGGGCCAGGGTGCCCTCGGTGCCGTACAGCTCGATGCGCGGGAGTTCGGTGTCCCAGACGTCGAAGCTCATCAGCGTGGTGACGAGGGCACCGGAGGCGAAGGTGAGAGTGGCCGAGGCATGGGTGGGGACCTCGACGGTGACCTCGTCGACCACGCGCCCGGGGCTGGTGACCGTGCGGGACGGCGCTCCGACCCGGGTCGCGGCGGACACCTGGGCCACCGGACCGAGGCAGTTGACGAGGGCGGCCAGGTAGTAGGGGCCCATGTCCAGGACCGGGCCGCCGCCGGGGCCGTAGAAGGCGCGCGGGTCGGGGTGCCAGGTCTCGGCACGGCTGGAGCGTACGAACGCGGTGGCCCCGACGACCTCGCCGATCCGCCCCGTGTCGATCGCGTGCCGGGCGGTCTGCACGGCACTGCCCAGGAAGGTGTCCGGGGCCGAGCCCAACAGCGCCGTGCTGCTCGCGGCGGCGTCGAGGACCTCGCGGGCCTCCTCGACCGTGGCCGCGAGCGGCTTCTCCACGTAGACGTGCTTTCCGGCCTCCAGCGCGGTGATGATGGTCTTCGCGTGGAACCGCGGCGGGGTGATGTTGACGACGATGTCGATCGATTCGTCGCCGAGGAGTTCGTCGCCGTCGCCCCAGGCCGGTATGGAGTACTCGGCCGCCGCCTCGCGGGCGCGGGCCGTGTCGACGTCGGCCACCCGGACCACCTCGAGCTCCGGGAAGCCGCGCAGGCCCTCGACGTAGCGGCCGAAGATGTTGCCCGCGCCCAGGACCCCGATGCGGTGCCGTACTGCTTGCTGAGCCATGAATCTCCCGCAATCCGTCCCCAGCGGCCGGAGGGCCGCGTTGCGCATCACCTTCGTTTAGTTCGCGCTAAGAGCACAAGAGACAGCATTTAATTTTCTTTCAGGCCTAAAAGGCGTCGAAATTCGACCCTCATGTCGGCTCAGCCCCTTATGGGCCAGGCAAGCAGTGTCGTGTTGAAGGAGATAAGGAGGTGCATTACATTCACGAGAATGCATAAAGATGACGGCCACACCGAGGATGCGTCGATGTCCGCTTCGGCCCCCCTGGCACTGCGCCGGGTGCTGGGACTCGTGGTGTCCGGGGCGGCGACCAACCGTGCGGAGATCGCCCGGCGCAGCGGCCTGGCCCGCTCGACCGTCGGCCAGCAGGTCGACCATCTCGTCGGCACGGGCATTCTGGAGGAGGTCGAGTCCAGACGGTCCGTCCGGGGCCGACCGCCCCGTGTCCTGACGATCAGTCCGCGGGCCGGGACCGTCGTCGCCGTGGACGTCGACACGGCGGAGTCACAGATCGCCGTCGCCGACCTGGCCCGGCGGGTCATCGCTCGGGAGACCGTGGGCATCCGGATCGACGCCGGCCCCCGGGCCGTGCTGGACGCGGTGACCGAACGGCTTCAGGGCCTGCTGGAGAAGCACCGCTGTGATCCCGGCCGGGTGCGTGAGGTCGTCGTCGGTCTGCCCGGCCCGGTGGACTTCCAGCAGGGGTGCGCCGTCCAGCCGACCGGCATGCCGGGCTGGGACGGCTACCCCGTGGCCCAACACCTCCGGGAACGCCTCCACGCTCCCGTCGTGGTGGACAACGACGTCAACCTGATGGCCATGGGCGAGGTCACCCATGGCCGGATGGAGACCCCGCTGTTGTGCGTCAAGATCGCGACCGGCATCGGCTCGGGCCTCATCACCGCGAGCGGCGACATGTACCACGGCGCCGACGGAGCGGCCGGCGACATCGGGCACATCAGGGCCGTCGGCGGCGGCAACGTTCTGTGCGCCTGCGGCAACGTCGGCTGCGTCGGCGCGCTGGCCTCGCACCGTGCGGTTCTGCGTGGCCTCGGCATCGCCGAGTCGACCGACGACGATCCGCTCCACGGCACCCGCGAACTCGCCCGGCGCATCGCCGCGGGCGAACCGACCGCGCTGCACGCCGTGCGTCAGGCCGCCACCGAGATCGGCGAGGTGGTGGCCATGCTGGTCCATATGTTCAACCCGCGCACGGTGGTGCTGGCCGGTCCTCTCAGTGAACTCCGCGACGACCTCGTGTCCGCCGTTCGCGCCGCCGTCTACCAGCGCGCCCTGCCCCTGGCCACCCGCAAACTGACCATCACCGCTACCCAGCTCAAGGGCGCCTCCGGACTGCACGGCGGCATCGCCGTCGCCACGCGGAACGTGTTCAGCCCTGCGGGGATCGCACGGCTGCTGGCCGACGAACCGGGACCGGACCGATAGGACCGGGCGCCCCCACGGGCCGGTGGCGACGCGCCCTACTTTCCGTAGCCGACTGCCGTGATGTTGGCCTGCACCGCGTTCTCGGTGGCGTCCGAGGGATAGCCGGACGTCATCACGCCTTCGTAGAACGTTCCGGCGGCGCCGTGGCTGTTGTCGCCGCCGATGCCGAGGATGATGGCGCCTTCCTTCTTCATCGGGTTGTAGCCCGCGACGTTGGGACGCTTACCGTCGTAGAAGGTCGACAGGGCGCCGGACTGTGCGTTGCCGCCGCGGATGGCCCAGTGGTTGGGCTCGCCCTTGATGAGGGCGGTCAGGTACCGGTGGCTGATCGAGGGGTCGTTGGCGTTGTAGCGCTGGTTGACCCCGGAGAACAGGCCGTTCTCCAGGTCGGCCATGATCCAGGGGCCGTTGCCCGCGCCGTAGCCCCAGACCTTGTTGTTGCCGAAGTAGATGGCCTCCATGGTGCCGTTGCCGTTGTCCAGGCTGTTGGTCTCGGCGTTGCCGTAGTCGAAGCAGCATCCGCTGTTGTAGTGCGTGCCGTCGAGGATGGCGTACATCCCCTCCGGCTGGTCGCCCTTCGCGATGCCGTTGGTGTTGTTGTCGCGGTACCCGGTGCCCGGGGCGACGAAGACGCCGTATGCCTTGTGGCCGCCGAGCGTGGTCGGCGCGGCGGTGGCGTTGGCGAGGTTGTCGTATCCGCCCGGAGCCGGGCCGGGGAATCCGCCGGGCGGTGCCTGGGTGAGGCGGTTGTTGCGGCCGGACTGGTCGTAGATGACGGTGATGAGGCAGGTCGTACCGGCGCAGAACGAGTCCTGCGCGGCGGCGTTGGCGTATCCGCCCGGGCTCAGGACGCCGATGTCCCGGGTGGCGTTGTCCGAGGCCCGGCGCACCTGGTACAGCGGGCCGTTGTATGACGCGTACAGCGTGCGGGTCGTACTGTGCGCGGCCACACAGGGAGTGCCACCGGTGGCGTAGGTGTCACAGGGCAGCGAGGCGGCGGCCGGAGCGGCGTGCGCGGCCGGTGCTGCGCCGGTGGGTACGCCGAGGCTGAGCGCGGTTGCCGCCGCGGCCGCGAGAAGTGTGCGCCGTAAGGGGCGTAACCGTGATCGGTTGGACATGAGTGAGCTCCTCTGTTGGTGGGCGCACTTGCCGTCGTTCCGGACGGGTCCTCTCTGACGGTTCGCCCGATATACCGAACACTGCCCGGCACTTCGGGCACTTCGGATGATAGGAATCCCGTCGCAATCGTCAATACCTGTCGCGTGACTCGCCGGAAGCCGGTGATGCGCAGGTCGACTTCAGGTGTTCGCGCAGCCATTGTTCTGTGTTGCTGACGTGCAGCAGCGCGGCGGCCTGGCTCAGCGGGGCGTCCCGCGCGGCCAGGGCTGCGAAGATCGCCTCGTGTTCCGCGAGTGTTCCGCCGGCGGCGCGGGTGTCGACCAGACCGCGCCAGATGCGGGCACGCAGGGTGCGGCCCGAGACCCCCTCCAGGACGGTGATCAGTGACTCGTTGCCGGTCACCGAGACGATCGCACGGTGGAAGGCCGCGTCATGGGCGTTCAGCTGCTCCACGTCGTCGCGCGCCTCCCGCATGGCGTCCAGGTGGCGCTTCACCTCTGCCAGGCCCGCGTCGGAGATCCGGGTGACGGCCAGCGCGGTGGCGGCGGGTTCGAGCAGGCGCCGCACCTCCATGAGATCCAGCAAGGCGCCCGGGTCCGCTTGCAGCAGTTCCACCGCGCCGCCGAGACCCTCCAGGAGCAGGCTGGGCTGGAGGCTGGTGACGTAGGTGCCGTCTCCCCGTCTGACCTCCAGGACGCGTGCGACGGCCAGCGCCTTGACCGCCTCCCGGGCCAGATTGCGGGAGAGCCCCAAACCGGCGGCGAGTTCCTGCTCGGGAGGCAGCTTGGAGCCGGGAGGGAGGGCCCCTGAGGCGATGAGCTCGCGGATCTGCGTGATCGCCTTGTCCGTCAGAGACATGGGAACTTCTCCCGTGAGTGCCGTCGTGTGTTCAACCCAAGACATGTGATGTCTAGCCTCCGAATGACTGCGCGAAACCTGCGCAAAATACGCCAACTGCCGAAGAGGAAGCTGCTTTCATCCCAGCGAAGTGGTTGACATGACCCCGGCGCATGCATGAAGTTCATGCGTGGCATCCGGCCCCCGCACCCGCGGGCACCGGCAGCGCCACCGCCGCACACCGATGGGCAATCCCCGTTCATGCGCCGATTCTTACGGGGCGCGTCGCCCGGTCTCGGACCGCGCACGCACCCCTCTGGACCCAGGAGTCAGACCATGCCGTCTGGAAGTCCGTCCCGCCGCACCATCCTGACCGCCGCCGCCGGCGCCACAGCCGCGGCCACGGCGCTCCCCGTCCTCCCCGGCTCCCCCGCCCAGGCCGCCACCCCGCAGACCAGCCTGAGCAGGCTGGTGGACATGCGGTTCGGCATGTTCAACCACTTCAACATGGGGACGTTCACCGACGAGGAGTGGGCCGCGCCCAACCAGGACCCCGCCCTCTTCGCACCCGGCATCGTGGACTGCGCGCAGTGGGCCGCGGCCGCCAAGGCCGCGAGGATGAGCTACGGCGTGCTGACCGCCAAGCACCACGACGGCTTCTGCCTCTGGCCGACCGAATACAACGACTACAACGTCACCAACAGCCGCTACAAGCGGGACATCGTCGGGCAGTACGTGAAAGCCTTCCGGGCCGCGGGGCTGCGGGTCGGGCTGTACTTCTCGATCTGGGACCGCTCGTACAGCGTCCAGGGATACGACACCCGGCACCAAGTGGGCGCCGACCAGGTCATCGTGCCCGGTGATCTGACGTACATCCTCAACCAGATCACCGAGCTGCTGACGAACTACGGCACGATCGACGTGTTCATCACGGACGGCTACGCGTGGCAGATGGGGCAGCAGGCCCTGTCGTACCAGCGCATCCGCGAGCATGTGAAGTCCCTCCAGCCGGACATCGTCATGATCGACCATGGCGCACTCTCGGTGCCGTTCCTCGGTGACGCGATCTACTTCGAGGAGCCGTTGGGCATCACGGCGCCGGAGGGCAACACACACGCCGCGCTGCAGGGACAGACGATCAGCAACGGATGGTTCTGGCATCCCTCGACGCCGGACACCAACCCGATGAGCAAGGCGTCGATCCTGTCCCATCTCCTCGACCTGGAGCCGAAATACACGTCGTTCATCCTGAACTGCCCGCCGGGCCGCGGCGGAAGGCTGGACGGCAACATCGTGGGGCGGCTGGCCGAGGTCGGCGCGGCCTGGCGCCCCGACACCTCCCGTCGGCCGCTTCCGGCCCAGCCGCCACGCGCCGAGCACCCGGTGACACCGGTGAGCGCCTATGCCACCGGCTTCCACGCGGGCGAGGGGCCGATGAACGCGATCGACGGGCTCAGCGACAAGAACTTCGAGACCTGCTGGTCCACATGGGGTCTGACCCTGCCGCACTCGATCACCATCAACCTCGGCGGGGTCTGGAGCGATGTCTCCACACTCGAGTACCTGCCCAAGCAGTGGAACCGCGACAACTCCACCGACGGCGACATCGTGGCGTACACGATCCACACCAGCACCGACGGCATCCGCTTCGCACAGGTCGCCGGCGGCCTCTGGGGCGGCAGCCGGGCGACGAAGGTCGTGGAATGGAGTCCGCGGAAGGTGGGTTACGTGCGCGTCCAGGTCGAGGAGGGCACCGGCGGCTACGCGAACGTGGGCGGGGTGCGCATCGGCGGCAGAAGGCGGAAGCCCGCCCTGGTGTCACGCGTGCTGCCGGGAGACGCGACGGTGTACCGGCTGGTGAACCGCGACAGCGGTGAGGTGGCCGATGTCCTCGGCAGCGGAACCGCCGACGGCACCGACGTGCGCCAGCAGCCCTGGCGGAACCAGGCGAACCAGGCGAACCAGAAATGGACGTTCACCTCTACCGGCGACGGCTACTACAAGATCCGGAACGTGAACAGCGGCACACTCCTGGAAGTGGCGGGACTGTCGCGGGCGGACGGCGGCAACGTCGGCATCTGGTCGGACGACAACGTCCCGCAACAGCACTGGGCGGTGACGCCGACCGGTGATGGCCACTACTACCTCACCAACCGGCTCTCCGGGCTCGCCCTCAACGTCGACGGCGGCTCGACAGCGGACGGCGCCGACATCAACCAATGGGCCTACGCCCGGGCAGCGCGGCAACAGTGGCAGATCATGACCGGGTGACCTGCTCCAGGGACGCGCCCCGTGCCGATCTTCAGCCGTGGTGAGTGCTTGTGGGGCGGGCGTGGGTGGTGAGGCCGACGAGAACAAGCGTGAGCCAGCGGGCACGGGCGGTGGGTGGCTGGTCGGTGGGGGCGGTGGAGATGAGGAGGTAGATGTCGTCGACGGTGACATCGGGGTGGATGTCTCCTTCGGATTTGCCGGCCTGAAGGAGTTCGGTGAGTGCGGTGCCGGCGCGTGATTCCGCGGCGGTGTCGGCAGGGCGTGCGCCGAGGGTCCGGGCGGCGGCCTTGACGGCATGGTTGGTGGCAGTGGCCTCGACGACGCGCCCGAGGAAGCCGGTGATCTCCTCCAGCGCGCGGGAACCGCCGGCGGCACGTTCGCGGGCGGCGTCGACGTCGTCGGCGACATGGGTGGTGTATTCGGCGATGACGGCGGCGACGAGGTCGGTCTTGGTGGGGAAGTGCCGGTAGAGGGTGCCCACGGCCACACCCGCGGCGGCGGCGATCTCATCCATGCCCGCGTCGGGCCCGTGCAGTGTGATCTGTTCGCGGGCGGCGTCGAGGATCTTCTTGCGGTTGCGGACCGCGTCGGCGCGGGGCGCTCGGGCCTGGGCCATGGGGGCTCACTCTCCAGATGCGGATTCCGGGGCTCGGGACTTGCAATAACCTGAACCGAGGTTCACAGTAGTTTATGAACCAACGTTCATCTTAACTGACGGGATCTGTCATGACCACGAAGACCGCCCTGGTCACCGGCGCCTCCTCCGGCATCGGTGAAGCCACCGCCGTGAAGCTGCACGCCCTGGGTTACACCGTCTACGCCGCCGCCCGCCGCACCGACCGCATGCGCATGCTGGCCGACCGCGGCATGCGGCTCCTGGCCATGGACGTCACCGACGACGACTCCATGCGCTCGGGCATCGACCGCGTCGCCGCGGACACCGGCCGCCTCGATGTCCTGGTCAACAACGCCGGTTACGGCTCCTTCGGTGCCATCGAGGACGTCCCCCTGGACGAGGCCCGCTACCAGTTCGAGGTCAACGTCTTCGGTGCCATGCGCCTGGCCCAGCTCGCCCTGCCGCACATGCGCGCCCAGCACGCCGGCACGATCATCAACATCACCTCCATGGGCGGGAAGATCCACACCCCGCTCGGCGGCTGGTACCACGGCACCAAGTTCGCCCTCGAAGCCCTCAGCGACTGCCTGCGCATGGAGGCCAAGCCCTTCGGTATCGACGTCGTGGTCATCGAACCCGGCGGCATCAAAACCGAATGGGGAGCCATCGCCGCCGACCACCTGACCAAGACCTCCAGCAACGGCGCCTACGCCCAACAGGCCGACGCCGTCGCCACCGCTCTCAGCTCCGAAGCCAACGCCAAGCGCCTGTCCTCCCCCCAGGTCATCGCCGACGCCATCGGCAGGGCCGTCACCGCCCGCCGCCCCAAAACCCGCTACGCCACCGGCTTCGGCGCCCGCCCCATGATCACCCTCCGCCGCGTCCTCCCCGACCGCGCCTTCGACACCTTCATCACCCGCGCCACCGGCGTCCCGCGAGCGGCCTGACACGCCTGCCGGTCTGATCGCGCCAGACCAGGGAAGCCTCGTCAGGGGGAACGCTGTGCCGAGGTGAGGCGCTCGCTCAGGGTGGCGGCGAATTCCTCCGCCCGGGCCAGCTGGGTGCGCAGGTCCGCCACTCGCTGCCGCGCGGCCTCGTGGAAACCGTTCACCCGCTCCAGCAGCTCCTCCCGCTCACCGGGCGGCACCCGCGCACCGGAGTCGAGGCGGTCGGTGGCCTCCAGCAGGTCGCGCATCTGGTCCAGGGTGAAGCCGAGCGGCTTCATGCGCCGGATGACCATCAGGCGGGCGACATCGGCCTCGGTGTAGAGGCGGAAGCCGCCCTGGGAACGGGCGGAGGGGACCACGAGGCCGGTCTCCTCGTAGTGCCGGATGGTGCGCAGGGACAGCTCGGTCCGCGCGGCGACCTCACCGATCTGCATGTGCTTGCCGTCCACGCCCGTGATCCTCCGGCCCTTCTCCACTCCGGCGGGCCGCGTCCCGTCGCCGCCCTCTCCCGATCTCTACCCTAACGTTAGGGTAGAGTTGCCGGCGGTGCGGGCGGCCTGTCGCCGTCCCGCCGTTGCCGTGTCGGGGCCGATGGCGCCCCCGGCGAAGATCCGATTCCTGCGGGAAGAACCGCGTGCGCGAGCCCATGACGCCCGCCGCCGCGGCCTGCCCGCCGTGACGCCTCGTACCCGGATGTGAGTCCCGCCGGACCATCGCGTCACGCTCCCCCGCACCGTTTCCGCACGCCCCGGCCTTGCCGGCAAGGGCGCGCCCGAGCTTGAGGTTGCTCCTCCCCTTGTCTGGTTCCGTTGCGTCCCCGGCCGCGCGCCTGCGCGGACTGAAGCCCGATTGGCTGTCCGATCCGAAGGTCTGGCGTACCGAGGTCCTGGCCGGACTGGTGGTCGGGCTCGCGCTGATTCCCGAGGCGATCTCGTTCTCGATCATCGCCGGGGTCGACCCGGCCATCGGCCTGTTCGCCGCCTTCACCATGGCCGTCACCATCTCGCTCGTCGGCGGGCGCCGGGCGATGATCTCCGCCGCCACCGGCGCCGTGGCGCTGGTGATCGCGCCGATGAACCGTGAACACGGCCTGGGCTACCTGGTCGCCACGGTGATCCTCGCCGGTGTCTTCCAGATCGCGCTCGGCGCGCTGGGGGTGGCGAAGCTGATGCGGTTCATCCCCCGCTCGGTCATGGTCGGCTTCGTCAACGCCCTCGCCATCCTGGTCTTCATGGCCCAGGTCCCCGAGATGACCGGTGTGCCCTGGGCCGTCTACCCGCTGCTCATCGGCGGGCTGGCGCTGATGGTGTTCTTCCCGAAGGTCACCACCGTGATCCCGGCCCCGCTGGTGTCGATCGTGATCCTCACCGTCATCACGGTCGCGGCCGGGATCGCGGTCCCCACCGTCGGGGACAAGGGCGACCTGCCGTCCTCCCTGCCGGTGCCCGGTCTGCCCGACGTGCCCTTCACCCTGGACACCCTGACCACCATCGCGCCCTACGCCATGGCCATGGCCCTGGTCGGTCTGATGGAGTCGCTGATGACGGCCAAGCTGGTCGACGACATCACCGACACCCACTCCAACAAGACCCGCGAATCCATCGGCCAGGGCATCGCCAACATCGTCACCGGCTTCCTCGGCGGCATGGGCGGCTGCGCCATGATCGGCCAGACGATGATCAACGTGAAGGTCTCCGGCGCCCGTACCCGTCTGTCGACGTTCCTGGCGGGCGCGTTCCTGATGGTGCTGTGCATCGTCTTCGGGCCGGTCGTCTCCGACATCCCCATGGCCGCCCTGGTCGCCGTCATGGTCATGGTGTCGTTCACGACCTTCGACTGGCACTCGATCGCCCCCAAGACCCTCAAGCGGATGCCCGCCGGGGAGATCGCCGTCATGGTGATCACCGTCGCGGTCGTCGTGGCCACCCGCAACCTGGCCATCGGTGTCGTCGTCGGTTCGATCACCGCCATCGTCGTCTTCGCCAAGCGCGTCGCCCACCTCGCCGAGGTCACCGCCGTCACCGACCCCGACCACACGACCGTCGTCTACCGGGTCACGGGCGAGCTGTTCTTCGCCTCCTCCAACGACCTCGTCGGCCAGTTCGATTACGCCACCGACCCGGAGAAGGTCGTCATCGACCTGTCCGCCGCCCACATCTGGGACGCCTCCTCCGTCGCCGCCCTCGACGCGATCGAGACCAAGTACGCCCAGCGCGGCAAGACCGTCGAGATCACCGGCCTGAACGACCCCAGCGCCCGCCTCCACGGCAAACTCAGCGGCGAACTCACGGCCAACACCTGACCCCGGCCCGGACCCGGGGAAACCGCGGCTGAGTCGTCGGAGATCCGCGGCATCGCCGCGAGGGGCGCCGGTCGCCACGGCGCGGTACGCATTCTGTGCGATCCAACAAGTGCATTGGTGCACTCGTATGCACATAATAGAAGTACGGTGCCTCTGCACCCCTCCCTCCGCGGCGACGTTCCTAGAAGGTGAGCCCTACGTGAAGGCCCATGAGCACCCCCATCCCCCTGCGACAGCGCACGGCCACCCGAAGGCCCACGCGTCGGCCCAGGCCCCCGGGCATCAGCACGGAAACGGGCATGGCCACGGGCATGACCACGGCCACGAGCACGGACACGACCACGGCGCCGGGCACGACCACGGGCATGGCAAAAGCCGCTGGTCGCAGTGGAAGCACCAGATCACGCACGTAGTGAAGCCGCACTCGCACGAGGCGGCGGACAAGGTCGACTCCGTGATGGAGTCCTCGGCCGAGGGCATGCGCGCCCTGTGGCTCTCCCTCGCCATCCTGGGCGCCACCGCGATCATCCAGACGGTCGTCGTCATCATCTCCGGGTCGGTGGCGCTGCTCGGCGACACCATCCACAACTTCGCCGACGCGATGACCGCGCTGCCGCTCGGAGTGGCGTTCGTCCTCGGGCGGCGGGCGGCGAACCGCAAGTTCACCTATGGATACGGCCGCGCCGAGGATCTGGCGGGCATCGTCATCGTCCTCACCATCGCCGCTTCGGCGGCCGTGGCCGCCTACCAGGCCATCGACCGGCTGTTGAACCCGCGCGACATCTCCCATCTGGGCATCGTCGCCATCGCGGCGGTCGTCGGGTTCATCGGCAACGAGTGGGTGGCCCGCTACCGCATCGGCGTAGGACGCAAGATCGGTTCGGCCGCGCTGGTCGCCGACGGTCTGCACGCCCGCACCGACGGGTTCACCTCGCTGGCCGTGCTGGCGGGCGCCGGTGGTGCCGCGCTCGGCTGGCAGACTGCCGACCCCATCGTCGGTCTGCTCATCACGGGAGCGATCCTGCTCGTCCTCAAGGACGCGGCACGTGAGGTCTTCCGCCGCCTCATGGACTCCGTCGACCCGGCCCTCATCGACACGGGCGAGGAAACGGTGCGCGCTGTACCCGGAGTCCTGAGGGTGACGGAGCTGCGGATGCGGTGGATCGGGCACAAGCTGCGCGCCGAGTCCACGGTCGAGGTGGACGGCGATCTGAGCGTGCAGGAGTCCCATGCCGTGGCGGTCGAGGTCGAGCATGCGCTGATGCACGCCGTGCCACGGCTGACCGCCGCCATGGTGCACACCGACCCGGCCGTCGGCCCGGACGCGGAGGACCCGCATCTCAAGCTGGTGCGCCATATGACCTGAGCCCGGGCGGTCCCGGCCGCCACGGCCGGGACCGGCACGGCCCCTTGAGCATCCGGACGAGTATCCGGCCGGGCATCCAGACCGAATTGGCGTGACGGTCGTGGATTTTCTTTGGCATGCCATTTCGCCTGCCCCTGCCGCCGTCTCGCCCATTGCTGCCCTGGTGAACGGGGTGACCCGACGGAAATGGCTTGTTTACAAAATATCGTCGACAACGTATCGACACCGCCGTCATCACCTCTTACCTTCGTCAACCAAGCGCCGCCACCCCCATTCCGGCCATCCCCGCCGCGCACTCCCCGCCGACTGGGAAGTTCCCGTAGCTCCGATCGGACCAGTGAGATCCATGAAAAAACCGCGCTTGGCTCTTGTACTGACGGCGACAACCCTGACTCTCGCGTCCTGCGGAATGGGCGGCCAGGCTTCCAATACCGGCGGCGCCACCGGAGCTCGGAGCATCGTGATCGACGAGCCGTTCGGCCCGGCCGCCGACTGGGCCCTGGAGACCGATGACTCCTTCGTCCTCTCCAAGGCGGGCTGTCTGGAAACTCTGGTCAAGTACGAGACCGGCGGGACCATCCATCCGATGCTCGCCACGTCCTGGCGCCAGACCAGCCCGACCGCCTGGGACATCAATCTCCGCGCCGGCGTGAAGTTCCAGGACGGCACCCCGCTCGACGCCAAGGCCGTCGTCGGCGCCCTGAAGCACGCACTCGCCGCGAAGACACCCGCCCCCGGCCTCTCCCCCGACACGATCGCCGGTGTCACGGCGGTGGGCGGTTCGAAGGTCCGGATCACCACGCCCGCCCCCGACGCCCTCCTGCCGTACCGCCTCGCCTCCCCCAACACCGGAATCCTCGCCCCGAAGGCATACACCGGATCGTCGACCAATCCCGAGGGTACGTGCACCGGCCCCTTCCGGATCACCAAGGAAATTCCGCAGCAGGCCATTGAGCTCAAGCGCAACTCCTCGTACTGGGGCGGCCCGGTGAAACTGGCCTCCGCCGAAGTGCGGTTCATCGCCGACGCCGCCAAACGGGCCACCCAGATACAGACCGACGAGGCCCAGATATCCAGAAAGATATCCGTGCCGAGCGTGCAGGACCTCAAGGGAAGCAGCAACGTCACGGTGAAGACCGAGCAGCTTCCCCGGACCACGGAACTCGTCCTGAACAACAAGAAGGCCCCGTTCACCAACGAAAAGGTGCGGAAGGCATTCCAGGCCGCGATCGACACCAAGGCCATCACCGACGCCGTCTACAAGGGAGCCGGGCGACCGGCCGTCGGCCCCTTCGCCCCCGGTGAACCCTGGACTCCCCAGGCCGCCACCCCGGTCAAGGCCGACCCGGCGAAGGCCAAGGCGCTGCTCCACGAGGCCGGAGTCTCCCCCTCGTCCCTCACGGTGCGGCTCATCGCGTACAACGAGGGGTCAGGCTTCTCCGACCTGGCGGCGGTCATCCAGCAGGAGCTGAAGGCCATCGGCGTCAAGGCGACCATCCGCACCGCCGACTACGCCTCGGTGGAACCCGACCTGCTCTCCGGCGACTTCCAGGCCGCGCTGCTCTCCCGCAACCACCTCGGCGACATGCCCGACCCGCTCGGCTATCTGACCGCCGACTACACGTGCAAGGGCAGCTACAACATCTCGCACTACTGCGACCCGAAGACCGACTCCCTCATAAGGAAGGCGGCGGCCACCAAGGACCCGAAGGCCCGCTACGCCTACTACGCCCAGGTCGCCACCAGGCTGCAGTCCCGCGCGGTGAACGTCTTCCTCCTCCACGAGACCGAATCCGTCGCGGTCGCCTCCGGGATCAAGGGCTTCGCCGTCCACCCGTACTACACCCTCACCTCGGATCTGTCCCGCTCCGCGAAGTGACCCCCGTCCCCCCGCGTCACACCCACACCCACACCCACGCCCACAGGAGTACGTCGTGATCGACTTCCGGCCCAAGTACATCACCTTCGACTGCTACGGCACCCTCACCGCGTTCGGAATGTCCGCCCTCACCCGCGAGCTGTTCGCCGACCGCATCGCCGCGGACCGCATGGAGGACTTCCTGGACGACTTCGAGGCGTACCGGATCGACGAGGTGCTGGGCGCCTACCAGCTCTACCCCGACGTCATCGCGAGCGCGCTGAAGCGGGCCTGCGCGCTGTGGGGTGTGGAGTTCCACGACGCGGACAGCGAGAAGATCGTCGCCTCGGTGCCCTCCTGGGGCCCGCACCCCGATGTGCCGGACGCGCTGCGCACCCTCGCCGAGAGCTACCCCCTGGTCATCCTCTCCAATGCTGCGAATGACCAGATCGGCGGCAACGTCGAAAAGCTGGGCGCTCCGTTCCACGCGGTGTACACGGCGGAGCACGCACGCGCGTACAAGCCGCGCTTCCAGGCGTTCGAGTACATGCTCGACCAACTGGGCTGCGGGCCGGGCGAGATACTGCACGTCTCCTCCAGCCTGCGGTACGACCTCATCCCCGCGCACGATCTGCGGATTCCCCACAAGGTCTACGTCAACCGTGGTTACGAGCCCAGCGTGCCGTACTTCGGGTACCACGAGGTCTCGGTACTGTCCGAACTGCCCCCGCTGCTGGGGCTGTGAGTGCGGTGAAGACCGTTCCGTACTGGCTGGACACGGCCCCGGCCGGTCCCGACCGCACGGCGGCGGAGATCGGCGGCCGGACCGATGTGGCGATCGTCGGCGCGGGGCTGACCGGCCTGTCGGCCGCCGTCCATCTGGCCCGCAAGGGCGCCCAGGTCACGGTGGTGGAACAGGAGACCGTGGGCTGGGGAGCCTCGGGACGCAACGGCGGGATGTGCACCACGGGCCTGGCCATCGGCTTCCTCACCGCCGTGGCCCGCTACGGCATCCCGACCGCCAAGGCGGCCTACCTGGCCTATAGCGAGGCGATCGACACCGTCGAGCAGCTGGTGGACGAGGAGGGCATCGACTGCGACTTCGCCCGTACCGGGAAGCTCAACCTCGCCGCCAAACCCGAGCACTACGAGCGGCTGGCCCGCACGCATGAGGCGCTCGCCGACCTGATCGGCTACAAGACCCACCTGATCCCCAAGAGGGACCTCAGGTCCGAGATCGGCTCCGACCGCTACCACGGTGCGATGGCCGACCCCCGGGGTGCCGGTCTGCACGTGGGCAAGTTCGTCCGGGGGCTCGGCGAGGCCGCCGCGGGCCTGGGGGTACGCATCCACGAGAAGGCCCCGGTGACGAAGGTGCGCCGGGTCGGCGGCACCGTGCACGATCTGACCACCCCGGTCGGCACGCTGCGTGCCGACAAGGTGCTGGTCGCCACGAGCGGCTACACCGGGTCCCCGTTCCGCTGGCTGCGCAACCGTATCGTCCCGGTCGGCAGCTTCATCATCGTGACCGAGCCGCTGCGGCAGGAGGTGGTCGACGAGCTGATGCCCACCCGCCGTATGGCGTCCGACTCCAAGAACCTCCTCTACTACTTCCGCATCACCCCGGACAACCGGCTGCTCTTCGGCGGCCGGGCACGGTTCGCGATGTCCGGCCCGGAGTCGGACGCCAAGAGCGGACGCATCCTGCGCAAGGGCATGCTCTCGGTGTTTCCGCAGCTCGACGGCGTGCGCATCGACTACTGCTGGGGCGGGCTCGTCGACATCAGCCTCGATCAGATGGTCCACTCCGGCGAGCAGGACGGCCTGTTCTACTCCGTGGGCTACTCGGGCCACGGGGTCCAGATGGCCACCCACATGGGGCGGCAGATGGCCGAGGTCATCGAGGGCAGGCCCGAGGCCAACATCTGGCGGGGCATGAAGTTCCCGCGGGTACCCGGACACTTCGGACCGCCCTGGTTCCTGCCCTTCGCCGGGGCCTACTACCGGACGCTCGACGTCATCAAGTGAACGCCGCCTCGAACCGGGAGAGAGCCCGGAAGGAGGAGTGAAAGATGGTCAGATTCGCCGTCCGGCGGCTGCTGGTGCTGCTGGTCACCCTGCTCGCCGTGTCCGCCGCCACCTTCGCCATCCCGTACGCCGGAGGCGGCGACCCCGTGCGGACGATCCTGCGGTCCAGGGTCGCCGACCAGGCCCTCGATCCCTCGGCGATCGCGGCCCTGCGCTCCGATCTCGGGCTCGACCGGCCGGTCGTCGTGCAGTATCTGAGCTGGCTCGGCCGAGCGGCACACGGCGACTTCGGGCTGTCCTTCACCAGCCGGACGCCCGTCGACCAACTGCTGGGCACCGCGCTGGGGGTGTCCGCCACCCTCGCCGTCATAGCGATCGGGCTGGCGTTCCTCTCCGCGCTCCCGCTGGGCACGCTCGCGGCGATGCGGCCGGGCAAGCGGATCGACAACGGAGTGACCCTGCTGACGCAGAGCTTCGTCGCCGTCCCCGAATACTGGCTGGCCCCGGTGCTGGTGCTGGTCTTCTCCCGCTATCTGGGCTGGCTGCCCTCGGCCGGCTGGCGAGATCCGGCCTCCATCGTCCTGCCCGCCCTCACTCTCGCCCTGCGGCCCATGGCCTACTTCGCCCAGGTCACCCGGGCGGCGATGAGCGACGTCCTGGCCTCCCCGTACATGGTCGCCGCCCGCAGCCGCGGCCTGAGCGGGCGTCAAGCGATGCTGCGGCACGGACTGCGCAACGCGCTGCTGCCGGTGATGACGCTGTTCTCGCTCTGGTTCGCCGGACTCCTCGGCGGATCGGTGGTGGTGGAGGTGATCTTCGCTGTCCCCGGTATGGGCCGACTCGTCTACAACGCGGTGGTCAACCACGACGTCCCGCTGATCCAGGGCGGAATCCTCAGCATCGTGGCGCTCGCGGTCCTCATCACCACCGCGACCGACCTTCTCTACGCCCTGATCAACCCGGCCGTAAGGGTTCGCGATGGCGCTGTCTAGCACTCTTCCGCACAACCGCGCGCCCCGCCCCGCGGCACGCGGCCTCTCCCACCGCGCCGCCACCGTCCTGCGCGCGCTCACCGGGCGCCACTGGACCCTGCACGCCGGTGCCGTCGTCCTGGTCCTCGTCATCGCCGTCCTCCTGCTCACCCCCTGGATCGCCCCCTACGACCCCGCCCACCAGGACCTCGCCCACCGGCTCGCCGCACCCAGTGCCCAGCACTGGCTCGGTACGGACCAGCTCGGCCGGGACGTGCTCAGCCGGCTGATGTACGGCGGGCGGTTCTCGGTCTCCATCGCCGCCATCACCCTGGTGCTCTCCGTCGTCGCAGGCACGGTCATCGGGGCGTTCAGCGCGCGGCGCGGCGGGATCGTGGACGAGATCGTCATGCGCACCACCGACCTGTTCATCTCCATCCCCGACGTGGTCGTCGCACTGTTCCTCATCGCCGCCTTCGGCGCCGGGTACGGCATACTCATCGCCGCCCTGACCCTCGTCGGCTGGACCCCGTTCGCCCGCCTCATGCGCGGACTCGCCCTGGACATCAACAGCCGGGAGTACATCGAGGCCGCCGAGGCCCTGGGCTGCTCCAAGACCTTCATCATCTTCCGCCATGTCATCCCCAACGCGCTGCGGCCGGTGCTGTCCCTGGGCTTCCTGCGGTTCGGCCACAAGCTCATCACCGTCGGCGGACTGTCCTACCTGGGGCTGGGCGTACAGCCGCCCGACTCCGACTGGGGCGCCATGCTCCTCGACGCCCAGCCGTACATGGAGCACGTCCCGCTCCTCGTCATCGCCCCCGGCGCCACGATCTTCATCACCGCGCTCAGCGTCACGCTCATCGGCCACGGCCTGGAGCTGAAGCGGAAGCGGAGGGCAGATGCCGTATGAGCCCACGCCGTCGGCACCGCAGGCACCGTCCGCACCGCCGGTTCCCGCGGTCCGCCGCACGACGCTCACCTCGCAGGTCGCCGAACAGATCCGGGCCGACCTCCTCACCGGAAAGTTCCCGCCCGGCTCCCAGCTGGGCGAAGCCGAACTCGCCGAGTCCCTGGGGGTCAGCCGCGGTCCGGTACGCGAAACCCTCGCCCAACTCGTCCACGAGGGGCTGCTGCTGAGCCGTCCCCACCGCGGCGTCTTCGTGCCCCGGCCCGGGGAGGACGACATCCTCGACATCTTCTTCGCCCGGGAGGCGCTCGAAGCCGCCGCCGTCCGCCGCGTCATCACCTCGCCCACGCCACCCGGATTCCTGTCCTCGCTCGACGAGACCGTGGACGAGATCGCCCGCGCCGCCGGCCGCGGTGACTGGCCCGCGGTGGCGGATCTCGATGTGCGGTTCCACTCCCTGCTGATCGAGGCGGCCGGGAGCCCCCGTCTCAGCCGCATGTTCAGCACCGTGATCGCCGAGACCCGGCTCTGCCTCAGCCTCATCGCCGATGTCGACCCGGACCGGCGCTGCCTCCTCGACGAGCACCGTGAACTCGCGCGGATGGTCGCGGGCGACGACGTCGACGCCGCGCTGGCGGCCCTCTCCGAACACTTCGCGGGAGCCACCGCGACCCTGCGGAACCGCCTTCGAGCGGTCCGCCGCTGAAAGGAACCGGGAAATGCGCCTGTACCACCGTCCCCCTCCGGGCCCCGGCACCACACTCGACACCGCGCTCGACATCCGGGGCCTGCGGGTGGATTTCGCCGAGCCCGGTGCCGCCTCCACCACCCCGGCCGTCGACGGACTCGACCTGACCGTCCGGCGCGGCGAGATCGTCGCCCTGGTCGGCGAGTCGGGTTCCGGCAAGACCCTGACCGCGCTCGGTGTCATGGGGCTCCTGCCGCCGGGCGCCCGGGTCACCGGCGGCCGGATCACCCTCGGCGACGAGGACCTGGCCGCCCTCCCGCCGAAGCGGATGGACCGCATCCGCGGCCATCGGATCGCCATGCTCTTCCAGCAGCCCAAGGCCATGCTCGACCCCACCGCCACCGTTCGCAGCCAGGTCGCCGAACCCCTGCGGCTGCACCAGGGGCTCAGCCGCCGCCGGGCCGCGTCGCGGGTCGTGGAACTCCTGCGCGACGTCGGCATCCCCGAACCCGAGCGCCGGGCCTCGGCGTACGCGCACCAGCTCTCCGGAGGCATGGCGCAGCGTGTGATGATCGCGGCCGCCCTCGCCGGTGAGCCCGGGCTGCTGATCGCCGACGAGCCCACCACAGCGCTCGACGCCACGGTCCAGGCCCAGATCCTGCAACTGCTCCGCCGCAAGCAGCGGGAGTCGGGCATGTCCGTGCTGCTCATCACGCACGACCTCGGCATCGTCACCTCGATCGCCGATCGCGTCGCCGTCATGTACGCGGGGCGGGTCGTGGAGGAGGGGTCGGTGCACGAGGTCTTCGACGAGCCCGAACACCCCTATACCCGGGCCCTGTTGAAGGCGTCGCTGCTGCAGTCGGAGGCGGGCCGGTTCTTCTCCATTCCGGGCAGCGCGACCCAGTCCCGCAGCCTGGACCACGGATGCCGCTACCAGAACCGGTGTCAGCTCGCCCAGGCTCTCGGCATCACCGGCGAATGTTCGGGCACCGAGCCCCCGCTGCACACCTGCGGCGGCGGGCACCGCTGCCGCTGCTGGGCGTCCCGGCCCGGTGCCGAGCCCGTCGGCGAGGCGGTGGGCGTATGACCGCGCCCGCGGCGGCGGACCGTGTGCCTTCTCCCCTGGCACGGCCCCCGCTCGTCACCGTCGAGGACCTGGTCAAACACTTCCCGCTGAAGGGCGGGGCGTTCGGCCGCAGACAACACGTCCACTCCGTCGACCATGTCTCGTTCGCCATCGCGCCCGGCGAGGTGCTGGGTCTTGTGGGCGAGTCGGGCTGCGGCAAGAGCACGCTGGCCAGGGCCATGCTGGGGCTGACGCCGGTCGACTCCGGGCGGGTGCTGTTCGACGGGATCGACGTCGCCGGTACCAAGGGCCGTGGGCGCAAGGCGCTGCGCCGGTCGATGCAGCTGGTCTTCCAGGACCCGTTCGCCGCGCTGGACCCCCGGATGCGCCTGGGCACCAGCCTGGACGCACCGCTGGCCCAGCACCGCCTCGGCTCCCGGGAGGAGCGTCACGAGCGGATCGTCCAGGTGCTCGATCAGGTGGGGCTCGACGCCTCGTTCCTCGACCGGCGACCCGGTGAATGCTCCGGCGGCCAGCTCCAACGTGTCGTCGTGGCCCGTGCCCTGCTGCTCCGTCCCCGCCTGCTGATCTGCGACGAACCCACCTCGGCCCTCGACGCCTCGGTGCGCGCCCAGATCCTCAATCTGCTCATCGAGCTGAAGGACGAACTCGACCTCACGCTGCTGATGATCTCGCACGACCTGCGCGTCGTCCGCCACATCTGCGACCGGGTCGCGGTGATGTACCTCGGGGAGATCGTCGAAGTCGCCTCCCGGGAGGACCTGTTCGAACGTCCCGCTCACCCCTATACCCAGGCTCTGCTGACGGCCTCGCTGCCGGAGGTGCCCGGCGCCGAGGCGGGCCTCGACGCCCCGCGCGGTGAGCCGCCCAGCCCGGTGGACCCGCCCTCCGGATGCCGCTTCCACCCGCGCTGCCCCCTGGCCCGCGACCGGTGCCGCACCGAGGCGCCCGCGCTGGGCGCCATCCCTCCGGGGCGCGCCGTCTCGTGCCACTACCCGAGCGCGTGACGCGCCGTAACGACGAAGAGAGCGTTCCGATGACGACAGTCGAGACCGCGCCCATCGCCCCACTGGCCTGGCAGCCGCCCGCCGGGGCGGTGTGGTCCGGCAGATGGGTGGACGGCGCTTCCGCCATGCCCGTACACGACCCGGAGGACGGCACCCTCCTCGGCCACGTCACCGACGCCAGTCCGGCCGAGGTCGATCAGGCCGTCACCGGAGTGGCCACCGCCGTCGCCGCCGTCGGCTCCGGGGCGGGCTGGGCCGCCTGGCAGCGGCGGGAGGCGCTGGAGGCGGCCTCCCGGCTGGTGGCGCGGCACCACGAGGTGCTGGCCGAGCTGATCTCCCGGGAGGGCTGCAAGACCGTACGGGAAGCGAGGGGCGAGGTGTCCCGCGCCGCCGAGACACTGCGTCTTTCGGCTCAGCAGACCGGGCTCCTCACCGGTGAGACCCTGCCGTTCTCCGACACCGCCCGTGGTGCGGGCCGCCTGGGCTGGTACACCCGGGAGCCGGTCGGGGTGGTCGCCGCCATCACCCCCTTCAACGACCCGCTCAACCTGGTGGCGCACAAGCTGGGCCCGGCCCTGGCGGGCGGCAACGGCGTCGTCCTGAAACCGGCCGAGGCCACTCCGCTCACCGCCCTGGCGTTCGTCCAGATCCTGCTGGACGCGGGGGTGCCCGCCGACTACGTCGCGGTCGTCCCCGGCACCGGCGCCACGGCCGGGCGCGCGCTCGTCAGCCACCCCCTGGTCGACCTGGTGTCCTTCACCGGGGGCTTCCGCACCGGGAACGAGGTGGCGCGCGCGGCGGGGGCCAAGAAGACCCTCATGGAGCTGGGCGGCAACAACGCCGTGCTGGTGCTCGACGACGCGGACCGTGAGGCGGCGGCGCGGGCGGTGGTGGCGGGCGCGTTCGGGGTGGCCGGGCAGAACTGCCTCTCGGTGCAGCGCGTCTTCGTCGCCGCCCCGATCGCCGACCGCTTCGTCCAGGACGTGGTGGACGCCACCGAAACGCTGCGGGTGGGCAGCAAGTCCGACCCGCGTACGGACATCGGCCCGCTCATCGGCGAACGCGAGGCACGCCGGGTCCAGGAGTGGGTGGCCGAGGCGTGCGACGGCGGCGCGGAGCTGCGTACGGGCGGGCGCCGGGAGGGCGCGTTCCACTGGCCGACGGTGCTGACGAACGTGCCCGCCCGGGCCCGGGTGATGACCGAGGAGATCTTCGGACCGGTGCTGGTGATCGAGCGGTTCGACACGCTGGACGAGGCCGTCGCCCGGGCGAACGACACCCGCTTCGGGCTCCAGGCGGGCGTCTTCACCGCCGGTCTGGAGAGCGCCCTGTCCGTGGCGGAACGGCTGCGGGTCGGCGCGGTGATGATCAACGACAGCAGCGACTTCCGGATCGACGCCATGCCCTTCGGCGGGCCCAAGCAGTCGGGCGTCGGCCGCGAGGGTGTGCGCTACGCCGTGGAAGCCATGACCGAGCCGAAGATCATCGCTGTCCGCCACGGTGGGTGACAGCCGGCCCCGGCCCGGTCGTGGGGCTCAGTCGTGGGGCGGGGCCCCGGAGACCATGTGGTCGGCATGGTTGACGGCCTCGGTGACCAGGCGGCGCAGGTGACCGTCGTGCAGGGAGTAGACCGAGCGACGGCCCTCCTTGCGGACGTCCACCAGCCCGGCGAGCCGCAGCTTGGCCAGGTGCTGGCTCACCGCCGGGCGGGCCGCCCCGCTGGCCTCCGTGAGCGTGTTCACGTCGGCCTCGCCCCGGGCGAGGGACCAGACCAGATGCAGCCGGGTCTGGTCGGAGAGCAAGGAGAAGACATTGGCGGCGGTGGCGAATTGCGCCGCGCCACTGGGATGCGTATGGGATTTCGTCGCAGTGGAGGATTCATCGCTCACCGACATGCACCCATCCTAGAGTCCGCCCCGTGAGGCCATCTTAACGCGTGCATTCATGCGCACGTAATGGTCGGCCGTCGAGGCGGACGCCGCCGTGAGGGGTGCGGCGAGGCTCAGGACAGCGGCGGAAGCGGCGGCTCGGGGGCTGCTCAGACCGGGTTGAGGCGGCCCTTGAGCAGGCAGAACTCGTTGCCCTCCGGGTCGGCGAGGACGTGCCAGGACGCCTCCGCGGGCTGGCCGATGTCGATGCGTTCGGCCCCGGCGGCCAGGAGGCGTTCGAGCTCGGCGTCCTGGTCGCGGTCGGTGGGGTTGACGTCGATGTGCAGCCGGAGATTCCCGTCCCGCGGCCCGTCGTCGCGGATGAGGAAGATCGTCGGCTGGGGGCCGCCGAACCCTTCGCGCGGGCCGATCTCGATGCAGCCCTCCGCCTCGCGATCGAGCTCGACGAAGTCCAGGACCTCGCACCAGAACCGCGCCAGTGCCTCGGGGTCGTGGCACTTGAGCACGATCTCACCGATACGACATGCCATTGACGGAACCTACTCTCACCGTGGGTCTGTTGGGCTCTCGCGGGGAGAACACTTCGGCGACCGTACCGGGCGAGGCGGGCAGGGGCGACGGGTTTTCCAGGGACCTCGCCCGGGCGCACGGCGCCCGGGCCGGTGGGCGGACGGGTGCCTTACGACCGTGCCCGCATCCAGCGCGCCGATTCGACCGCGCTCTCGTAGGGGTCGGCGATGTCCGGGCGGTCGACCTCGACCATCAGCCAGCCGTCGAACGTGGCGGGCAGGTTGCCGATGATTCCGTTGAGGTCGAGCTCGCCGCGGCCGGGTTCGACCCAGAGGCCGGACAGGACGGTCTGCTGATAGCCCCAGCCCATTTCACGGCCCCGCGCCGCGACGCTGAGTCGGCAGTCCTTCACGTGTACGAAGGGAATCCGCTCCGCGTAGTCCTTGATGAACGCGCCGACGTCGGACCCCGACCAGGCCAGGTGTCCGGTGTCGGGCAGAAAGCCGAGCCGGGATGCGGGCAGGGCGTCGAGCACGGCCCGGCCCTCCTCCTCGGTCTCGATCCAGGTGCCGATGTGCGGGTGCAGATTGGGGCGGACGCCTTCGGCGGTCATGGCGTCGGCGATCTTCCCGATCAGCGCCGTCACGGCCTCGACGCGCGACGGGTCCGCGTCGTGGGCCTGTGCCGGGTGCGCCACGCGCGGCATGTCCTTGCCCATCGCCAGGCCGAGGCCGATCTCGGTCATGCCGAGTTCGGCGTGCTGGCGCGCGGTGGCGGCGGCGTTCGCGACGACGTCGTTCTCGTTGCCGTCCCGGCCGTCCGACCGGCATACGAAGTAGCCGGGCGCCGGGGCGAGGCCGAGCTCGTCCAGGACCGCCCGGTAGTGGGCGACGGTCCAGTCGGCGGGGACCTCGGCCATCACCTCGTCGAAACCGGACTGCTTGATCAGCGACAGCAGCTGCTTGCGCTCGGGTGCCTTGGACGGGTCGATCCAGCCGTCGTCGCTGGCCATCCACTGGATGGGATTGAGCGCGATACGCGGGGCCACAGAAGTTCCCTTCGATGATGGGGAGATGACGGGGGTACGGGACGTGGTTCAGGCGTGACGGGCGAGTTCACCGGCGAAGTGGCAGGCGGCACGCTGCCCGGCGGGGGTGACGGTGAGTTCCGGGGCGGTCTCCGCACAGATCGTCCGCTCCGGACGCGTCAGCGGGCCGATGGGGCACCGGGTGCGGAACCGGCAGCCCGAGGGCGGGTTCGCGGGGCTCGGCAGGTCGCCGCGCAGGACGATGCGTTCGCGCGCACGCGCCGAGACGCTCGGGATCGGTGACGACGAGAGCAGCGACGCGGTGTAGGGGTGCTGCGGGTTGCCGTAGACCTCGTCGACGTCGCCGTGCTCGACGATCCTGCCCAGGTACATGACGGCGACCGTGTCGCTGAGGTGGCGCACGACCGACAAGTCGTGGGCGATGAACAGGTACGCCAGGCCGAGTTCGTTCTGCAGTTTCTCCAGCAGGTTGATGATCTGCGCCTGGATCGACATGTCCAGCGCGGAGACCGGTTCGTCGAGGATGAGCGTCCGCGGTTGGCGGGCCAGCGCTCGTGCGATGCCGATGCGCTGGCGCTGTCCGCCCGAGAACGCGTGCGGGTAGCGGTCGAGGTGGTCCGGGCGCAGCCCCACCTGCGTCATCAGGGAGTGCGCCGCCGCTTCGAGCGCCCCCGCGCGGATGCCCCGGAACGCGAGCGCCTCGGTGAGGGACTGGCGGATCGTGCGCCGTGGGTTGAGTGACGCGTAGGGGTCCTGGAACAGGTACTGCACCGAGGACCGGACCCGTCCGAGGTCGTCCTCGCGCATGGCGCTCACGTCGGTTCCGTCGACGTGAATCGAGCCGCCCGCGATCCGGTTGATGCCGACGACGCTGCGGGACAGCGTCGATTTTCCGCAGCCGCTCTCGCCGACGAGCCCGAGGGTGCGGCCCGCGTGGACGGACAGGCTCACCGAGTCGACGGCGTACACCGGAGGTTCGCGGCGGAACAGCCCGCGCCCGCGCGATCCGACGTCGACCCTGAGGTCGCGGATCTCCAGTACGGGTACGGACGCCACGGATTCCGCGCGCGTTGCTGGTGCGGGGGCGGGGGCCGGTGCCTCTTGAACGGCGTTCGCGGAGACGGCGGAGATAGCGGAGGTGGCGGAGATGTCCGCGCCCCGCTGGGCGACGAAGCACGCCGCGGTCTGCCCCGCGTCCCCGATCCGCAGCAGCGCCGGTTGTTCCCGGCCGCACACGTCCTCGGCGTACCGGCAGCGCGGTGCGAACGCGCAGCCGGGCGCGGGCGCCGCGGGGTCGGGCGGGCTGCCGGGAATCGCCGGGAGCGGCTGCCCGTTCCGGTCGTCGTCGAGGCGTGGCATGGCCTCCAGCAGCGCCGCGGTGTAGGGGTGGCGCGGATGGTTGAAGACCTGCTCGGCGGTTCCCTTCTCGACGGTGCGTCCGCCGTACATCACGACGACGTCCGTACAGAGCTCGGCGACCACGCCCATGTCGTGGGTGATGATCGCGATGGCGATGCCGAGTTCGGTGCGCAGCCGGGCCAGCAGCCGCAGGATCTGGGCCTGGATGGTGACGTCGAGGGCGGTCGTCGGCTCGTCGGCGATGAGCAGCGCGGGATCGTTCGCCAGGGCGATGGCGATGACGACGCGCTGTCGCATGCCGCCGGAGAACTGATGCGGGTACTGGTCGATCTTCGTCGGCACGTCGGGAATGCCGACCTGTTCGAGGAGTTCGACCGCCCGCCCGCGCGCGGTCTTCTTGTCGACGCCGTGGACCGTCATGGCCTCGACGATCTGGTCGCCGACCTTGAGGACGGGGTTGAGCGCGGCCTGCGGGTCCTGGAAGACCATCGCCACCTTGGCTCCGCGCCGCCGCCGCATCTCGCGTTCGGGGAGCGCGAGCAGGTCCTCGCCGTCGAACCGCACCGACCCGGCGACGACTTCGCCCGGCGGGCGCAGCATCCGCATGAGGGAGCGCGCGGTGACCGACTTGCCGGAGCCGGACTCGCCGACGATGCCGAGGATGTCGCCCGGGTGGATGTCGAAGCTGACGTCGTTGACGGCCTTGACGCTGCCGTTCTTCAGCTTGAATTCCGTCTTCAGGCCCTCGACGCGCAGCAGGGGCGCGTCCTTGTGTGTCACGGGCGTCGGCGGTTCCGCCATCGCCGAGCTGGTCGTCGAGATCACCGACGGTTCACCGCCTCGTTGAGCGCGTCCGATATCAGGCTGAAGCCCACCGAGAGCAGCAGAAGCACCACTCCGGGGCCGATGATGTACGTGGGGGCCTGGGTCACGAACCGGAGTCCGTTGTTGAGCAGTACGCCGATCGACGGCGTCGGCGGCTGTACGCCGAGGCCGACGATGGACAGTCCCGCCTCGATGTAGACGCCGATGACCATCCAGACGGCGCCGTTCACGACGATGGCGTCCATCGCGTTCGGCAGTACGTGCCGGACGAGCAGCTGCCGTCGCGGGACGCCGAGCACCCGGGCGGCCAGGACGTACTCCCTCCCCTGCTGGGTGAGCCAGGCGCTGCGGGCCTGGCGCCCGGCGGTGGGCAGGCCGCCGAGGAGGATGGTGAGGAACAACGGGAGCCAGCCGGGGCCGAGGATGGCCACCAGGCAGACGCCGAGGATCAGCCCGGGGAAGCCGATGATCACGTCGAGCACCCGCTGCAACCCGGCGCCGAGCCATTCGGAGATGGCGCCGGAGAGGCCGATCAGTGTGCCGAGCGCCATGCTGAGCGGGACGGCGGTGAGGATGAGGCTCAGGTCGACGCGGAGCCCGTAGACGCTGCGGATGAAGATGTCGCGGCCGAACTCGTCGACGCCGAAGATGTGCTGTGCCGACGGGCCGGTCAGGGCGTTCGGGCCTTGCTGATCGTAGCCGCCCGGGAACAGGACGGGGGCGAGGAGGGCGGCGAGCACCAGGACCCCGAGGATCGAGAGTCCGACGACGCCCCTCGGGGTGCGGAAGGCGGACAGATAGCGGGCCAGCGTCGGATTGAGCCTGCGGCGGGCCTTCGCGGCGGTCGCGCCGGGCGCACCGGGCGCACCGGGCGCACCGGGCGCACCGGGCGCTGACAGGGGTACGTCGGTCATGACTGGTCTCCCAACCTGATCCGCGGGTCGAGCGTCGCGAGGACCATCTCGGTGACGATTTGGCAGATCACCGCCACGAAGACCACCCCGAGGATCAGCACCTGGAGGACGGTGAAGTCGCGCGACTGCACACTGGAGACGGCGAGTTGGCCGAGACCGTTGCGGTTGAAGATCGACTCGATGATCACGGCACCGGCGAGCAGGGTGCCGATCTCCAGCCCGATCGAGACGACGGCGGTGCCGAAGCTGTTGCGCAGCACATGGCGCAGCGTGATCCGTTTGGCCGAGGCCCCCTTGGCCAGGGCGAGATCGACGTAGTCCTCGTTGCGGACCCTGGTCATCTCCGTCTGGAGCAGCCGGGCCACGATCCCGGAGGGTGACAGGGCCAGGGCGACCGCGGGGAGGGTCAGGTACTGGATGCCGATCGCGGGGTTCTCCAGCACGCTCACCTCGCCGCTGACCGGCAGCCAGCGGTGGTACACACCGAAGATCAGGATCAGCGCCAGGGCCGTGAGGAACGCGGGGATGGCGACCAGGAAGCTGTTGCCCAGGTCGAAGGTCACCCGCGTCCACCGGCGCCTGGTCGAACCGGCGAGCACTCCCAGTACGGTCCCGGCGACGATGACGAGCAGGGTGGCGAACACGGCCAGCTCCACCGTGCTCTCCAGCCGGTCCCCGATGAGACTGGCCACGCTGCGGTGCAGACGGTAGGACTGGCCCAGGTCGCCGTGGAACAGGCCGGAGATCCAGTCCCAGTACTGCACGACGGGCGAGCGGTCCAGCCCCAGCTCCCCACGGATGGCGGCGACGTTGGCGGGCGTCGGGTCCGTTCCGGCGAGGCTGACGGCGACGTCCCCCGGGGCGAGCCGGGGCAGGGCGAAGGCGACGATGGAGCTGGCGAAGAGGACGAACACCACCGACGGCGCCTTGCGCATCATGAACCGGATCATCGACTCGCTACCCCTGGTTCGGATCGGACAGCCACGCCTGGCCGAGGTTCAGGAAGCCCGCCTGGGTGGGCGCGATGCCTCCGACGGATGTCGACCGGACCGTCAGGGTCGGGCGGGTGATCAGCGGAACCGTGAACGCCTGGTCGAGGAAGTAGGCGTTGTACGCGTGCAGCGCCTTCTTCTGCGCGTCGGGCGTGGTCGCACGGGTGACGTTCTGGACGAGCTTCGAATACGCGGGGCTCTTGAAACCCAGGAGATTGCCGTTCGGGACGAATTCCGGCCGGCTGGTGACCGCGCTCGCGGGAAGAAGGGCGTTGCTGTTCATCATGAGGACGGCGGGCGTACCCATGTCCCGCTTGGCGATCCGCCCGTCGTATTCGGTCGCGCTGAGCACTTCGGGCTTGGCGTTCAGCCCGACGGCGGCGAGGTTGTTCTTGACGATCTGGAAGATGCTGGTGGCTTCGGGGGTGTTGAGCGTGACGACCTTGAACGAGGCGCCCTTCACCCCCGCCTTGGCGAGCAGCTTCTTGGCCTTGTCCGGCTGATACGTGTAATGCCCCGCCTGAGCGCGGTCGTAGCCGACGGCGGAGGTCTTCCACGGCAGGTCCGTCGCGTCCGCGTGACCGCCCTCGACCTGCTGGACGATGCGGCGGCGGTCGATCGCGTACTGGACCGCCTGGCGCACCGCCTTCTTGTCGAACGGCGCCTTGGTCACGTCCAGGGAGAGCGGGATCGCCGATCCGCCGGACGACAGCAGGGCGTAGCCCGGCTGGCGGCTCAGGCTGCGGGCGTCGAGGGCGGCCGCGCCGACGCCGTACTGGACGCGACCGCTGCGGATCGCCGAGACGATGGCGGTCGGGTCGTTGATGACCTCGATGTTGATCTTGTTGAGATGGGTGTTCTTGGCGTCGCGGTACTTGGCGTACTTGGTGAGTACGACGCGGCCCCCGGGCGTCCACGACTTCCAGACGAAGCGGCCGGTGCCGTCGACGACCTTGCCCGCCGCGTAGTCGGAGTACGTCGCGGGGTTGAGGATCGGAGCCGTCTCGAACAGGTCGAAGATGTTCGGCGTGGGCTTGGTGAAGGTGAGCGTGAGCTCGTGGTCGCCCTTGGCCCGCATCGACTTGATCTGGTCGGCGATCGCCATGCCCGCCGCGCCCGTCGCCGGGTCCTGCGCCTTCTTCAGCGTGAAGATGACGTCCTGCGCCGTCAGCTTGCGGCCGCTGTGGAACGTCACATCGTCGCGGAGGGTGATGTCGATGCTCTTGGCGTCGGGGGCGAGCTTCCACGACTTCGCGAGGACGCCCTTGGGTTTACCGGTCTTGGCGTCCATGAGGGTCAGCGTCTCGAGGACCGTGTACTCGGACAGGATGTTGCCGACCGAGGTCTTGAGGAACGAGCCGGGATCGGCGTCGCTCGTCTGCGCGACGGTGAGGGTGCCGCCGTCGCGTACCGGGCCGGTGGTCGCGGATTGACCGGCCGCGGGGTGGGTCGCGGCGCTGCATCCGGAGGTGAGCAGCGCCGCGCCCGCGGCGGCGCCTGCTATCAGACGGCTCTGCCAGGCTGAAGTTCTCAGCGACATCGATACTCCTTGAGGGTCCGGGGGGGGATTACGTGCAGTGATATTGGCCGTTTTGAAAATCTTCGCCCGTTTTATGCCGCTGGGAATCGATCCTGATTTACTGCCTAAACGGGCGCAACCCCCGGTTTTGGGTTTTCCTGGCATGTGCCGCGGAAGCCGTGGTCGCGGCCCCGCGCGAGCGGGGCTCAGACGGGGTATCGCGGCTGCGGGCGTTCGCACGTGCTGCTCAGGCGGACGACGCGTTCCCCCTGGGACGCCTCCTCGACGGCGCACAGCGCTTCGAGTACGTGGAAGGCGAACGAGGCGGTCGCGCGGTGCGGGCCGCCCTCGATCGCGTCCGCGAGGTCACGGACGCCGAGGCCGCGGCGGGCCTGCTCCTTGGTGCCGACGGCGCCGAACAGGCCGACCACCGGTTCCAGCACCGTCCACTCGGCGTCGCTGTGCCGCTTGAGCCGCACCTCGCCGTCGAAGTGGTTCGGGTTGCCCAGGGAGAGCGTGCCCTCGGTGCCGTAGATCTCCATGTAGGGCAGGTCCGCGTCCCACACGTCGAAGCTCATCTGCGCCGTCCCGATGACTCCCGAGGCGAACGTCAGCACTGCCGCGGCGTGGGTGGGAACCGTGACCTCGATGGAGTCGACGGCCCGGCCGGGCGAGGTCACCGCCCGGTGCGGGGCGCCGATCCGGCTCGCCGCGGCTATGGCCTGGACCGGGCCCAGGCAGTTCACCAGGATGGCGACGTAGTACGGGCCCATGTCCATCACCGGGCCGCCGCCCTCCGCGAAGAGGAAGCGCGGGTCCGGGTGCCAGGTCTCCGCCTTGCTGTGGCCGATGAAGGCCGAGGCACCGACCGGTGTGCCGATGAGCCCGTCGTCGACGGCCTTGCGCGCCGTCTGGCTCGCGCTGCCGAGGAACGTGTCCGGCGCCGAGCCGAGGACGCGCCCGCTCCGGGCGGCCGCCGCCAGGACGGCGCGACCCTCCTCCACCGTCGTGGCCAGCGGCTTTTCGACGTAGACGTGCTTGCCCGCCTCCAGCGCGGCGATGATGGTGCGCGCGTGGTGCACCGGCGGGGTGAGGTTCACGATGATGTCCACCGACTCATCGGCGTACAGCTCCGCGTCGTCTCCCCAGGCCGGAATGGCGTGATCGGCGGCCGCCTGCTTGGCCCGGGCCGTGTCGATGTCTCCCACCCGCACGATCTCAAGCTCCGGGTAGCGGGCCAGACCGGCGACGTACCGGCCGAAGATGTTGCCGCTGCCCAGGATTCCGATCCGGTGCGTTTGCCTGGCCATAGCCGTGGTTCCTCTCGGGAGAGCGACGCTTCCGTGTCCGGCATCACCATCGTTTAGTTCGTCCAGCAAGAACAAGACGTCATTTTTAATCTCTTGAATGGACTAAAAAAGGAGCCCACGCACAGGAGAAGATCGCGTTCACTGGTGGTGCCGAGTTCCTGATGAGTGGCTGTCGCACTTATTGACGGCACAAGGCGGCGAAATTATGGTCACGAAGGTGCCTAAAGACGAGGATCACCCCGCCGGTCCGCCCCTGCTGCCCGCCGTACCCGCCGGGCTGCGCACGGTGCTGGATTTCGTCGTATCGGGCAAGGCGACCAGCCGTGCCGAGATCGCGCGGCGCAGCGGTCTGGTCCGGACGACGGTCGGCAAGCATGTGGACCATCTCGTCGAGCGCGGCATTCTGCGGGAGTTCGAGGCCAACGAGTCGGTACGGGGCCGACCGCCGCGGGTGCTGGCGCTCAGCCCTCGGGCGGGGACCGTCGCCGTGGCGGACATCGACACGCTGGCGTCACGCATCGCGATCGCCGATCTCTCGGGGCGGGTGCTCGCGCAGGAGACCGTGGAGATCCGGGCCGACGCCGGACCGGAGGTCGTCCTGGACGCGGTGACCGAACGTCTGCTGGGCCTGCTGGTACGGAACGGACATGACCCCGGCCGGGTGCGCGAAGTGGTGGCGGGCCTGCCCTCACCGGTGGACTTCGAGCGCGGCTGCGCGGTCCGGCCGACCGGGATGCCCGGCTGGGGCAGCTATCCCGTGGCCCAGGAGTTGAGCGACCGGTTCCACGCTCCCGCCGTGGTGGACAACGACGCCAACCTCATGGCCCTCGGCGAGGCCTGCCAGGAGCGGGCCGACACTCCGCTGCTGGGCATCAAGATCTCCACAGGGGTGGGGGCCGGGATCGTCACCGCGGCGGGCGAGGTGTACCGGGGGGCGGACGGGGCCGCCGGCGACATCGGCCACATCCGGGCCGTCGGGGGCAGCGACGTCCAGTGCGCCTGCGGCAACGTCGGCTGCCTCAGCGCGGTCGCCTCCCACCGGAGCGTCCTGCACAGCCTCGGCATCCCCGAGACGGCCGACGGCGATCTCCTGCACGGCGCGCGCGTGCTGGCGGAGCGCGTCGCCCACAACGATCCGCCCGCCGTACGCGCCCTCCAGCAGGCCGCGACCGAGATAGGCGAGGTCGTGGCCATGCTGATCTACATGTTCAACCCGCGCACGCTGGTCATCGGCGGTCCGCTGAGCGAACTGCGCGACAACCTCCTCTCCGGCATCCGCGCCGTGGTCTACCAGCGCGCCCAGACCCTGACCACCCGTGATCTCACCATCATCCCGACCCGGCTCGGCGAGAGCTCCGGAATCCACGGCGCCATCGCCCTCGCCACCCGGGATGTGTTCGGCCCCCAGGGCATCGCCCGGATGCTGGTCGACGACCCCCCGGACGGCTGACACGGACGGCTGGCACTGACGGCTGACACGGACAGCTGACGCCGAAGGCGGCCGGTTCAGCCGCCGACGGTACGGAGGAAGTGGTCGGCGTCCTCGGCTTCGTCCAGCCGTCCCAACTCCAGCCAGGAGCCATCGGCGAAGCAGAGCCGGAACGTGGCGAATCCGCGCGGCTGGCCCGCCTCGCCCTCGACACGGACCTCATCGAAGGAGAACTCGGAGACGGCCTGGAAATCACCGGCCTTGGTGGGCGACAGCCGCCGACGCGGGGAGGTGGCGATGCAGACACGGTCCCGGGCCAGCATGACCAGACGCTTGGGGTTGGGCGAGTGCCCGTACCAGCGCAGCAGCAGCTGGCCCGCGGTCAGATTCCAGTCGCCGTCGAAGACGCCGTTGGCCGGGTCGTCCCGACGCGGGTCGTCTCGGCGCGGCTCATTTCGGCGCCCGCCGGCCCGGCCACGGCCACGCCCACGGCTGGGCGGGTCGAACAGGCCATCCACCTTGTCGATCAGCATCATCGGGATGACGACGAAGAAGAACACGACGGCCCCGACATACAGCAGCCAGTGACGGCCGGGCTTCAGCCGCCCCTTGCCCGCGGCGCGGTGCACGTCCTCGGGCGGCGTGGGGATGGGCTTGCGGATCTCGCACCAGACCAGGGCCACGGGCTCCTCGCCCAGAACCTTCCGGGCCCGCCGGTGTACCGCGCGCTTCGCCATGCCGAAGATCCTAGGTCACGCTCTGCCCTCGCGATCGGCCTGCGGTTGCCACTCCCACCGCGGCACACGGGAGTTCAGGAGAGCAGGAGCAGCGGTACGGCCTCGCCCGGCTGCCACTTCGGGGGTACGGCGGCGAGCGCGTCGGCCAGCGCGGCGCCCTGGAGGAACGCGGGCCGGTGGCCACCGGCGGGCCGGGCGGTGGCGCCGTCCCAGACGACGGGGATGAGCCGGGTGCGCCCCGGGGCGGTACGGATGTCACCGGTCAGCGGGATATGGGGCAGGGCGGGCAACGGGCGCCCGGTCAGGCCCGCGAGGAGCGGGGCCAGCAGGGTGTACGCGGCGGCGAGGGCTGCGTACGGGTTGCCGGGCAGGCCCAGAATCCAGCGGCCGTCCGGGAGTTGGGCGAGCAGCTGGGGATGGCCGGGACGGCAGGCGACCATGTCCACGATCCACCGGGCACCGCTCCCGCCCAGCAGTGCCCGCAACTGGTCGGTGGCGCCGACCGAGGTGGAGCCGGTCACCAGGACCACGTCCGCCTCGTACGGCGTGGTGTGCACGGCGGTGGCCAGCGATCCGGCGGGACGGTCGGGGATGTGGCGGACGGCGGTGACCTCGCCGCCGAAGGCGTCGACCAGCGGGGGCACCAGCGGGCCGAGCGCGTCGCGTACGCGTCCGGGTCCGGGCGGCCCGGTGTGGATCAGCTCGTCGCCGGTGACCAGGACGCACACCCGGGGACGGCGCCGTACGGGAAGGGTGTCGTGGCCGCAGGCGGCGGCCAGCCCGACGAGGGCGGGGCCGATCCGGGTCCCGGGCGGGGCCAGGCACGCACCGGCCGGGGCGTCCTCGCCCGCGCGCCGGATGTGCTTGTCCTCGGCCGGGGCGGGGCCGCGGACCGTCGTCGCGTCCCGCCGGGCGTGCTCCAGCGGCAGCACGCCGCGCGCACCGGGCGGGACGGGCGCGCCGGTGGAGATCTCCACCGCCTCCCCCGCCGCCAGCGCGTCGCCCACCGGGTCGGCGCCCGCGCGTACCGTGCCCCGCAGCCGCCAGGGGCCGGGCCCGGGGCCGACGGCGTAGCCGTCCATGGCCGCGGTGTCGAAACCGGGCAGCGGCTGCGGGGTGCACAGCTCCTCGGCCAGCGTCAGCCCGGCGGCCTCCGCGAGCGGGACGTGGCGTACGGGCACGGGACGCGGGGCCGCGTGGGCCAGTTCCCGCGCCCGCGCCCACGGCACATCGCGGCACGAGGCTGTCGCCGGGTCTGCGGCAAGGAGGGACATGCCTCCCACTGTGCCACCGGCCCATTACCCTCGACGACCCGTCACCTTGCCGGTGCGCGCCGGTGCGCCCTGCTCCGCCCCGGGCCGCCGTGTGCTCCGCGATCCGGGCTTCGACGCACAAACGCATGTGCTCGCTTACGATAATCATCATGAAACGGTGTAAATACTGGCGAATCCCCCATCGACTGTGAGGTTCCCATGGGCCTGAGCATCCGCAACCAGCTCCCCGGCACCGTCACCGCCGTCACCCCCGGCGAGGCCATGGCCACGGTCAAGGTCCACCTCGACGGCGGCCAGGACCTCACCTCGGCGATCACCCTGGACGCCGTCGAAGAACTCCGCCTCGCCACCGGGTCCGCCGTGAACGCCCTGGTCAAATCCACGGAAGTATCCCTCGCCACCGGCACCGTCAACGGCCTGTCCATCCGCAACCGGCTGCCCGGCACGGTGAGCGGACTCGCCGTCGGCGCCGCGATGGCCTCCGTCAAGGTCACCGTCGAGGGCGCCGAACTGACCGCCGCCATCACCAAGGACGCCGTCAGCGAGCTCGGCCTGACCGTCGGCTCCCCGGTCACCGCGCTGATCAAGTCGACCGAGGTGTCCCTGGCCACCGCCTGACCCGGCCCCGCGACCCGCTGTCGGTGCCGCGCGGTACGAGCGCCTACGCTGTTCCGGGAGATCGTAACGGCGGGGCAGCGGGGAGCGGACAGTGGCAGGTGAGCGTTCCGGCACCGCCGGCACACCCCGCCACATCCCTCCCGGCCAGCGCCGCGTGAGCGGATGGCCCGTCTCGCACTACGGCCCCGTCCCCCGCTTCCGCCCCGAGCGCTGGAACCTGCGCGTCCACGGCACCACCGCCTCCGGCGCCGAGCACAGCTGGACGTTCGACGAACTGTCCGGCCTGCCGTACGCCACCGTCACCGCCGATCTGCACTGCGCGACCGGCCCCACCTCCACCGGCCACGAGTGGTACGGAATCCCCGCGACGGCCGTCGTGGACCTGGTCCCGCCGGCGCCGGAGGTCACCCACGTCATGGCCTGGGCTGAGTACGGCTACGCCGCCAACCTCCGCCTCGCCGACTTCACCGCCCCCGAAACCCTCCTGGCCACCCACCACAACGGCGAACACCTCACCGCCGAACACGGCTTCCCGCTGCGCCTGGTCGTGCCGCATCTGTACGGCTACAAGAGCCCCAAGTGGCTGCGCGCCATCGAGTACCTCACCGAGGACCGGCGCGGCTTCTGGGAGGAACGCGGCTACCACAACATCGGCGACCCCTGGAAAGAACAGCGCTACGCCCACCAGGAACACGAGTAACCGGATTGCCCTGGGGCCTCCCGGCCCGGTGCGGAGCATGGCCCGGTAGAGGGCGTCACGCTCCGGCGAGTCGGGCAGCGGGAGCCTCGAAGGACTGGACCATCAGGGCGACCACGCGCCGCCAGGCATCGGGAGCGGCGTCGCCCGTGGCGTTGACGACACCGGCGTTGGCCATGTGCATCAGCACCAGGTCCGCGGGGTCGAAGTCCTCGCGCAGACGGCTCGTCGCCTTGGCCCGGCCGATGAGCCGCACCATGGCCTCGTACGCCTCGTACGCCTCGTACGCCTCGTCGCGGCGCGCGCGGCGGCGACGATCCTCCCCCGGTTGCGCTCGGCGTCACTGCGCAGCGGCGGGGCGGACGCGGCGCCGGGTGAGGGCGATGGCGACCGTGGGCACCAGGGTCAGTGCGGCCATTCCGGTGCCGATCATGGCAGGACCGGTGGCCCCGAGGGTGGAGTCGAGGGCGACTCCGGCGATCGACGAGCCCACCGCGGTACCAAGGTTGAACGCCGAGACGGTCAGGGCGGACCCCAGGGTGGGAGCCCGGCCCGCGAACCGTACGGCCAGGGAGATCAGCACCGGATTGGCGCCGAGCCCGAAGAGCCCGAGCAGGGCGACCAGCACGACCGTGGGCGCGGCGAAGTCCGACAGCAGGCAGATCGCCAGCAGGACGACCGTGGTCACCGCGGCCGCCGCGATGGTCGTCGCATACGGGCGGACGTCGCCGAGACGGCCCCCGACGAGGAAGCCCATCAGGGCGCCACCGCCGAACCCGACGAGCACCAGCGGCACGAGACCGGCGGCGACACCCGCCCGGTCGGTCAGCAGCGGCGAGATGTAGGTGTACGTCGACAGCACACCGCCGGTGGTGGTCGCGCAGGCCGTCAGCGTCAGCCACAGGTGTCCGGAGCGCAGCGCGAACAGCTCGGCCCGGATCGACACCGCCTGCTGGTCAGGGCCGTCCTGCGGGACATGGCGGGCGATGAGGGCGATGGCGGCCGCCGCGAGGGCCGCGAGCGCCCAGAAGGGACCCCGCCAGCTCGCGAGGTGTCCGGCGAACGCGCCCAGCGGCACGCCGACGACGTTGGCGAGCATCGCGCCCGAGCCGACGACGCCCACCGCACGCGAGCTCGCGGCGGGCCCGGCGGCGCGGGAGGCCACCACATTGGCCACCGTCCAGAACGCGCCGGTCGCCAGCGCCGTCAGGAACCGCGCCGCCAGCAGCAGCGGGAAGCTGGAGCTGAGCGCGACGATGACATGACCGGCGGCGAAGACGCCCAGGGCGAGCACCAGCGTCAGCCGCCTGGGCAGCCGCAGCGTGAGCATGGACATCAGCGGCGCGCCGATGATCATCCCGACGGCGAAGACGGTGATCAGCAGCCCGGTCCGGGCCACGCTCACCCGCAGATCACCCGCGATCTCCGGCAGCAGGCCCGCGACGACGAACTCGGTCGTGCCCATCAGGAAGGTGCCCAGCGCCAGCACGTGGATGACGAGCGGCAGCCGGGCGGGCGCACGTTCGCGCTCGTCCACATCTATGTCGCCGGGGGCGTCGAGGACTTCTCCTCGCGTGGTCATGGTGGTTCTCCAGAGGGGACGGGTTCGGGCTTTCGTCCCCCAGAAGACCGTGGTGGCCGCGTACGAGGAAGGCCGTGCTTATCGGGGGTACAAGCCCGACCTCCCTGCGCGGCCCGAGTCCGCGCGGGCTCGCCGGAGACCCGGCGCCAAAAAATCTTCGGATGACGATGTCGAGAACCCGTGATCGGCTCCGTCCCCGGGGTGAACGCGACCACAATGGGGGTCGCACCAGCACCGAGGAGAATCACGATGGCCAAGTACCTGCTGCTGAAGCACTACCGCGGCGCCCCGGCAGCGGTCAACGACGTGCCGATGGCCCAGTGGAAGCCGGAGGAGATCACGGCCCACGTGCAGTACATGCAGGACTTCGCGAACCGGCTCGAGGGGACCGGCGAGTTCGTCGACGGTCAGGCGCTCGCCCCCGAGGGGACGTGGGTCCGGTACGACGGCGCGGGCCGCCCGCCGGTGACCGACGGACCGTTCGCCGAGACCAAGGACCTGATCGCCGGGTGGATGGTGATCGACGTCGACAGCTACGAGCGCGCCGTCGAGCTGGCCGGGGAGCTGTCGGCCGCCCCTGGTGCGGGCGGGCAGCCGATCCACGAGTGGCTGGAGCTGCGCCCGTTCCTGACCGCTCCGCCCACCGTCACGGAATGACCTCGTCGATGGACGAGGCCCTGCTCCGGAGCCTCACCCCGAGCGTGCTCGCCATCCTCGTCCGCCGCGGAGCCTCCTTCGCGGCGGCCGAGGACGCCGTGCAGGACGCGCTGGTCGAGGCGGTCCGGGTCTGGCCGGGCGACACCCCGCGCGACCCCAAGGGCTGGCTGGTCACCGTGGCCTGGCGGCGGTTCCTCGACGCGACCCGGGCGGACGCCGCCCGCCGCCGCCGGGAGGACCTCGTCGACGAGGAGCCGGAGCCCGGGTCCGCGCCCGCGGTGGACGACACGCTGCGGCTCTACTTCCTGTGCGCCCACCCGTCGCTGACGCCGTCGTCGGCGGTCGCGCTCACGCTGCGCGCCGTCGGCGGGCTGACCACGCGCCAGATCGCCCAGGCCTACCTGGTGCCCGAGGCGACCATGGCGCAGCGCATCAGCCGGGCCAAGCGCACCGTCTCGGGCATAAGGTTCGACGAGCCCGGCGACGTCGCCACCGTACTGCGCGTCCTCTATCTGGTCTTCAACGAGGGCTACTCGGGCGACGTCGACCTCGCCGCCGAGGCCATCCGGCTCACCCGCCAGGTCGCGGCCGCGATCGACCACCCCGAGGTGGCGGGGCTGCTCGCCCTCATGCTGCTCCACCACGCCCGGCGGGCCGCCCGGACCGCGCCCGACGGCAGCCTGGTGCCGCTCGCCGAGCAGGACCGTGGCCGGTGGGACACCGCGTCGATCGCCGAGGGCGTCGAGATCCTGCAAGCGGCCCTCGCCCGTGACCGGTTGGGCGAGTTCCAGGCCCAGGCCGCCATCGCGGCACTCCACGCCGACGCACCCGCCGCCGGGGAGACCGACTGGGTGCAGATCGTCGAGTGGTACGACGAGCTGGTGCGTCTGACCGACAGCCCGGTCGTCCGGCTCAACCGCGTGGTGGCCGTCGGTGAGGCCGACGGCCCGCGCGCCGGTCTGGCGGCGCTCGCGGCGCTGGACGACAGCGGTCTGCCCCGCCGCGCCGCGGTGGCGGCGTACCTCCACGAGCGCGACGGCGACCTGACGACGGCGGCCCGGCTGTACGCGGAGGCGGCCCAAAAGGCGCCCAACCTCGCCGAGCGCGACCATCTGACGCGTCAGGCCGCCCGGCTCAATGCCCGCCGGTCGCGATGATGAGACGCGCCGGGACGCGCCGGGACTTTCCCGCAGCTGTTCGACGCGCTGCTCCGATAACATGATCGAAGTCATGATGAGTACTCTCATCGCTCGCCTTTGATCCACTCAACCGTCATCTCACAAATCGGCCACACCATTGATACGAATACCATCGCGGATGTTCTCGCGAATGAGCAGCAGAATTCCCTTCGCCGCGTGGCGTGAGCCACGGGCGATTCTGTGGGCCATGGCGGGTGCGGCGACCCTCGCATTCCTCATCGCAATGGAGATCGCCGCACGCCGCTACGGCCAGCCGGGGCCGATCACCAACCAGGTGCGAGAGGTGATATTCACCCCCAAATCGGGCTTCATGCTGTATGCCGGTATGGCGTTGATGATGGTGGTGCTCACCCGGCGGCAACGGCTCATCGCGGTCGGGGCCGCGATCGGCATCGACGCCGTCTTCTTCCTGGTGCGGTGGGCGGTCGACGCGAAGGCGGCCGACGGCCACCCCTTCGGCAACGGCGCGTTGTGGGTGATCCTGGCCCACGCGGTCATCGCCGTCACCCGCCGCACGGGCCGCGAACGCGTCCTGCTGCTGAAGGGCGTCGGGCTGGGTCTGCTGCTGGTGGCGGGCCGCAAGATCGGCGACACCTGGCTGCTCGTCACGTCGAAGACCCGTCCGATGGTGCTCGACCAGTACCTGGCGACCGCCGATCACGCGCTGGGCAGCCCCTCATGGGCGGCAGGCCGGATCGTCGCGGCCACCGGCCCGATCGGCGCCCATGTCCTCGACTACGTCTACATCCAGCTCCCGGTGGCCGCGGCCCTCGTCGCCGCCTACCAGCTGCGCAACGTGGCGGTGGAGCGCCGCTTCCCGGGCCATCACCTGGTGCGTACCTTTCTGGTCATCGGCCTGGTCGGACCGGCCGTTTACATGATCTTCCCGGTGGTCGGCCCGATCTTCGCCTACGGCGGCGGCGCGTTCGGCACCGGCGGTGTGCACTGGGCGATAGCCGACCTGTGGCCGCACACGCCCCCGCCGGTCGGTGCCCCGCACCCGGTGCTCTACGACGAGGTCACCCCGCGCAACTGCATGCCCAGCCTGCACACCGCGTGGGCCACGGCGATCTTCATTCATTCCCGCCAGGGCCCGCGGATTCTGCGATTCGCGGGCACCTTCTGGCTGATGGCCACGCTCGGCGCGACGCTGGGATTCGGCTACCACTACGGCGTCGATCTCATTGCCGGTGTGGTGTTCACGATCACGATCGAGACAGTCCTGCGCTCGCTCGCCCGTGGCTGGGACCGGGCGGGAATCCAACTGGTCGCCCACGGCACAGCGGTCTTCGCCGCACTCCTGGTGGCCTATCGCTATCTGCCGGTGGAGATGGCCGAACACCCGTGGATCTTCGGACCGCTTCTCCTTCTGGCGATGGCCTCGGTGATCCACGGCTACGTACGGACCACCAGACTGTGGGACCCGAAGCCCGCCCCGGCGCTGCCCAAGGAACCACAGCCCGAACCGGCGTGACCCCGCCTGGAAGGCTCAGCGGTTGCCCGTGCGTACCGCGCCCGCGCTGGCCGCGACCACCATCGCGATCGCGGCGCACTGCGGCAGCGACAGCCCCTGGTCCAGCACCAGATAGCCCGCCACCGCGGCGATGGCCGGTGCCAGGCTCGTCAGCACCGCGAAGGTCGCCGCGGGCAGGCGACGCAGGGCGAGCAGTTCCAGGGTGTAGGGGACGCCCGAGCTCATCACCGCGATCGCCAGACCCAGGCCGAGTGCCACCGGTTCCAGCAGTGCCCCGCCCGATGCCCCGATGCCCAGCGGCAGGCTGACCAGCGCGGCGACGGACATCGCGATCGCCAGGCCGTCCAGCCTCGGGAAGCGGGCCCCGGCGCGGGCGTTGAGCACGATGTACGCCGCCCACATCACCCCGGCGCCGAGCGCGAAGGCCACGCCCGCGGCGTTGAGCTGGCCGAAGCCACCGTGGCCCAGCAGAAACACCCCGGCCAGGGCGAGACCGGCCCACAGCAGGCTGACGGCGCGGCGCGAGGCGACGACCGACAGCAGCAGCGGGCCGAGGACTTCGATCGTGACCGCCGTCCCCAGGGGGACGCGGTCGATCGCCTGGTAGAAGAGGATGTTCATGCCGCCGAGGGCCACGCCGAACCCGCAGACCACGGCCCAGTCGGTGCACGTGTATCCGCGCAGCCGGGGCCGGGTGATCGCCAGCAGCAGCAACGCGGCCATCGTCACCCGCAGCGCGACCGTGCCCAGCGCCCCGGCCCGGGGGAACAGCAGCGCGGCGAACGCCGCCCCGAACTGCACGGACACGGAGCCGGCCAGCACCAGGCCGACGCCGCCCAGAGAGCCGCGGCCGGGGGCGTGACGGAGGAGAACAGGAGGGGACGTCGTCGCGGAAGCGCTGGGCGCCGGGGATTTCATGACCCTCACGCTAACCTCGCGCTTTCACGAGGCGGGGTGTCCGATGCTTGATCAAATAAGCGGAGAGTGCTCCTGAACTGCAACGATGGGACTTGTCTAGGGTCCTGTTGGCTGCACGGAAAGAAGCACTCTCCAGGTGAAGAAGCGTATCGGGTCGTACCCGCGTGTCCGCATTGAGGGCGGCGGCCGGGCGGTGGTCTCGCAGGCCGGGGGCGTGCTGCTGGTCGAGACCGTCCGCAAGGCCGGCTTGGACACCGCGATATCAGCGGCGCTGACGCCGTGGAGGAAGGCCCGGGCGGTGCACGATCCGGGCAAGATCCTGCTGGACGTGGCCCTGGCGGTCGCGCTGGGCGGGGACTGCCTCGCGGATGTCGGCATGCCGCGGGCCGAGCCCGCCGTGTTCGGGCCGGTGGCCTCCGACCCGACGGTCTCCCGCCTCATCGACACCCTCGCAGCCTCCGGAGAGAAGGCCCTGCGGGCTATCCGTGCCGCGCGAGCTGAAGTCCGCCGACATGCCTGGCGGTTGGCCGACCGGGAAGCGCCTGATGCGGGCGGGACGGTGACCGTGGACCTCGACGGGGTGCTGGTGATCGCGCACTCGGACAAGGAGGACGCCGCACCCACGTGGAAGCGAACCTACGGACACCACCCGCTGATGGGGTTCGTCGACCACGGACCGGGCGGCACGGGTGAACCGGTCGCGGCCCTGCTCAGACCAGGCAACGCGGGATCGAACACGGCCACCGACCACATCACGGCCACCCAACTGGCCCTGGCCCAGCTACCGAAGAAGTACCGGCGCGGGCGGCGGACCCTGATCCGCACCGATTCCGCGGGCGGCACCCACGACTTCGTCGCCTGGCTCGCTCAGCGGGGACGGTGGCTGTCCTACTCGGTCGGCATGGTGATCACCGAGGCGATTCACCAGCATGTGCTGAAGGTTCCGGCATCGGCCTGGACGGCGGCCGTCGAGGCGGACGGCGAGATCCGTGACGGGGCCTGGGTCGCTGAACTCACCGGCGACGTCCTGGACGGCTGGCCCACGGGCATGCGACTGATCGTCAGGAAGGAACGACCGCATCCCGGGGCCCAGTTGCGGCTCACGGATGCGGACGGCATGCGGCTGACCTGTTTCGCCACCAACACCTTGGGCCCGCCGATCGCCGAACTCGAGCTCCGTCACCGGCTGCGGGCCCGGGCCGAGGACCGCATCCGCGCCGCCCGGGCCACCGGCCTGCGGAATCTCCCTCTGCACCGGACCGCCCAGAACCGGATCTGGCTGGAGATCGTGCAGATCGCTCTCGACCTGCTGGCCTGGATGCCGATGCTCGCCCTCACCGGCAAGGCCCGTCTCTGGGAGCCCCGCCGACTACGGCTCCGCCTGTTCACCGCGGCCGGACAACTCGTGACCACCGGCCGTCGGCGAATCCTCCGCCTGGCCCGGCACTGGCCCTGGACCGCTCACATCACCGCAGCCCTCGACCGGCTCACCCGGCTGACCGACCCCGGCTGACCATCGAATTCTCATCCCTTCGACAGCACCTCAACACCCGGAGCAGTGGAATCCGGCGCCACTCCGAGGCGAAACTCGGGTCTTCGGCCTGCACAGCCTCAGCCCACAGCACGAAAACGGTCCACCGACTCCGTCGGCGGACCGTCACGAAACTTCGAGGCTAAGGACCCGGCCCACGCCGTGGGAAATGCGGAATTCCCTGCGGTTATGCTTCTCGGGCATGACCATCGAGCTGCGGCATCTGCGCGCCTTCCTCGCCATCGCCGAGGAGGGCAACGTCACCCGTGCCGCCGCCCGTCTCCCCCTGAGCCAGCCCGCGCTCTCGCGCACGCTGCGCCAGCTGGAGGATCACTTCGGCGCCCGGCTCGTCGACCGCTCCACGCATCACCTGGAGCTGACCGCGGAGGGCCATACGTTCCGCGACAAGGCCCGCGCCGCCCTGGCCGCCGTCGAGACCGCCCTCGACCCCCGGGGCCTGCGAAGCCGACCCCTGCGGCTGGGCCATCCCTGGGCGGCACTCGGCGACCACACCGTCCCGCTGCTGCGCCGCTGGGACGAGACCCACCCCGGCACTCCGCTGGAGCTGCTGCGCATCGACGACCGCACCGCGGGCCTCACCCAGGGGAAGGTCGACGCGGCCCTGCTGCGCGGCGAGGTCACCGCGGCCGGACTCCGTACGGAGTCACTGATGTCGGAGGAGCGGGTGGTGGTCATGCCCGTGGACAGCCCCCTGGCGGCTCTCCCCCGGGTGACCCTGGCGGACCTCGCCGCCCATCCGATCGCACTCAACACCGTCTCCGGCACCACCACGATGGACCTGTGGCCGCCGGCGGCCCGGCCGGTCGCGACCATCGAGGTGACCAACACCGACGAGTGGCTGATCGCCATCGCGGCGGGCCGCGCGGTGGGAATCTCCACCTCGGCCACCCCGAGTCATCACACCCACCCCTCGCTGGCCTTCCGCCCGCTCGCGGACGCACCGGCCATTCCCGTCGTCCTGGCCTGGCGCGAGGGGCTGGGGCATCCGGCCATCCCGGACCTGGTGGCACTCGCCCACCAGGTCATCGCCGCCGATCGGACGGCCGGAACGCCATGAGCTCGAAACGGACACCGCCGGTTCGGACGATCCCCCGCGTCGCCCGAACCGGCGGAGGTAACAAGCCATCCTCGAAAGATCGCCGGACAGCATCTCGCCGCCTGAGTATATTGGCTCGCAGCCAGCCAACGCAGGAGTTACAGCATGTCCCCCCGCAGCCCGTCGGTCAATGAGGAGTTGCGCCGCCGCTCCCAGGCCCGTCTGTTACAGGCGACGGTCGAACTGGTCGGTGAGCGCGGCTACGAGGCGACGACGCTCGCCGACATCGCCGACCGGGCGGGGGCCGCCCGCGGCCTGGTCTCGTACTACTTCCCGGGCAAGCGCCAGCTGCTGCAGACCGCCGTGCACCGGCTGATGCACCTGGAACTGGCCAGGGCCCTGGAGCGTGAGCCGCGCCCGGAGGGCGAGGACGCGGGGCGCGAGCTGCTGGCCCGCGCGATCGACGCGATCCTGGGGCTCGCCCGGGACCAACCGCGGCTGATGCGTACGCATATGGCGGGCATCCTCATGGCGGACGGGTTCATCCAGTGCCCGGAGCAGCAGATGCTGGCCGCCCTGCTGCGCGAGACGGTGACCCGCTACGGCGCCCGGGACCCGGAGGCCGACTACCGGCTGCTGCGGGCGCTGTTGATGGGCGCGGTGGTCGCGGTGCTGCTGCCGGGGGCGCCGATGGAGCCCGAGCGGCTGCGGAGGGAACTGTTCCAGCGCTACGGGCTGGACTGGGAGCTGGGTGTCCCGCCGGGCGGGGAACCGCCCGGCGGGACACCGGAGAGCGATCAGCCGGTCTGAGCGATCTGGCCGGTCTGTAGGTCAGCCGGTCAGCGGTAGTCCGGCTGCGTCTGGACGTTCAGCTCGCGCAGCCGCACCGACCGGGCGCTGTCCGTGCGCCGGTCGTCGATCTTCAGGACGTCGAAGCCCTTGGTGATGTCGTTCGAGTAGATGTAGCCGTTGTAGTAGTACGCGGACCAGGAGCCGCCGGTGACGAGTGTGTCGGCGGAGACCGGGCCGCGCTCGAAGTAGCCGATCTCCTTGGGGCGGGTGGAGTCGGTGAAGTCCCAGATGGACACGCCGCCCTGGTACCACGCCTGGACCATGATGTCGCGGCCCTTGACGGGGATCAGCGAACCGTTGTGGGCGACGCAGTTCTCGGTGGCGGCCTGGTGGCGCGGGATCTTGTAGTAGCCCCGGAACACCAACTTCCGCTTGTCGCCCTTGCCGGTGATGTCGTAGATGCCGTCGGCCCCGCGCGTCGAGCCGGTCGCTTCGTCGCAGGTCGCGGCGACGCCACCGCCCAGCTCATCGGTGAACACGACCTTGTTGCCGCGCTCGTTGAAGGTCGCCGAGTGCCAGAACGCGAAGTTGACGTTGTCCTCGACCCGGTCGATGACCCGTGGCTTCGCGGGGTCGGCGATGTCCAGCAGGATGCCGTCACCCATGCACGCGCCCGCCGCCAGCTTCAGCTTGGGGAAGGTGGTGAGGTCATGGCAGCCGGTGGTCTGGGAGACGCCCGGGTTGGTGGTGCCGCCGGGGTTGCCGCCGTCCGGGAAGAGGACGGGGAAGTCGATGACCGCGGCCTTCTCGGGCGCCTTGCGGGGCACCTTGATGACGGAGATGCCGTCGTGCGGGGGCCGGCAGTCCGGGAAGGTCTCGCTGGGGGAGTACGAGGAGACGTAGACGTAGACGTTCTTGCGGTCGGGCGCCAGGGTGTGGGTGTGCGAACCGCATGAGGTCTCGACGGCGGCGACGTACCGCGGGTTGCGCTTGTCGCTGATGTCGAAGACCTTCATGCCCTCCCACGAGGACTTCTCGGTGGCGGGCTGCGTGGTGCTGTTGCAGGAGTTGTCGCTGCGCGAGGAGTCGGTGGAGAGAAAGAGCAGGTCCCCGGAGACCGATACGTCGTTCTGCGAACCGGGGCAGAGCACCTGACTGACGATCCGCGGCCGCTTCGGACGGCTGATGTCGTAGATGACGAAGCCGTCGTAGTTGCCCGCGAAGGCGTACTCGCCCTGGAAGGCGAGGTCCGAGTTGGTTCCCTTGAGGTCCTGCTTGGGGATGTTGGTGAGGTGACTGACGTTGTCGCTGTGAACGATCTCGTCCACCCCGGGGATCTCGCCGCTCTCGATGGCTGCCCTGGTGTCGTCGGCTGCCTGACTGCTCGTCACCCGCCCGCTGCTCGGCGCGTCACCGGGGTCCGGTGTCGCGGCGGCGGGGCTCACCGCCAGCAACGAGGCCACCAGGCCGAAGGCGGCTACGGCCGCACCGAGGTATCTGCGCCGCTGCGGGGATCTTTCCCACGGCTTCACTGCGTCCTCCCTTACGTCCCTTGTTCCCGCTCGGAGTTGAACGGTTCATTGGACGTGGGCAGTATCGCGCCTCTCATGTACACCACAACAGGCGGCAACATAGTCGTCAACAAAATCCCGACTTCCCCTGGAGGCAACGGTGTTGCACCGGCGTACGAGGCTTCACGCCGCATCTCTCGCGTTTGTGGCGACGGCCGCCGCCGTGACGCTCGCCCTCACCGGCTGTGAGCCGGAGGGCGGCAGGCAGGACACCGGGAAGGGGCAGGACGGTAAGCCCGCGGTGATCGCCCCGGGGCGGCCGGGCGAGGCGGCGAAGACGCTGTCGGCCGAGGAGGCGGCGAAGGCGGGCGACGACGACTCCCCCAACGCCGCAGACCGCGCGTACGTCGCGATGATGATCGAGCACCATCAGCAGGCCCTGGTCATGACCGACCTGGCCCCGGACCGCGCGAGATCGGCCAAGGTCAGACGGATCGCCGAGCGCATCGCGGCGGCGCAGGGGCCGGAGATCGACGCGATGCGGGGCTGGCAGCAGACCACCGGCGGCGCGGCGAAGGGCGGGCACGACCACGGCGGGATGGCGGACATGCCCGGCATGGCGACGCCGAAGCAGCTGGACGCGCTCCGCGCCGCCGAGGGCGCGAGCTTCGACAGGCTCTTCCTCAAGCTGATGATCGCCCACCACCGGGGCGCGGTCTCCATGGCCACGGATGTACTGGGCCGGGGGAACAACATCCGAGTGGAGGAGATGGCCGCCGATGTCATCGCACAGCAGACCAGCGAGATCCGCCGGATGCGGCTCGTGAGGTGAGCGAGCGCCGTGAGCGAGGGCGCGAGCGGGTGGCGTGAGCGGGGAGCAGGAGCCGGTGGCGTGAGCGGGTGGCGTGAGTTCTCGTCCGGCGCGTGGTGCCGGACACCGCCGCCCGCCGGGTGCGATGCTGGAGACAGCCTGCGGAAGGAGCTCCTCCGTGCTTCGCGTCGCCGTCGTGGGATCGGGGCCGAGCGGCGTTTACGCCGCCCAGGCACTCGTCCAGCAGCAGGCCGTACCCGAGGTGTCGGTGCATGTGCTGGACCGGCTGCCCTGCCCGTACGGGCTGGTGCGCTACGGCGTCGCGCCCGACCACGAGAAGATCAAGTCGCTGCAGAACACCCTGCGCGCGGTCCTGGAGCACCCACGGGTGAGCTTCCTCGGCAATGTGCACGTGGGTCCCCCGCCGCTGGTGCCGCAGCGGCTGCTCGGGCTCTACCACGCGGTGGTCTACTGCGTGGGCGCGGCGACCGACCGGCGGCTCGGCGTGCCCGGTGAGGAGCTGCCCGGCAGTTGCTCCGCCACCGATTTCGTCTCCTGGTACAGCGCCCATCCGGACGCCCCCGGCGACGCCTTCGCGCTCGGCGCGCGCTCCGCCGTCGTCGTCGGGGTCGGCAATGTCGCGGTGGACGTGGCGCGCATCCTGGCCCGCGGGGCGGAGGAGCTGCGGCCCACCGACGTCCCCCACCTGGCCCTGGGTGCGCTCGCCGACAGCCGGGTCGCCGATGTCCATGTGGTCGGCCGTCGCGGCCCGTCGCAGGCGAAGTTCACCACCAAGGAGCTGCGCGAGCTGGGTTCGCTGACCGGTGCCGATGTGCTCGTGGAGCCCGAGGAGCTGGCGCTGGACCCGGCGTACGGCGACCCCTCGGAGCTGCCCGCGGCCAACCGTCGCAACGTCGAGGTGCTGCGCGACTGGGCGCGGCGCGCGCCCATGGGCCGTCCGCGCCGTATCCATCTGCGCTTCTTCCTGCGGCCCGCGGCGCTGCTCGGCGAGGGCGCGGTGCGCGCCGTGCGGTTCGAGCGGACCGCGCCGGACGGGCGGGGCGGGGTGGCGGGCACGGGCGTCTTCGAGGACATCCCGGCGCAGCTGGTGCTGCGGTCGGTGGGCTACCGGGGTGTGCCGCTGCCGGGGCTGCCGTTCGACGAGCGGCGGGGCACCGTGCCGAACGCGGCGGGGCGGGTGCTGCGCGGCGGGGTGCCCGCGCCCGGCGAATACGTGGCGGGGTGGATCAAGCGCGGGCCGACCGGGGTGATCGGCACCAACCGTCCGTGCGCCAAGGAGACGATCGCCTCGCTGCTCGCCGACGCGGACGCCCTGGCGGCGCGGCCGGTGGCCGAGGACCCTCGCGCCGCGCTGCGCGCGGCGGGTGTGGAGCCGGTCGAGTGGACCGGCTGGCTGCGGATCGAGGCGGCGGAGGCCACGCTCGGGGAGGCGCTGGGCCGTACGAGGGTGAAGATCCCGGAGTGGACGGAACTGCTGGGCGCGGCACGCGGGGAGGGCTGAACCGGCGCGGGTCCAGGGGGGTGTCCGCCTCAGCCGTCCGCCCGGTCGTCCTGGCGGGCGGCGGCGGCCAGGACGCTGTCGAGCAGTCCGGGGAACAGCGCGTCCAGGTCCGCCCGGCGCAGGGCGTTCATCTTGGCGGTGCCCCGGTAGATCTGATTGATCACGCCGCATTCGCGCAGCACGCGGAAGTGGTGGGTGGTGGTCGATTTGCTCACGGGCAGGTCGAAGACCGAACAGGACAGGTCGCAGCTCTCCTCGGCGAGGGTGCGCACGACCCGCAGCCGCATGGGGTCGGACAGCGCGTGGAGCACGTCCTCCAGCCGGATGTCCTGGCGCCGCGGATGCTCCAGCGAACGGCCCGGCGCCTGCGCCTGAGGTGTGGTCTGCGTCTGCACGACTGCTGCTCCTCGTCGCGTCGTTCCGGACCCACCATTGTACGAAGCTTCTCGTAGTTTGACATCCACCGTACTACGACGCCTATCGTACTAGGTATCCCTGGTGGAAACCTGATACGGAGCCTGCCGTGAGCACCCTCTTCACGCCCCTTTCCCTGCGCTCGCTGACCATCCCGAACCGGATCTGGATGGCGCCGATGTGCCAGTACTCCGCCGAGGCCTCGGGGCCGGACGCGGGGGCGCCCGGCCCCTGGCACTTCTCCCACTACACCTCGCGCGCCACCGGCGGCACCGGGCTGATCCTCGTCGAGGCGACCGCGGTGAGCCCCGAGGGCCGGATCAGCCCGGCGGACCTGGGCATCTGGAACGACACCCAGGTCGAGGCGTTCCGCCCGATCACCGCGTTCCTCAAGGAGCGCGGCACGACGCCCGGCGTCCAGCTCGCCCATGCCGGGCGCAAGGGATCGACCGACCGGCCGTGGCGGGGCGGCGGGCCGCTCGGGGCCGGGGAGCAGGGCTGGCGGCCGGTGCTCGGACCCAGCCCGGTGCCGTTCGACACCGGCCACCCGGTCCCGGAGGAGCTGACCACCGAGCGGATCGACGAGATCGTGGATCAGTTCGCGGACGCGGCGCGGCGCGCGCTGGCAGCGGGCTTCGAGGTCGCCGAGATCCACGGCGCCCACGGCTATCTGATCGGCGAGTTCCTTTCGCCGTACAGCAACCACCGCACCGACGAGTACGGCGGATCGTTTGAGAACCGGACGCGGTTCGCCCTCCGGGTCGTGGACGCGGTGCGCGCGGTGTGGCCGGACGAGCTGCCGCTGTTCTTCCGGATCTCCGCCACCGACTGGCTCACCGAGACCCGCCGGGACCGGAACGCGGACGCCGGTGAGCGGGACGGCTGGACGGTCGACGAGACCGTACGGCTGGCCGCGGAGCTGCGGGCGCACGGCGTCGATCTGCTGGATGTCTCCAGCGGCGGCAACGCGACCCGGGTCCCGATCCCGGTGGGCCCGGGCTACCAGGTGCCGTTCGCGTCACGCGTCCGGGCCGAGACCGGGCTGCCGGTCGGCGCGGTCGGGCTGATCACCGAGCCGGAGCAGGCCGAGAAGATCGTGGCGGCCGGGGAGGCGGACGCGGTACTGCTCGGCCGTGAGCTGCTGCGCGACCCGTACTGGGCGCGGCGCGCCGCGCGCGAGCTGGGCGGGGACGCGCCGGTCCCGCCGCAGTACGCGCGCGCCTGAGACACCCCCGCTCCCACCTGCGGGAAGACACGCCCCTGGGCCGTTGTCAGTGGTGGGGTGCAGACTCTGTGATGTCGGACACGTCCCTCATCACCCTCTTCGCCCCTCACCTCTCCCTACGTCCCAAGGAGTGAGTCCGTCATGGACGATGTTCTGCTCGCCGTCGGCACCCGCAAGGGTCTCTTCCTCGGCCGCCGCCGTACCGGCCCGGACTGGGATTTCACCGGGCCGCACTTCCCCATGCAGGCGGTGTACTCCGTCGGTATCGACTCCCGCCGCTCCGGCGCGCCGCGGCTGCTGGCCGGGGCGGACAGCTCCCACTGGGGTCCGTCGGTCTTCCGCTCCGACGACCTCGGGGAGAGCTGGCATGAACCCGCCCGGCCCGCGGTGCGGTTCCCGGAGGGGACCGATGCCTCGCTGGAGCGGGTGTGGCAGCTGCACCCGGCCGGGCCCGCCGCGCCGGGGGTGGTCTACGCGGGCACTCAGCCGGGCGCGCTGTTCCGCTCCGAGGACGGCGGGGAGACGTTCGCGTTCGTGCGGGGCCTGTGGGACCACCCGCAGCGGCCCGAGTGGGGCGCGGGGTTCGGCGGCCAGGCGGTGCACACGGTGGTCACCGACCCGCGGGACGCCGACGCGGTGACGGTGGCCGTCTCGTCGGGCGGGGTGTACCGGTCGGCGGACGGCGGGGCGAGCTGGGCGCCGTCGAACAGCGGGCTGAGGGCGGAGTTCCTGCCCGATCCGTATCCGGAGTTCGGGCAGTGTGTGCACAAGATCGCGCCGGACGCGGTCGATCCCGACCGGCTGTATCTGCAGAACCACGGCGGGGTCTACCGCAGCGACGACCGCGGGGCGCACTGGTCGGAGATCGGCAAGGGGCTGCCCGCCGACTTCGGGTTCGCCGTCGCCGCCCATCCGCGGCGCGGCGGAGTCGCCTATCTCTTCCCGGTGTCCGACGGCTCGGACCGCTATCCGCCGGACTACCGCTGCCGGGTCTACCGCACCCAGGACGCGGGCCTGTCCTGGGAGGAGCGGTCCGCCGGGCTGCCGGGCGAACCGCACTATGGGGTGGTCCTGCGGGACGCGCTCCGCACCGACGACGCGGACCCGGTCGGGGTGTACTTCGGCAATCGCAACGGGGAGGTGTACGCGAGTGCGGACGAGGGCGAGAGCTGGCAGCGGATCGCCCGGTACCTTCCCGATGTGCTCTGTGTGCGAGCGGCGGTGATCGGATGAGACCGTGACCGGGTGAGATGGCACATAGCCACGGGCTGAGCCACTAGAGTGACGCGGTGTGGCTGCACGACCGTTGAACGAAATTGTGGAACCGGGCTGGGCCAAGGCACTTGAGCCGGTGGAAGAGCGCATCGCGGCGATGGGCGACTTCCTGCGGGCCGAGATCGCGGCGGGCCGTACCTATCTGCCCTCCGGACCGAATGTGCTGCGCGCCTTCCAGCAGCCCTTCGACGAGGTGAAGGTCCTCATCGTGGGCCAGGACCCGTATCCGACGCCCGGTCACGCGGTGGGGCTGAGCTTCTCGGTGGCACCGGAGGTGCGCCCGCTGCCCGGCAGTCTGGAGAACATCTACCGCGAGCTGCACACCGACCTCGGTCTGCCGCGCCCGTCCAACGGCGATCTGACGCCCTGGACCCGGCAGGGCGTGCTGCTGCTCAACAAGGCGCTCACCACCGCGCCGCGCCGCCCCGCGGCACATCGCGGCAAGGGCTGGGAGGAGGTCACCGAGCAGGCCATCCGGGCTCTCGCCGGGCGCGGGCGTCCACTGGTGTCCATCCTGTGGGGCCGCGACGCGCGCAACGTACGGCCGCTGCTGGGACCGCTCCCCTCGGTCGAGTCCGCGCACCCCTCCCCCATGTCCGCCGACCGGGGCTTCTTCGGTTCGCGCCCGTTCAGCCGGGCCAATGAGCTGCTCGTACAGCAGGGGGCGCAACCCGTCGACTGGCGCCTTTCCTGAGCGCTTCTTTCCAGGTGGGCGAGGGGTAGTCTGCCCGCCATGACGACGCATCCGAACACCCCTGCGGGCTGGTACGCCGACCCGCAGGGCACCCCCAACCAACTGCGCTGGTGGGACGGCGCCCAGTGGACCGAACACACCCATCCCGGGCAGCAGCCGGGCCAGCTCCCGCCGCAGCAGCAGGCCGCCCAGCCGGGGTACGCCGCGCAGCAGCGGCAGCCCGCCCAGCCGCACCCCAACCCGGCCAGGGTCCAGCACCAGGTGCAGCAGCAGGCGCACGTCGCCCCGGGCGCGGGCGGCGGCGGGACGCTGTTCAGCGAGCCGGTGCTGGTGGTGAACCAGAAGGCCAAGCTGATCGAGCTGACGAATGAGTACAGCGTCTTCGACCAGCACGGCCGCACCATCGGGTCGGTGGTCCAGATCGGGCAGAGCACGCTCAAGAAGGTCGCGCGGTTCGTCTCCAGCCTCGACCAGTTCATGACCCACAAGCTGGAGATCCGGGACGCGGCCGGGCAGCCGCATCTGGTGCTCACCCGGCCCGCCAAGTTCATCAAGTCCAAGGTCCTGGTGGAGCGCCCGGACGGCCAGCCGGTCGGCGAGATCGTCCAGCAGAACGCCATCGGCAAGATCAACTTCGGGATACAGGTCAACGGCCAGCAGATCGGCGCCATCAAGGCGGAGAACTGGCGCGCCTGGAACTTCGCCATCGTCGACCACACCGACACCGAGATCGCCCGGATCACCAAGACCTGGGAAGGTCTGGCGAAGACCATGTTCACGACGGCGGACAACTACGTCCTGCAGATCCACCGTCAGCTTCCCGACCCGCTGCTGAGCCTCGTGGTGGCCACCGCCCTGACCGTGGACACCGCGCTCAAGCAGGACGCGCGCGGGTTCGGCTGAGCCGGTGGGCGATACGGCACATGTGCTCGGGATCGACTCGGGCGGATCGGGCGTACGGGTGGCCGTGGCGTGCGCCGGGGCCCCGCTGGACGGCACCGCGCGGACGCCGCTGACCTGGGCCTCGGCCACCCCCGCCGAAGTCGGCGACCGGGGTATCGACGCGGCCGGACTGCTGGAGCGGGTGCTGCCCGCCGCCCATGAGCTGCTGCGCCGGGCCGGGGCACGGCGTCCGGCCGCCGTCTGTGTGGGCGCCGCGGGGATGGCCTCGCTCGGCGACGATCTGCGGGCGACGCTGCCGGACGCGCTCGCGCGGGAGTTCGGCGTACGCCGTCTCGCGCTCGCGGCGGACGCGGTGACCGGCTATGCCGGGGCGCTCGGCCAGCGGCCCGGCGCGGTGGTCGCCGCGGGCACGGGCCTGATCGCGCTCGGCGTGGTGCCGGTGCCGCCGCCCCTGGCCGGGGGTGCGGCGGGTGACCGTACGCCCGGGTGGCGGCGGGCCGACGGCTGGGGGCATCTGCTGGGCGACTGCGGCGGCGGGGCGTGGATCGGGCGGGCCGGTCTGGAGGCCGCGATGCGCGCGTACGACGGGCGCGAGGGCGGCTCACGGCCGCTGCTGGCCCGGCTGGAAGCGGTCTTCGGCCCGGCCGGTGAGCTACCGGGGAAGCTGTACCCACGGCCCGACCGGCCCGCCGTCCTGGCCTCCTTCGCACCGGAGGTCGGCCGGTGCGCCGCCGATGCCGATCCGGTCGCGGAGGCGATCCTGCGGGATGCCGCCCGCCACATCGCCCAGGCCGCGGAGGCGGTCTGTCCCCGGCCGCACGCCGACGGGGCCGGTGACGCCGGTACCACCGGTGACGCCGCTGAGATCGCGCTGACCGGCGGCCTCTTCCGCATGGGCGCGCCCCTGCTGGCGCCCCTGCGCGCCGAGTTGGCCGCACGGCTGCCGGGAGTCCGGGTCACCGAGGCGGCCGGGGACCCGCTGGACGGCGCCCTGTACATCGCGGCGGCGCTCGCCGCCGGGGAGCTGCGGCTGCCACTGGACGCGGGGCTGCTCAGCGTCATCACCGGGTGAGGAACGACGGCCACCACCGATAGCCGGGGCGGCGGTTACGGATTACGGACACCCTATCGGTTATGCGAGCAGCTCCGTTCGCCCACCACACAGCATCGAACAGCAAGGCTCGGCAAAAGGGGACAGAAAACGCCCAGTCGCACCCCTCCCGAACAGCCAACCCTATAGAGCGACTAACATGCGGCGCCATGAGCTCCCCCACAGGGCCCGCGTCCGGCCTGCCAGTACGAATGCCGCGTCCCCGCCAAGCCGGACGGCACCGCCGCCCGGAGCCCGCGGCCGCACCCGTGGGCGCACCGCCGCTGGTGGTGGCCGTTCCGGGGACCCCCGAAGCCGCCACCCGAGGCCTCGCCGAGGAGATCGTGAGCATCGCCCGCTCCGAGCTTCCCGGCCTCGACGCCCAGGTCGGCTATGTCGACGTGGAAGGCGGGAACGAAGAGTTCCCGCAGCTGGAGGCCGTGCTCGCGCGCGCCGTCCAGGACCGCACCGAGCGGCTGCGCCGGGCGCGGGAGGCCGCCAAGGCCACCGCCGCCGCCACCGCGGAGGCGATCGCCGAGGCCGAGGCCGCGGGCGAGGAGATCCCGGAGATGCCTCCGCCGCCCGCCATCCCGACCGACGGCCCGTCGGCCGTGGTGGTCCCGCTGCTCGCGGGCCCGGACAACGCGCTGCTGCGCCGGATACGGCAGGCCGTCATGAGCAGCGGCTCCGCCGCCGAGCTCACCGACGTGCTCGGCCCGCACCCGCTGCTCGCGGAGGGTCTGCACGTCCGGCTGTCGGAGGCGGGCCTGGCCCGCGCCGACCGGGCCCGCCTCTTCACGGTGGCGACCGCCGCGGACGGCATCATCCTGGCCACCGTGGGCGGCGGCGAGGCGGCCGACGCCGGTGGGATCACCGGCATGCTGCTCTCCGCGCGCCTCGCCGTGCCGGTGATGGCCGCCGCGCTGGACGAGGACGGGGCCGTGGTCCGCGTCGCCGAGCAGCTGCGCTCCGCCGGTTCGGCCCGGCTCGCGCTGGCGCCGTACCTCATCGGCCCGGAGGTCTCCGCCGACCTGATCAGGGCCGCCTCCGAGGAAGCGGGCTGCGCCGCGGCCGAGGCGCTCGGCGCGTACCCGGCCGTGGGCAAGCTGGTGCTGTCGAAGTACGCGGCGGCGCTGGGCATCACGCTTCCGGCGTCCTCGGGACTGCGCTGAATCGTCCCTCCCGCCGCAGGGCCCGCGCCGCGCGGGGCGTACCGCCCCGCGCACGGCCCGCCGCGTAGCGCCCCCTGCGAGCAACCAGCGGTCCCCCGCGGGCCCGAGCGGGCCCATGCGGTCAGCCGAAGAGCACGCAGGACGCGGCCGGGGCCGTGAGCGAACCGCCGCGGCCCGGCACCCCGGTGGTGGGGTCGAGGCCGAACCAGGCCACCTCGCCCGAGCGTTCGTTCGCGACGTAGAGACGGCTGCCCGAGGGGTCGAGGACCAGGTCACGCGGCCAGTGGCCGCCGCAGGGTGTGGTGGTGACCAGCTCCATGCGGTCGCCGGGGGTGTCGAGGGCGAGCGTCGCGACGCTGTCGTGACCGCGGTTGGCGACCCAGACGAACCGGCCGTCCGGGGAGACCACCGCCTCGGAGGGAAAGGTGGCGGTCTCCGTACCGGGCGGGACGACGCGGGTCTCGCCGAGCGGTTCGAGGGCGCCGGACGCCGCGTCCCAGCGGCACACCGTGACCGTCGGGTCCAGCTCGTTGACGACGTACGCGCGGTCGCCGCGCGGGTGGAACGCGAGATGGCGCGGCCCGCTCCCCGCCCGCAGCCGGACCTTCCGGTGCGCCCGGGGCCCGGAGGGCTCGTACACCCGGACGGCGTCGGCGCCGAGGTCGACGCTGAGCAGCCAGCCGCCGGACGGGTCGGGCAGCACCTGGTGGGCGTGCGGCTCGCTCTGCCGCTCGCGGTTCGGGCCGCTGCCCTCGTGCCGCAGCACCGCCGTCGGCTCCCCCAGCCCGCCGTCGTCGCGGACCGGCAGGGCGCTGACGCTGCCGGAGCCGTAGTTGGCGGTGAGCAGATGCCCGGCTGCGAGCGCGAGATGTGTGGGCGCCGCGCCGTGTACGGGGACGGGGGCGCCGAGGAGGGTGAGCGGGCGGTCGGGGCGGCCGCCGGTCCGGAAGGCGGCTGCCGCGCCGTCGTCCGTCTCGCTCACGGCGTAGAGAACGTCGCCGCCGGGTGAGAGCGCGAGATACGAGGGGTTGGCGACCTCGTCCGTGGTGTACCGCGGTGTCAGCGCCCCGGTGTCGCGGTCGACGTCCGCGACGGTGATCCCGGCTCCGCCCGCCTCGGTGAACGACCCGATGTACGCCCTGTACGCCCGTTGCTCCGTGCTCACCGTGCTGCCTCTCCAGGCTGCCTCTCCAGCGGTTCCGCTTGCGGCCGACGCTAACAGCCCGGTCCGGACGAGGACTCTGGAACGCACGATTCCGTGCGTGACGCGCCGTCGGCGCGCCCCGGCTGGGGGAAAGCCCTCAGGCCCGCAGCGGGCCCGCGAGGCCGGTCAGCGCGGCCTCCAGGTCGTGCAGATGGGCCAGGGCCCGGTCCGTGGCCGGGTGCGGCGGCGGCCCGGCGGCGGGCGCGGAGGCGGCGGCGGACGAGCCGACGGCGCGGTCAGACGGGCGTCGTGGGACGCGGCCGGGTCGGCGGCGAGCGCGGCGAGGCCACGCGCCTGGCGGGCGCAGTCGTCGAGCGCCCGTATGACCTGCCGGGCCCAGCGGGCTGAGCGGGTGCAGCAGCGGGGCGACCGACATCCGCAGGCCCCGCAGCGCCGCCTCCAGCTCGGCGACGCCGAGGTGTCGGAGACCGCTCTGCCCGGGGCCTACCGGGGCCCCGACGGCATGCGCGTCAGCCTCCACGCCGATGGGCGGCTCAAGGTGCGCCGCTGGCCGTACGACCCGTTTCTGGACGACGGGCGCCGCTTCGACGGGCGTGGCAGCTGGGCCTACGCTGTGCCGACGCGGAGTTCCGGCGCTAGGCCCTGTCCGGGGCGGTGGGGGCGGGTGGGGGCCTACCCGGCATGCTGGAGCCATGAGCACCAGCACTTCCGCGCCGCGGCTTCCTTCGGTGATCTTCGACCTCGACGGCACGCTCGTGGACAGCGAGCCCAACTACTACGAGGCGGGGCGGCGCACTCTCGCGCGGTATGGCGTCACCGGCTTCAGCTGGGAGGAGCACAGCCGGTTCATCGGGATCGGGACCCGGGAGACGCTGGAGACGCTGCGGGCGCGGTACGCGATCGACGCGCCGGTGGACGAGTTGCTGGCCGTCAAGAACGGGTACTACCTGGAGCTGGTGCGCACCGACACCGCCGTCTTTCCCGAGATGCGGGCGTTCGCCGAGCGGCTGCACGGCGCCGGGCATCCGATCGCCGTCGCGTCCGGGTCGTCCCGGTCCGCGATCGAGGCGGTGCTGGCCGCGACCGGGCTGGACGCGCTGCTGCCGCTGTATGTGTCCGCTGAGGACGTCGGCCGGGGCAAGCCCGAGCCGGATGTGTTCCTGGCGGCGGCGCGGCTGCTGGGCACCGATCCGGCGGACTGTGTGGTGGTCGAGGACGCCGGGCCCGGGGTGGAGGCGGCGCGGCGGGCCGGGATGCGGTGCGTCGCCGTTCCGTTGGCCGGGCACGCGGCCGGGGCCGACGCGGCGTACGGCCACGCCGGGCTGATCTTCCCCGGCGGGCAGGGGGAGTTCGACGCGCGGGTGGCGTACGACTGGGTGACGTCCGGGAGTTGAGACCCGACACATCATCATTTCTCGCCCGGTGAGAGGATGCCAGCGCCCATCCATCATCCGAGGAGAGCGAGGGCGTATGGGAAGACATGGGGGTAACGCGGTCCGGCGCTGGGGGGCGGCGGTCATCGCGTCCACGGCGGCGCTGGCGGTCGCCGTACCGGTGGCGAGCGCGCAAGCGGCACCGGCCGCGCCTGCAGCGCGGACCGTACAGGCCGCCGGGCCGTCCGGTATCAGCGCCAAGGGCGCCTATCTGCTCGACAACAGCGCGAACAAGAAGCTGTGGAGCAAGGGCCCGGACACCAGGCGCCAGATGGCGAGCATCACCAAGCTCACGACGGCGGTCGTGGTGCTCGACACCCGGGGGGTGAACCTCGGCAAAAAGGTCACCGTCAAGAAGGCGTACCTGGACTACATCAGGACCAGCGGCGGCAGCGCGGCGGACCTGCAGAAGGGCGACAAGCTCACGGTCAAGCAGCTGCTGTACGGCATGCTGCTGCCGTCCGGCTGTGACGCCGCGATGGCCCTCGCCGACACCTTCGGCAGCGGGACCACCACCGCGAAGCGCACCGCGTCGTTCATCTCCAAGATGAACAAGAAGGCGGCCGCACTGGGGATGACCAAGACCCGGTACGACTCCTTCGACGGCATCTCCACGCATGGCGCCAACTACACGACCGCCCGCGACCTGGCGAAGCTGGCGCGGCACGCGCTCGGCAACGCCACCCTGCGCACGGTGGTCAAGTCGGTCGAGACCGAGCAGAAGGCCCCGGCGGCCAACGGCCGGACCCGGACCTACTACTGGAGCAACAGCAACAAGCTGCTGGGCTCGTACAGCGGCGCCATCGGCGTGAAGACCGGCACGGGCACGGCCGCGGGCAAGTGCATCGTGTTCGCCGTCAAGCGGAACGGCCGGACGGTCGTCGGGGTGCTCCTCGGCGACAGCAAGCGGTACCCGGACGCGAAGAAGATGCTCGACTGGGCCTTCCGCACCACAACCAAGGTGACCTGGCGACAGCTTCCCGCGGGCGCCCCGCAGGACTGACGTCCCGCACGACGGGTGCCCCGGCCGGAAGCGATTCCGGCCGGGGCACCCGCGTAGCGCGAACGGCTCAGGCGCGCGGGGCGAAGTCCCGCCAGGGCTTGCCCGCGACCGGCTCCGTGTCGACCCACAGGGACGTCACACAGTGCGGGCAGACGTAGGCGACGGCGGTGAGCGCGTCGTGGACGCGTACGTCCCGGCCCAGGTCGTCCGGGCCGAGCGTCACCCGGCCCGCGAGGCCTTCCCAGCCGTCCGCCAGGGAGCCGAGCCCGGCGCCGCAGTGGCGGCAGGCGGCGGACGGCCCGTCCGGGCCGGGGAACGTGCTGAGGGCGCTGCCCCAGATCCCTGTGGGCTCCCCCGTGACGGCAGGCGCCGGGGCGGCCACGGCGGCCGGGGCGGTCATGCGGGCCCTCGCGCAGCAGCGGGGCGCCGTAGCCGCCGCCGCCGTTCTGGACGGTGCACTCGAAGACGTCGCCGTGGGCGATGCGGGCCGCCGGGAGACGCCGGGCAGCGTCTCGTGGCTGCCGTCGAGGTCGGCGAGCCGGGTGATGGCCCGCCCGCCCGCGAGCCGGTCCAGCGGCGCGGCGGAGGTGACCCGCTCGAAGCGGGCGCGAGCCGGGCAGACCGCCGAAGAGCCCGGTGCGGTTCGGCAGCGAGACGCCGTGGGTGCCGAGGACGCCGGTCACCTCCGGGGTGTCGGTCTGGATCACTCCTTGGTCTTCAGTCCGATGTACGACGCAACGAGCCTTTCCGTCGCGCCGGATCGCTGTCAACCAGAGATGATCTTGGTCAGTTGTCTGTCGCGGTGGATGGGTGTCCCCGAGCCGGTCAGCGGCGCGCCCGTGCCGCCCCGCCGCGCGGCGACGATTTCCGCCGCGATGGACAGGGCGGTCTCCTCGGGCGTACGGGCGCCGAGGTCGAGGCCGATCGGCGAGCGCAGCCGGGCCAGTTCACGGTCGGTGAGACCGGCCTCGCGGAGCTTGCGGGTGCGGTCCTCGTGGGTGCGGCGCGAGCCCATCGCGCCGACGAACGCGACCGGCAGCCGCAGCGCCTCCTCCAGCAGCGGTACGTCGAACTTGGCGTCATGGGTGAGCACGCACAGCACGGTGCGGCCGTCGGTGGCCGTGCCCCGCAGATAGCGGTGCGGCCAGTCGACCACGATCTCGTCCGCTTCGGGGAAGCGCCCCCGGGTGGCGAAGACGGGGCGGGCGTCGCACACGGTCACGTGGTAGCCGAGGAACTTGCCCGTGCGGGCCAGTGCCGAGGCGAAGTCCACGGCGCCGAAGACGATCATCCGGGGCGGTGGCACGCTCGACTCGACGAAGACCGTGATCCCCTCCGCCGTGCTTCCCTGCGACGTGCCTCCCTGCGACCGCGGCTCCGCCGTGCCTCCCCGCGGCTCCGGCAGGGTGAACGCGCCGGTGCGGCCCGCGGCCAGCAGGGCGCCCGCCTCCTCCGCCGCCCGGCGGTCCAGCTCCGCAACGCCGCCGAGGCCGCCGTCGTACGAGCCGTCGGGGCGGACGAACAGCGCCCTGCCGAGCAGACCGGCCGGGCCCCGGGACACCCGGGCGACCGCGGCCGTCTCCCCCCGGGCGGCGGCCGACAGCGCCGCCGCGAACACCGTGCGGCCCGGCGCGTCCGCCCGTACCGGCGTGACCATCACTTCGAGAACGCCGCCGCAGGTCAGCCCCACCGCGAACGCGTCCTCGTCGCTGTAGCCGAACCGCTCCAGGACCGTCGCGCCGTCCTCCAGCGCCTCAAGGCAACGGTCGTACACCGCCCCCTCCACACAGCCGCCGGAGACCGAGCCGATGACCGTGCCCTCACTGTCGACGGCGAGGGCGGCGCCGGGACCCCGTGGCGCACTGCCACCGACGGCCACGACGGTGGCGACGGCGAAGTCCCGGCCCTCCTCGACCCACCGGTTCAGCTCGGTGGCGATGTCAAGCATCCCCGTCCCCACCCGGCGCGGTGCCCGCCAGCAGGACGCGGTCGGGACGGATCGGCAGGTGCCGGTGACGCACACCGGTCGCGTGCCAGACGGCGTTGGCGATGGCCGCCGCCGCTCCGACGATCCCGACCTCGCCGATGCCCTTGATGCCGACGGGGTCGTCGGGGTCCGGGTCGTCCACCCAGCCCACCTCGATGGGCGGTACGTCGGCGTGGGCGGCGACGTGATAGCCCGCGAGGTCGGGGCCGACGTGGCTGCCGAAGGTCTGGTCCCTGACCGCCTCCTCGTGCAGCGCCATGGACAGGCCCCAGGTCATACCGCCGATGAACTGGCTGCGCGCGGTCAGCGGGTTGACGATCCGGCCGGCCGCGAAGATGCCCAGCATGCGCCGTACCCGGACCTCGCCCGTGGCGGTGTCCACGGCGACCTCGGCGAACTGCGCTCCGTAGGAGTGGCGTTCCTTCTGGGCGAGCGCGCCGATGGCCTCGGCGGTGTTCGACCGTGCGGTGATCCCCTCCTCCGGGATGCCGCCGCCGAGGGCCAGCTGCTCGCGCAGCTCCTTGGCCGCGCTGGTGACGGCCCAGGCCCAGGAGCGGGTGCCCATGGAGCCGCCGGCGATCATCGCCTGGCCGAAGTCGCTGTCCGCGATGCGCATGTGGATGCGGCCCGGCTCCACCTCCAGCGCGTCCGCGGCGATCTGGGTCAGCGCGGTCCGGGCGCCGGTGCCGATGTCGGCCGCGGTGATCCGTACCGTGAACGTGCCGTCCGCCTCGGCCGTCACCGCGGCCGTGGACGGCATGGCGTTCGAGGGGAACGTGGCCGACGCCGTGCCGGTGCCCAGCAGCCAGCGGCCCTCGCGGCGCAGCCCGGGAATCGGGTCGCGGTCCGCCCAGCCGAACCTGCGGGCGCCCTCCTCGAAGCAGTCGATCAGCCTGCGGGTGCTGTACGGCAGCCCGGAGACGGGGCCCGCCTCGGGCTCGTTGCGCGCCCGCAGCACGATCGGGTCGAGGCCGCACTTCTCGGCGAGTTCGTCGAGCGCGGACTCCAGCGCGAACGACCCCGGTGCCTCGCCCGGCGCGCGCACGAAGGTCGGCGTCGGCACGTCGAGCTTCACCAGGCGGTTGACGGTGTGGTGGGCGTCGGCGTCGTACATCGCACGGCCGTAGTCGGCGCTGCGCTCGATGAATTCGTGCACGGTCGAGGTGAGGCTCTGGTTCTGGTGGTCGAACGCGCACAGCCGCCCGTCCGCGTCGGCGCCGAGCCTGACGCGCTGCGCCGTGGGGCTGCGGTAGCCGGTGATCGCGAACATCTGGCGGCGGGTCAGGACGACCCGGACCGGGCGGTGGAGGATGGTCGTGGCCATCACGGCGGCCACCTGGTGCGGGCGGAGGCCCTTGGAGCCGAAGCCGCCGCCGACGTGCTCGGACCGCACCCGCACCGAGGCCGGGTCGAGGGAGAACATCTTCGCCAGCTCGTCGGCCACCCACATGCTGCCCTGGTTGGAGTCGACGAGCTCCAGCCGTCCGCTGTCCCAGCGGGCGGTGGCCGCGTGCGGCTCCATCATGGCGTGGTGCTCTTCCGGAGTGGTGTACTCCGCGTCCACGACGACGGCCGCCGCGGCGAGTCCGGCCTCGATGTCCCCCTTCTCGGTCTCCGCCCCCTGATCCTGCGGGATGTACGTACCGGGGCGCCCGGCGGAGAACACGACGTCGTGCGGCTCCTCGTCGTACCGGACCTCCAGCGCCTCGGCGGCCTCCCTGGCCTGCTCAGGGGTCTCCGCGACGACCAGCGCGACCGGCCAGCCCACGAAGGGCACCCGGTCGTTCTGGAAGAGGGTGATGGTCGGGTCGGGCTTCCCCAGCAGGCCCACGTACTCGCCGTCGACCTGCGGGGCGTTGCCGTGGTGGATGACGGTGAGGACGCCGGGCATCGCCTCGACGGCGGCGGACTCCACCAAGCGGATGCGGCCGCGGGCGATGGTGGACACCACCAGCCAGCCGTGGGCGAGACCGGCGAAGGGGATCTCACCGGCGTAGCGGGCCGCGCCGGTGACCTTCTCCCGGCCCTCCACGCGGGTGTGCGCGGCTCCGACGGACGGAGTGACGGCGGCGGTTCCGGTCGTCGTGGTCATCGCACGGCCTCCTCGGAGAGTTCGGTCAGCATGGCCACGACGAGGTTGCGCATCAGCGTCACCTTGTATCCGTTGTGCGGCAGCGTCTGAGCGGCCGCCAGTTCGGCGTCCGCGGCGGCGGCGAACGCCTCGGCGCTCACCGGGCCGCCGGTCAGCGCCCGCTCGGCCTCGTGGGCCCGCCACGGCCGGGACGCCACCGCCCCGAAGGCCAGGCGCACTTCGTGGACGACACCGTCCCGTACGTCGAGGGCGGCGGCGATCGAGCCGATCGCGAACGCGTACGAGGCGCGCTCGCGCACCTTCCGGTAGCGGGAAACGGTGGCGACCGGAGCGGGCGGCAGGGTGATGCCGGTGATCAGCGCGCCGGGCGGCAGGGCCGTCTCCAGGTGCGGGGTGTCCCCCACCGGCAGATAGAACGACGGAAACGGCAACTCGCCCGGCCCATCGGCCGTTTCGTAGTGGACGACGGCGTCGAAGGCGGTCAGCGCCACCCCCATGTCCGAGGGGTGGATGGCCACACAGTGCTCGGACGCGCCGAGGATGGCGTGGTTGTGGTGCTCGCCCTCGATGGCGGGACAGCCGCTGCCGGGAACCCGCTTGTTGCACGGCTTGGCGATGTCGGTGAAGTAGCCGCAGCGGACGCGCTGCAGCAGGTTCCCGCCGACGGTGGCCATGTTGCGCAGCTGGCCGGAGGCTCCGGCCAGCACGGCCTGGGCCAGCCCCGGGTAGCGGGAGCGCACATCGGGGTGGGCGGCGAGGTCGCTGTTGGTGACGGTCGCGCCGATGCGCAAGCCGCCGTCCGCCGTGTCCTCGATCCGGTCGAGGGGGAGCTCGCGCACGTCGACGAGGCGCGCGGGCCGCTCCACCCCGGTCTTCATCAGGTCGACGAGGTTGGTGCCGCCGCCGAGGTAGCGCGCGTCGGGGTCGGCGCCGAGCAGGGCCACCGCCCCGGAGACGTCGTGCACGCGCTCGTATCCGAATTCCTTCATACCGCTGCCTCCGCTTCGGTCGCGCCGATTCCGTCACCCGAGCCGCCGGACGGCGGCCGCGCGGCCTGGGCCGCCCGTGCGACCGCCTCGACGATCGACACATACGCGCCGCAGCGGCACAGGTTGCCGCTCATGCGCTCCCGGATCTCCTCGGCCGTGAGGGGCGTCGCTCCCGCCTCCGGCCGGACGTCCTGGGTGGCGGCGCTCGGCCAGCCCGCCGCGTGTTCCTCGATCACGGCGATGGCCGAGCAGATCTGCCCGGGGGTGCAGTAGCCGCACTGGTAGCCGTCGAGGTCGAGGAAGGCCTGCTGCACCGGGTGCAGGTCCTCGCCGTCGGCCACGCCTTCGATGGTGGTGATCTCGCGCCCCTCGGCGGCCACCGCGAGCTGGAGGCAGGAGACGGCGCGGCGCCCGTCGAGCAGCACCGTGCAGGCACCGCACTGACCCTGGTCGCACCCCTTCTTGGTGCCGGTCAGATCGAGACGTTCGCGCAGGGCGTCGAGCAGGGTGGTGCGGTGGTCGACGGGCAGCGTGTGCTTCTCGCCGTTGATATTCAGCGTGATGGCGCTGTACGTCGGGGAAGGGGCTGGGGCCATGATCAGCCTTCTTTCGCGTAGCTGGTGCGCGTCGAGCGAGATGATCCGGGCAACGGTGCGGGAGGGTCCCGGGAGTGCCCCGGGGGAACGTCTGGGAAGGTGAGCGGGCTGGTGGCGACCGGCACCAGCCGTTCGCACGGGCCGGTTCTGCCGCTAAGGTAGACCTAAGTGGACAGCTGTCCGGCAGTTATGAACTTATCGGACAGCTGTCCGGTTAGCAAGGGCGGCCCGGCCGGTATTCCGGGATTCCGGGAAGGAGCGACGAGTGCCCGAGAAGAAGGACACCCCACTGCGCTCGGACGCGCAACGGAATCGCGAGCGCATCCTCGAAGTGGCCCTGGCGGAGCTGACGTGCTCGGCGGACGCCCCGCTGAGCACGATCGCCAAGAAGGCGGGCGTCGGACAGGGGACGTTCTACCGCAATTTCCCCAACCGCGAGGCCCTGGTCCTGGAGGTCTACCGCTACGAGGTGCAGCAGGTCGCCGACGCCGCGGCCCAGCTGCTGCGGACCCGCGCACCGGACCAGGCGCTGCGGGAGTGGATGGACCGCCTCGCCCGGTACGCCATGACCAAGGCGGGGCTGGCCGAAGCGCTGCACAAGGCCACCAGCGCCCACGGCGGTCTGGTCCGGCTGGCACGCGGCCCGCTGACCTCGGCCGTCGCGCTCCTGCTGACGGCGAACGAGGAGGTCGGCACTATCCGCCCGGGAGTCACCCCCGACGACTTCATGCTCGCCATCGCCGGACTCTGGCAGATCGATCCGCACGGGGACTGGCAGCGGTGCGCCGGACGGCTCCTGGACCTCGTCATGGACGGCCTGCGCGCCGGCGCGCCCGGGCGCTAGCGGCGGGGCTTGCCGCGCTTGGAGGCGCCCTTGGGGGCTCCGGCACGGCCCCGGGGGCTCTTCGCGGTCGCTTTGCCGGACCCTGTCTTGCCGGACCCCGTCTTGCCGGAGGCCTTTCCGGATGTCTTTCCGGAGGCCGCTCTGCCCGCCGCGGGCTTGGTCTTCGGCTGTGCCGGGGGCTGGGCGCGGCCCCGGGTGCTGTTGACCGTCCGCCCGCGGACGATCCCGATGAAGTCCTCCACCTGGTCGGTGGTCGCGTCCTCCGGCCAGGACAGCACGACGCCCGACTCGGGCGCGTCCGTGACCGGCCGGTACGTGAGGTCCCTGCGGTGGTGCAGGCGGGCGAGGGACTGCGGCACGACCAGCAGTCCCACTCCGGCCGCCACCAGCTCGATGGCGTCCGCCGTCGTCGCGGGCCGCTCGATCGCGGGCCGCCCCGGCGGCCGTTCCCAGTCGAGGACGTCGTCGAGGGGATGCAGCACGATGTCCTCGGCCAGATCGTCGGCGGTCACCTCGTCGACCGCCGCCACGATGTGGTCCTTCGGCACCACGACCACGGTCGTCTCGGTGTAGAGGGGGATCGCGCTGAACACCGTACGGTCGACCGGCAGCCGTACGAGCCCCGCGTCGGCGTCGCCGCCGCGCAGCACACCGGGCGCTTCGGCGGCGGTCACCGCGACGAGGGTCAGGGGTACACCGGGCAGGCGCTCGTTCCAGATCCGCACCCACTTGGCGGGCGTCACCCCCGGGACATACGCGAGCCGGAACGAAGGGGATTCTTCCGAGCCTGTCACCCCGCCAGGCTACCGGTCGCGCGGGGCAAGGCCGTGGTCCGGGGCCGCCCGCGCGCTCGATACCCTTGACACCATGAAGTCGCACCAGACCACCCAGACGATGAAGCCCGCGACCGCGGCGAAGAAGCTGGGTGTGTACCTAGAGGCCACCCCCGCCGAGTTCCAGGAGGGTGTCGTCTCGCGCGCCGAACTCAACGCCCTCCAGACCGATCCGCCCGAGTGGCTGCGCGACCTGCGCCGCGACGGCCCGCACCCCCGGCCGGTGGTCGCGGCGAAGCTGGGCACCTCCATCGCGGGCCTTGCGCGCGGCGGTGTCACCGAGCCCCTCACCACGGAGCAGATCGACGCCCTGAAGGAGGAGCGTCCCGAGTGGCTGGAGAAGGAGCGCGCCACCCAGGCCGAGGTGCGGAAGGAAGCGGTACGGATCAAGGAGAAGCACGCCGAGAAGACGGAGAAGGCCGAGAGCGCCGAGTAGGCGGAGCGCGCCGACCAGCCCCGCCCGCCGCGGTCCTGACCCTTCCCGGCCCTTGTGGTGGTCGGGGGTCAGTCCTTGTAGTCGGGAGCGACGCGCTCCACGAGCCGTAGCAGCGCCGCCCAGGCCAGGTCGTACGCCATGTCGTCCTGGAAGTCGGAGCTGTCGTCCTCCCCGCCGAGCTGACGTGCGGTCAGCTCGCAGACGTCCGGATGAGGCGTGAGCGGTTTCGCGCCCCCGGCCGTCGCCGCGATCTGGATCTCGCACGCCTTGTCCAGGTAGTACATGCGCAGGAAGGCCTGGGCGGGGGTTTCGCCGACGGTCAGCAGGCCGTGGTTGCGCAGGATCATCGCCGGATGGCCGCCGAGATCGGCGACGAGCCGCCGTTGTTCGGCGAGGTTGAGGGCGACGCCCTCGTAGTCGTGGTAGCCGAGCCTGCCGTAGAACTCCATGGAGATCTGGTTGAGCGGCAGCAGGCCGTCCGCCCGGGCGGCGACGGCGCAGCCCGCCTTGGTGTGGGTGTGCAGGACGCAGTGGGCGTCGGGCCGGGCGGCGTGGACGGCGCTGTGGATGACGAACCCGGCGGGGTTGACGGGGTGCGGGGTCTTCTCGACGGGGCGGCCGGACAGATCGACCTTGACGAGGTTCGACGCGGTGATCTCCTCGAAGAGCAGACCGTAGGGGTTGATCAGGAAGTGGTGCTCGGGTCCGGGGACGCGGGCGCTGATATGCGTGAAGATCAGGTCCGTCATCCGGAAGTGCGCCACCAGGCGGTAGACCGCGGCGAGTTCGCGGCGCAGCCGCGGCTCCTCCGCCGAGGTGTCCCGGGCGGCCTGATCGGTGCGGTGGGGCGATGCGGTCACGGAGTGAGTCCTTCGGTCGTGGGGGGGGTGATACGTGACGCTATCGGCGGTGCACACTGGCGCTGAACCCGGGGATTCGTCTCAGGGGAGACCGCCCATTGGACGAATCCGCCACTCCGGCGCGGCGCCGCGGGATGAGAGGATTCCGGCCTTGTGACCCAGCGCGATCCAGTCCGTGCGGCCGACGCCGATCCGGCCGCCGACGAGACTTCCGTCCCTCTCGGTGTGCTGCTGGCCGACCCTTCGCTGGGGCTGCGCCAAGTGGCCGGGCCCGCCGAGGACCGGCGCGTCGGCACGGTCGGCACCACCGAGATCGAGGACCCCACGCCCTATCTCGTCGGCGGCGAGCTGCTCCTCACCGCCGGAATCCGGCTGCCGCACGACGCGGGCGGCGTCGACACCTATGTGGCGCGGGTGGTGGCGGCCGGGGTCGCCGCCCTCGGCTTCGGTGTCGCCCCGGTGCACCAGGAGGTGCCCGCCGATCTCATCGCCGCGTGCGACCGCCATGGGCTGCCGCTGCTGCGGCTGCCGCCCCACACCCCGTTCGTGGCGGTCGGCCGGGCCACCTACGCCGCCATGGCCGAGTCCCGCAACCGCGATCTGAAGAAGATCTCCCGGGCGCAGTCGGCCCTGGCCTCGGCCGCCGCCCGTCCGGACGCTCTGCAGGCCGTGCTCACCCAGCTCAGCGCCCACACGGGCACCTGGGCGGTGCTCTTCGACGGCCAGGGCAACGAACTGTTCCGAGCGGGCCGCCGCCCTGCGGAGCCCGCTCCCGGTCTGCTGCGCGACCTCGCCGTCCGTACGACGGCCCGCGCCGCCACCGGCCGGGCCGCGGGTGGCCCGCCGCCGCCCGCGGCCGCGGCCCACCACCACGACGGTGTGCATCTGACCGTGCACACGCTGCCCGGCGCCGACGGCACCACCGCTCCGCTGGCCCTCGGCCAGGCCGCCACCACCGTCCCGCCGCCGGTCCACCGCCAGGTGACCAGCACGGCGGCCGTTCTGCTGTCCCTGCTCACCAGCCCGCGGCATGCCCTGAACACCGGCAGCCACAGCGTCGGAGCGCTCGTGCGGCTCATGCTCGGCGCCACCCCGGCCGAGGTCGCGCCCGCCCTCGTCCCCTCCGAGCACCCGGAGCACGACCACTGGGTCGTCGTCCACGGGCGGCAGCACACCCGGCGGGACGCGCGGCGGGATTCCCGCCGGGCGGCGCGGCCGGGCGGGGACCCCGCGCAGCTCGCCACCCTCGGTACGGCCCTCGGCACTCCGTATCTGCACATCGACGGCTCGGCCCTGAGAGCGCTCGTGCCCAGCGCGCCGGACACCCGTCCGCGCGTCCCCGTGCAGGCCGCCGTCCTCGGGTGGACCCTCGGCTTCAGCACCCCCTCCCCCGCGGCCGACCTGCCCCGCGCCGACGCCAGGGCCGAACGGGCACTCCAGCGCGCGATCGCCGCCGATGTACCGGCCATCGTGCACGAGGCCACGGCAGCGGCCGTCCACACCCTCGTCTCGCCCGCCGACGCCCGGGAGTTCGCCCGGGCCCGCTTCGCCGCGCTCGACCGGGCGGGCCCGCCGGGCGCCTCCGTACTGCTCGGCACCCTGCGGACCTGGCTGACGTTCCACGGCAGTTGGGACCGTACGGCCACCGAGCTGCGGGTCCACCGCAACACCGTGCGCCACCGGATGACGCGGGTCGCCGAGCTCCTCGGCGCCGACCTCCAGGACCCGGCCGTCCGCATGGACCTCTGGTTCGCCCTGGAGTGGCTCTCCGACGAGGAGGACTGACGGGGCTCAGTCCGGCAGCCCCCAGGGCTTGGCGTCACCGACGGCCGGTACGTCGCGCGGGCCCGGGTCCGGGTGGGTGCCGCGCGGGGCGACGACGGCCGTCTCGTCCCGGCGGAGCGGGATCTCGATGCGTCCCGGCCCCGTCTCCCGGTACCGCAGCCGCCTGCCGCGCCCGTCCCGTACGTCGACGGCGCCGCGGATGCCGTGGTCCAGCACCAGGGGCGCGCCCGCCTCGCTGTGCACGCGCACCCACCGGGTGCGTCCGCCCGACCGGTCCGCGTCGACGAGGAACGCGCCCTGGGCGCGCAGGGACTGGACCGAGAAGTCGGGCCAGCGCCGCGATACGGAGGGGAAGACCCGCACCACGCCGCCGTGGCTCTGCACGGCCATGTCGAGCACCGACTGGGTCGCCGTCAGGGGGCTCTCGATGCCGAGGTTCCCGCCCTCGACGTACATGGTGTTGGGGGTCATCCAGGCGTTGTTGATCTCGTTGCCGTCGGTGAAGTAGGTGAGGAAGTCGAGGGCCTCCTCGGGGCGGTCCATCCGCGACGTCATCGACGAGGCGGCGGCGTAGCTGTAACCGGCCCACAGGGCCCGGTCCGCCACCCAGTGGTCGAAGGTGGTCCGCATGATGTCCCGGTCGCCCGGCCGGTCCCAGTCCAGCTCGTGCAGCGGATACAGCCACAGCATGTGGGAGAAGTGGCGGTGGGATTCGGTGAGCGGTTTCCCGGCGCCGATCATGACGCCGGTCGCGTCGCGCGGGTAGTCCACCAGGCGCCCCACGATCTCGCGCCAGCGCGCGGCGCGCGGATGGTCCGTACGGAGAATCCGCAGGCAGTCCAGGAGCGTGGCGCAGCCCCAGCGGAGCAGGGAGAGGTCGTAGGTGCAGTCCTCGGCGTCCGCCCACTCGGGGGACCGGGTGAGCGGAAGGTGCAGCTTTCCGTCGCCGCCCTCGTGCAGGAAGTGGTCGTAGAAGTTCACGGCCTTGACGAGGATCGGGTAGAGGACGTCGCGCACGATGCGGGTGTCCATGGTGTGGCGGTAGCTGAGCCAGACGTTGTGCATGGCCCAGATGAGGTTGCCGTTGTTGTCGGTCTTGGTGGCGGTGCCGGGGATGCCGACGGTCTTGGCGCCGGGGCGCAGCATCCAGTCGGAGGGGTGGGCGAGGGCGTAGGTCTGCCCGTCCTGGTACTCCGGCGGGACCGAGTGCGGCAGATACTTCTCGAAGTCCTTGAAGGTGGAGGTGACGGAGTCGAGTTCGAGGTGGTTGGAGCCCTGGATGAGCCAGGTGGCGATCTGCACGTTGAGGTTCCACCAGACGGCGGTCCAGCTGCCGCCGGTCTCCGGGTACCACGGCCCCCACTCGGACATCGAGGGCCCGCCCGCCCGGGTGGCGCAGGCGGCCTTGTAGAGCTGAATCCAGTAGAAGTCCTGGAGGCGCTTGTCGGGTACGGACAGCAGGCTGCGCCGGTAGAAGCGGTGCCACCAGGCGCGGTGTTCGCTCACCAGGTCGTCGGGGTCGGCGGACAGGGTGCGGGCCACTTCGGCGACGGCCAGCTCCGTGGTGCGCGACAGGTCCCCGGGGTAGCGGTAGACGATGTGCGCGGCCAGCAGCCGGCCGGTGCCGACGCGCCGTTCGCGCCAGGCGGTGGTCCAGCCGCCGCCCGCGATGAGCGGCTGCTCCACGTAGCCGGTGCCGCCCGCGGAGCCGGTGCGGGGGTCGGGGTTGCCCGTGTAGTCGGCGGGCTTGTCCTTGGTGCGCGGCGAGGCGGCGGGCAGCCAGCTGAACGACCAGGCCGCCGCCGTCTCGCCCGCGCTGGGGCGGGTGGAGATCAGCAGCGCGGTACGGGTGTTGTGCACCAGCATCGAGAAGCGGACGCTGCCCCGGGTGGTGGTGACGGTGCCGCGCAGCTCGGCGTCCCAGAGGTCGAGGGTCCAGTCGACGCCGGTCACCTCCCCGGCCAGGGTGAGGTCGAAGTGGCCGATGGGCAGCCGTGAGAAGCCGTACGGGGCGCGCCACTGCGGCCGCTGGTCCTGCACCTGGCCGTGGCTGACCATGACTTTCACGGAGTTGGGCGTCGCGCCCCGGTAGACCTGCGCGCCGAGCAGCCCGTTGGCGAGGAAGGGGCCGTCCTTCCAGTCGCCGGGCATCCGGCGCCACCTCAGGGCCGCGGCCCTGACCACGCGTTCGGTCAGGTCTTCCGCCCCGCCGGACCGCTGGGGCGCGGCCCAGGCGGTGCCGGACTGGGCCGTCCAGCCCGCGGTGCCGACGGTGCCGATGGCGGCGGCCGAGCCGATCACACCTCTTCGAGAGATCCCGTTCCCTGTCGTCGGGGTCACGTATGTGCCTCCCATACCTGGTGGTGAACTACCCGGCATGGTGCAGGCCGTGGGGGACCGAGGGGAAGACCTCCGACGTATCGGAAATCAGCGGGTTCCATATCCGCAGGTGTACGGGGCGAAGGCGACGGCCGGGGTATCAGTCAACCGATGTCTCGACGTTCGGCGGCGGCGTCCGTCTCGGCGTCAGGCGGCGGCGTTCAGCGCTTCACGCGCTGAACGAGAAGAGGAGCCAGACGACTCCCGCGAAGCCGATACCTCCGAGGGTGGTTCCGGCGACGGCGGTCCACAGGCGGCCCGCACCTCGGCGGGCGTGGTGGATGCCCATGGCCCCGAGGGCGATGGCGAGGCCCCCGGTGATGATCGTCCACGGAAACGTGAAGAACATGAGCGTGGGCGTCCATACGCCCACGGCGGAAAAGACGCCCAGAACAAGCGCGGTGGGCCCCAGCGCGACGGCGGGTGTGTCGCTTCGGTCGGCCGCGGTCGTCTCACGCATGAGCTGTTCCCCCTTCAAAGGCCCCCCGAGCGGGCTCATGTGACGTACCCGATCGTAGCGGCGTCTCACCGACGGAAGAGGCTCCGCCGGCAACGCCCGCGCACTTTGCCGAAACCGCTTCTCCCTCCGTAGGAATTGGAGGATGCGCATACAGAACGAGCCCAAGCCGGTGTCCCGTCGATGGCTCCTGGGTGCCTCCGGAGCGGCCCTGCTCACCGCGGGCTGCTCGGACACCGAGGGGAAGGCGGACACCGGTGGCAAGGCGGACGGTGGCGGGAGTACGTCGGGGAAGGACGCCGTCGTCCCGGGCGGCGTGCTGGGGGCCAACTTCAACGAGGACCCCTCCACCATGGACTTCTCCATGCTGGAGGGCCTCTCCGCGGGCTGGCTCCGCGGATTCGTGCCGATGCCGGAGATCGACGAGACCCCCGCCGAACAACAGGCCGCCGTCAAGGCGCTCCTGAGCGCGCACGACAGGGGGTACGGCACGGTTCTGTCGCTGAAGTTCCCGTACAACCACCGCCCGATGCCCGCGGCCGACAGCTCGGCCATGGACGCCGAACTGGCGCGGGTGGACAAGGTGCTGGACGCCGCGATGGGCAAGGTCGACATCCTCGCCATGGCCAATGAGCCCTTCATCGAGAGCCTGAAGAAGGACCACGACGGGACGCTGAACGCCTTCTACGAGAAGGTCGCGCGGCACGTCATCGCCTACCGCAAGAAGCGCTTCGGAGAGCGCTGCCGGACACGCCTGTACATGGGCTCCCTCAACCACCTCGACAGGCCCGACTGGCGTACGCAGGCGACCGAGCGCTGGATGACGTTCACCCGGGAGACCTCGGAGATCGAGGGCGTGGACATCCACCCGCACGTGGCCGCCATCGAGGACTCGCAAAAGTACCTGGACTACATCCTTCCCAAGCTCCGCCGCGATCAGAAGTTCCTGGTCACCGAGTTCTCCCTGGTTCTGCTGTGGGAGCAGCACCTGCGCGACGCCATCCCCGCCGAGTTCGCCCGACGCTACAAGCTGCCCGCGGGCACCAAGGTGTGGCAGGTGATCAAGCAGGCGACCGAGCACCCCTTCCCGCAGCACAAGTGGCACGACTTCCTGTCCATGAGCCCGTGGTTCGAGACCCACAAGCATTACCTGCGCAACCAGATCCAGAAGTTCCGTGACACGGGACAGCTCGCCGTGGCCACCTACGGTGTGGCGCAGGCGCCGGCGATGGTGAAGGACTTCGGGCCCGACAAGCAGCCGTGGCTGCTGAACAGCCTGTACTCCAACCTGGTCGTCCGGCCCGAGGACGGCAAGCCCGCGCCGAGCTACGGCTTCTTCGACGACTTCCGTGCCCTGCAGCGTGCCCAGGACCACCGTCCGGTGCGCACGGCCGAGACCCGGACATGAGCCTGCGCCCGCATCGCGGACACGCACGGAACGGGTGAACGCGGGGGCAGCGCCCGCTGCCCCCGATGGCGACCTTGTGCACGTGGCGGGCGTTCCGGGTGGTCGTGCAGGATGGCTGGCCGTGGGCCGGTGCCGTGGTCCACGGGCAACACGTACCACCGGCGCGAGGAGCGGCAGCACGTGATCCATGAGATCGACGAGGCGCTGCGCGGGCTCCTCCAGTCCCCGCTGTCGGGCTCGGGCGCCGAGCTGGTCCTCGACGCGCCGACCCGGGAGTGGGCAGCGCGCCGCACCGGGCCCGCGGTCAACGCCTATCTGTACGACATCCGGGAAGAGCTGTCCCGCCGCGAGCGGGGCCCCATGGCGCTGCGGGACGACCGCGGTGTCGTGGTCAAGCACCGGCAGCCGTACCGGTGGTTCCGGCTCTCCTATCTGGTCACGGCGTGGACGGCGAACCCGCAGGACGAGCACCGGCTGCTGTCGGCCGTACTGGCGTGCCTGCTGCGCAACGAGTTCCTGCCGCCGGAGGCGCTGGGCGGTGTGCTGGCGGGGCTGGGCGTCCCGGTGCCGGTGACCGCGGCCGTGCCGCCCGCGGAGTCCCGTTCCGTCGCGGACGTCTGGTCGGCGCTGGGAGGGGAGCTGAAGCCGTCCCTGGATGTGGTCGTCACGACCCCGTTCCCGGTGTCGCCGGAGTTCGAGGCCGCGCCGCCGGTCACGCAGGCAGGGGTCCGGGTCCGCAGCACGACCGGCTCCCCGGACGACTCGGCGCTGCGCACCGGCCCCCGCAAGGAACTGCCATGACGACTCCGCAAGAAGGCGCGCCACTCCCGGCGACCCGGGACGGGGAGGGCCCGGGTACCGATCCGGCCGGTCCGCTGTTGTCGCGGCTCGCGCTGCTGCGCGAGCGGATCGCCGCGCTCGTGGCGCGGCGCGGCGCGGACGACCCGACGGCGGGTGACCCGATGCGGGGCCTTTACGTCCCGCCGGAGGCGGCCCACCATCTGCTCCACGCGCCACCGGTCCGGGAGCAGGTGCCGGACGACGACGCCTACGCGCCGGTGCTGCGAGGGCGGACCGCGGACGGGGAGCCCGCCGGGCGCGACAGGGTGGCCGAGGTGGCGGCGCGGTTCGGACTGCTGCCCCTGGACGTGCACATCCTGCTCGTGGCCGCCGCCCCCGAGGTGGACCGGTCGCTGGAGCCCCTGTACGGCTACCTCAACGACGATGTGGGCCGTCGGCGCGCCAGCGTCTCCCTCGCCCTCGAACTCGCGGGGCTACCCGCTCATTCGGCCGCGGCCCGGGCGCGTTTCCACCCTTCCGCTCCCCTCGTGCGGCACCAACTCCTGGACGTCGCCGACGAGGACCGGCCGCTGCCCGGACGGGCTCTGCGGGTGTCCGAGCGGGTGGTCGCCCATCTGCTCGGGGACGACGCCCTGACCGGGGAACTGCTCGGCGCGGTGGAGTCGTCCGACGCTCCCGGCGCGGGGCAGGGGCAGCATTCCGGCGAGGGTTTCTTCCCCCGGCTCGCCGGACTGGCCACGCGGGTCCGGGAGCAGGGCTCCGCGGCGCTCCCGGCGGTGGTCCACGTACGCGAGGCACGGCCCGCGGCGGTGTCCGGCCCGGTGACCGGGGCGCTGAACCGCGCCGGGCTGCCCGTACTGCACCTCGATCCGTCCTCCCGGTCCGCCGATGACGTGGCGTGGCTGGCCGGTCCGCTCCTGCGGGAGGCGCGGCTGCGGGGTGCGGGCGTGGTGGTCGGCCCCGTCCCACGGGAAGCGAGCGCGCTGGTGCGGACGCTGTGCGCCGCGGCGCCCGGCGCTCCGGTCCCGGAAGCCGGCGCCGGAGGCGAAGCGCGCGGCGCCGCCCGGGCCGATGGGCCCGCGGCGGTTTCGGTGCCCGTCGTCCTCTTCGGCCCGCATCCGTTCGACCCCGGCTGGACCTCCGTGCCCGTGCCGTCCTTCGACGCTCCGGACACCGGGGCGGCCCCCGATGCCTGGGCGGACGCGGTCCCGGCGGAGGAGAGGGCCGGATTCGATCTCGCGTCCGCCGTCTCCTCCTACCGCCTCGACGCGGAACGGGCGGGCAGGGCGGTGACGGCCGCCAGGGGGCTCGCCGCGCTGGACGGCGGGCAGCTGACCGCCGAACACGTGCGGCGTGCGGCACGCCAGCAGTCCGCGCCCGCCCTCGAACGCCACGCCCGGCGCGTGGAGCCCGGCGTGGACTGGACGGACCTGGTGCTGCCCGCCGAGCCGCTGGAGCGGCTGCACGAGCTGGTGTCCCGGGCACGCCACCGGGACCGGGTCCTGCGGGAGTGGCGGCTGCGCCCGGGCGGCGGGCGCGGACGCGGCGTGGTGGCGCTGTTCACGGGTGATTCCGGCACGGGGAAGACGCTCTCGGCGGAGGTGGTGGCCGCCGAGCTGGGACTCGACCTCTACGTCGTGGACCTGTCCGCCCTCGTGGACAAGTACGTGGGAGAGACCGAGAAGAACCTCGAACGTGTCTTCGCGGAGGCCGACCGGACCGATGCCGTCCTGCTGTTCGACGAGGCGGACGCGGTGTTCGGCAAGCGCGGTGAGGTGAAGGACGCGCACGACCGGTACGCGAACCTGGAGAGCGCGTATCTGCTCCAGCGTCTGGAGTCCTTCGACGGCATCGCCGTGCTCACCAGCAACTTCCGGGGGAACATCGACGAGGCGTTCACCCGGCGCCTCGACCTCGTCGTCGACTTCCCGTTCCCCGACGCCGAACACCGCCTCGCCCTGTGGCAGGGCTTCCTGAAGGACGCCCCGTGTGCGCCGGACCTGGAACTGCGGCGCTGTGCCGGTGAGTTCGAGCTCGCGGGCGGCGGTATCCGGGGCGCGGCGGTCACCGCGGGCTATCTCGCGGCCGCCCGCGGCACCCCGCTCAGCACGGACGACCTGTTGGAGGGCGCGCGGCGCGAGTACCGGAAGGCGGGACGCCTGGTCGTGAGCGGCGGCCCCCTCTACTGACGCCGGGGCCGAGGGGGCTGCTCGGCGGTGTTGCTCCGTCCGGTCGACTCCGCACGGCCCGGACCGGGTCTGTACGGAGGCGGCCGGGTACGGGCCGGGCCGCCCGGTCCGGCGGGCTCTTCCTGGAGCGCGGCGGACCCTTCCGTGAGCGCGGGCCGAGCGACGCCAGGAGGGTCCGCCGCGACGCCGAGACGCGTCTGTTCCTGTTTCAGCCAGCGGCGGGCCAGTGCGATTTCCTCGGCGTGGACATCGAGGAACCGGCCCGCCTCCAGCAGTCGCCGTACGTAACCGCGTAACGTCATGCGCAAGCCCTCGGTGCCCGGCTCGGCCAGCCGTTCACGGGCGTAGAGGCGCAGCAGGTCGTGGAACCGGTACCGGCCGGAGGCGGCCGCGGGCTCCACGAGCCCCGAGTCCGCGAGTTCTTCCAGCGCCGTCGCCGCGCTGCGCCAGTCGCACCCGGCGGCCGCCGCGATCACGCAGACGCCGAAGTCCGGTGCCTGGACGAGGCCGAGCCGGTCGAAGACCGTGCGCGTGCCTGAGCTGAGCTTGCGGCGGGAACTCTCGAAGGCGTCGGAGATCTGCAGGTCGCCGGAGCGCAGCCGGGTCAGCCGCCGGCGCTCGTCCCGCAGCTCCTCGGCGAGGGGAGCCAGGCCCCACGAGGGCCGGGCCGCGAGCCGGTTGGACACGATGCGCAGCGCGAGGGGCAGATGTCCGCACAGCTCGGTGAGCTCCCGGGCCGCACCGGGTTCGGCCCGGAGCCGGGCGCTGCCCGCTCCCTGGCGCAGCAGGTCAAGAGACTCTTCCGGGGCCATCGAGCCGGATTGCAGACGTACGACGCCGTGCAGACCGCTGAGCGGGCGGCGGGAGGTGACCAGGGCGAAACTGCGGGAACCCACCGGCAGCAGGGGACGCACCTGGGCTTCGTCCGCCGCGTCGTCGAGGAGAACGAGGAGGGACCGTTCGCGGGTCACCGACCGGTACAGCGCTTCCCGTTCGGCCCCGTCGGCGGGAACGCGCTCGGCGGGCAGGCCCAGCGCGCGCAGGAGGGAGCCGAGCAGATGCGCCGGGCTCGGGGGCGCGTCCCGTGTGCCCCTGAGGTCGAGCGCCAGCTGTCCGTCGGGGAAGAAGGGGGCGGCCTCCTCGGCGGCTTGTACGGACAGCGTGCTCTTGCCGGTTCCCGGCTGCCCCGAGATCACGCAGGCCGCGGTCTCGCTGAGCCCGCCCCCGGACGCGCGCTCGACGAGGTCGCGCACGGTGCGCAATTCGGCGGTGCGGCCGGTGAAGCCGGCGAACCGGCCCGGGAGGGTGCAGGGGGCCGCGGGTCCGGGTGCGTCCGGCACCTTCCGCCGCCCCGTCAGGGAGCGGTACTCCCAGTCGTCGAGGCCCAGCGCGCCGGCCAGCGACCGCAGGGTTCTTCGCTGGGGACTGCGACTTCTGCCGCTTTCGATGTCGCGGAGCCCGCGGACACTGACGCCCGCTTCTTTCGCGAGGTCCCGCTGGGTGAGGCCGACGGCCTCGCGCCACTCACGGACCAGATCGCCGAGGGGCACGCGGGCCGCCTCCGCGCCTCCGCCCTTCATCCCCCCGCACTCTCCTGCACGTTCGTGCCCAACCATGTCCCTCTCAACCCCGTCGTGACTACGTGCTGACACCCCATCGGTTTTGGCCACCGAACAGGTGAGTTCTCGTCACTCTAACGCGAAAAGATGACAACTCTCCGAACACACCACACCGACCGGCAGTCACCTCCGGTCTTCTGCCGCTGACTGCCGGTCGCACTGCCTGCTGGTTGTCATCACCATGTGGTTGCCTGGCACCGTCCCGGCAGAGCACGGGACCCGACCTGAGTGGAGACAGGACAACAAGGGGGGAGAGTGAACGGAACGATGCCGACACACGTCATGTCGCCGCCCATCGACGTGGCGGTCCACGCCGCGGACCCGGTGTCCCGGGCCGGAGCGGTGGAACTCATCCGCCACCAGCCGGATGTCGAGGTGAAGTCGCGAGGCGACGCATCGGTGGGGGTGCTGTTGGTGGAGTCCCTCGACGAGGAGATACTCGCCACACTGCGGCGTCTGGTGCGGAACGGGACACGGGTGGTCCTCGTCGCCCGCGGCCTGCGGGAGGCGGAACTGCTCACCGTTGTGGAGTGCGGGGTGTCCGCCATCCTGTGGCGGCACGAGGCGACCGGGGAACGCCTGTCCCGCGTGGTGCGCTCGGCCCACCGCGGGGACGGCGATCTTCCCCCCGATCTCCTCGGACGGCTGCTGGAGCGGCTGGGAGAACTCCAGCGCAGCGCCTCACAGGGAACGGCCGCCCCGGCGACCGGTCTGACTCCGCGCGAGGTCGATGTGCTGCGGCTGGTGGCCGAGGGCCTGGAAACCCGGGAGATCGCGACCAAAATGGCGTACTCGGAACGCACGGTGAAGAGCGTGCTGCACGACCTGATGACACGGCAGCTGCTGCGCAACCGCGCGCACGCCGTGGCGTACGCGCTGCGCGAGGGCTACATCTGAGGGTCAGGGCCGCACCTGAGGGTCCGGGGCGGGCTCGCCACGGCTGTCGGGGGCGAGGGCCTCAGGGGAGGTCCCACTTCTGGTTGTCGTCCCCGGTGCAGGACCACAGCTGCAGCTTCGTCTCGTTGTCGTCCTTGCCCTCCGCGGGGTCGACGCACTTGCCGGACTGCGGATTCACCAGGGTGCGATCCTTGGTGTGACGGAACTGCTGAGCCGGCTCCCCGTTGCAGCGGGCGAGCTGGACGACCGTGCCGTTCTTCCGGCCGCCGCCTGCCGCGTCCATGCACAGGTCCAGCGCCCGGATCGTGCCGTCCTTCGCCATCGTCCACTTCTGGTTGTCGGATTTGGGCAAGCAGTCGAAGATCTGCAACTGCGCGAGCTCGGGCTTCGGGGCGTCGCCCGGGACGTCGATGCACCGCTTCGACGTCACGCCCACGACCGTGCCGATCCTGGGCTGCTCCTCCTGGCCGTTGCCGCCCGCGGGCGCGGGCGCGGCCGGGGCCGGGGCGGGCGGCGGGGCGGCGGGCGGCGGCGGGGTGGTCTTGGGCGACTTCGGAAGCTCCTGCTTCTGCTCGCCGCCGTCCCCCTCATGCACGGGCTTGTGCGTCGCGGCGGCCACTTCCGTGGCCTTGGTGCTCGGGGTCTTGTCGGTCGAGAGCCACAGGCCGACGAACGCCACGGCGAGGACCAGGGCGAAGACCGCGAACCCGAACAGCCAGCGCGGGAAGACCGGCCGCTGGACGAACGTGCCCGCGACGTCGATCGGAGTGGCGGCCGACCGCTGCACCGCGACGGTCAGGGCGTGGCTCTCCTTCTGCCCCGTCCACAGGATGTTCGACGGCCGCAGCCCCACCTTCACGAACGCCGCACGGCCCGGCTCGATCTGCACCGCGCCCGGCCGCACGTCGAACTCCAGGGCGCTGCCCTGGTCCCGGCCCGTCAGGGAAGCGGTCAGCTTGGTGTTGCCGTAGTTGTCCACCGCCAGCTTGGGGCGCCCACGGAACCGGCCGCGGGTGGTGGGCGGCAGCAGTTCCGCCTTGGCCTCCACGAACGGGGCGATGGTGAGGTTGCCCTCCACCACCGTCGTCAGCTCGGGGTTCTCGGTCGGCACGATCTGCACGCCGTACGGGTTCGCCCCTGCCCGGGCCTCGGGCGAACGGGGTGGGGAGAACGTCAGCTCCACACTCCCCGTCGCCCCGGGGTACAGCCGCAACGTGGCAGGTTCCACCGAGCACCACAGGCTCGGGTCTCCCACGGGTACGACGCGGTACTCCTCGACGACATCCGCCGTATTGCGCAGCCGCAGCGTGACCGTGGTGCTGCCACCCGCCTCTACCGGGGCGGATTCGGGTTCCAGGGAAGTCCAGATGCTCACCTCCCGCACGCTAGGAGGCGGAACCGGCGCCGTCACCGCACGCGGGGGAAGCATCGCGGGAAGCCCGCGGGGACCGCAGGGGCAGCCCCGCGGCCCGTGGCAGGGTTGGCACTCCCCGCGCGTACGGCTCGCGTACGGCGGTCCTGTTGGGGCGCGGTGCGGGGTGCGGTGATGCCGCCGTACCGGTGGGCCGTGACCGCCGTCGTCCGGGCAACGGCTCCTTCCCCCGGGGACGCCTACCGCCGCCCCGGACCCTGCACGGCCGCCCCTCGCCCCGCGTCCTCCGAACGCCGATGCTGGGCTGCGCAGTCTTGTACACCGCCTTGTCCTTCGAGGAGCAACATGCCCACGTACCTGTCCCCCGGCGTCTACGTCGAGGAGGTCGCCGGCGGCTCACGTCCCATCGAGGGGGTGGGCACATCGGTCGCCGCCTTCGTCGGACTGGCACCGACGGGCCCGCTCAACGAGCCCACGCTGGTGACCAACTGGTCGCAGTACGTGGCGGCGTTCGGCGAGTTCACGGACGGGTATTACCTCGCCCACTCCGTCTACGGCTTCTTCAACAACGGCGGCTCCGCGGCCTATGTGGTGCGGGTCGGCGGCTCCGCGGACGACCGGGGCGCCCCGGAGGGACGCGGTGCCGCGTCGTCCCAGAACACGCCCGCGCAGATCACGGCGGGCGAGCCGGCCACACTCGGCTCGTTCAAGGTGGCGGCCGTGGCCGCCGGTTCGGCGAGCGAGGACGGCTCGCTGACCGTCGAGGTGGCGCACCCCGAGGGGGACGGGCCCGCCGACCGCTTCACGCTCACCGTCAAGGACGGTGACCGCACGGCCGAGACGTACGAGGTGAGCGCGAAGAAGACCGCGCGCAACTACGTCGTCACCCAGGTCAAGGAGCGTTCCAAGCTCATCTTCGTGGAGGAGGCCGCGCAGGGCGGGCAGCTCGCCCGGCCGGACGCACAGAGCGCCCTCGTGGCCGCTCCCGCCAAGGCGAAGACCCCCGCGCCGTCGCGCGGCGGCACGCCCGCTCCGCAGGGTGGCGCCGGCGCCTCCCAGTACATCGGTGACTCCGCCGACCGCACCGGCTTCGGCGGCCTGGAGGCCCTGGACGAGGTCAGCATGGTCGCCGCCCCGGACCTGATGGCGGCCTACCAGAGCGGAGCCCTGGACCTGGAGACCGTCAAGGCCGTCCAGCTCGCGATGATCTCGCACTGCGAGCAGATGGGCGACCGGATGGCCGTCATCGACCCGCCCCCCGGGCTGAACGCCCGCCAGGTGCGCGAGTGGCGGCAGGACACCGCGGGCTACGACTCCCGGTACGCCGCCCTCTACTACCCCTGGATCAAGATCTTCGACCCCTCCACGGGCCAGGGCCGCACCGTCCCGCCGAGCGGCCACATCTCGGGGGTGTGGGCGCGCAACGACTCCGAACGCGGCGTGCACAAGGCCCCGGCGAACGAGATCCTGCGCGGCGCCGTCGACCTCGAACTGCAGATCACCCGCGGCGAGCAGGACCTGCTCAACCCCGTCGGTGTGAACTGCGTCCGCGCCTTCGCGGGGCGCGGCATCCGCATCTGGGGCGCGCGCACGCTGTCCTCGGACCCGGCCTGGCGGTACCTGAACGTGCGCCGGTACTTCAACTACCTGGAGGAGTCGATCCTCGTCGGCACCCAGTGGGTGGTGTTCGAGCCCAACGACCAGGCGCTGTGGGCCCGGATTCGGCGCAACATCTCCGCGTTCCTGGTGAACGAGTGGCGCGAGGGCGCCCTGTTCGGCGCGAGCCCGGAAGAGGCGTTCTACGTCAAGTGTGACGCGGAGACCAACACGCAGGAGTCCGTCGACGTGGGCCGGGTGGTCTGCGAGATCGGCATCGCACCGGTCAAGCCCGCCGAGTTCGTGGTCTTCCGGCTGGCCCAGTTCTCCGGTGGCGGCGGCGAGCTCGACGAGTAGTGGCCGACGGCCGACGAGCCACCGCGCAAACCGCCCCACCCATAAGGAAGCAGAGGAAGCCCCAGCATGTCCCTCCAGCCCGGTGACGCCCTCACCTCACACAACTTCGGCCTGCAGATCGACGGCGTGATGGTCGAGTACCTGCAGGAGGTGAGCGGCCTGTCCATCGAGCAGGACGTCATCGAATACCAGCAGGTCTCCGCCACCGGCAAGCCCGTCACGAAGAAGCTGCCCGGCACGAAGAAGGCCGGCGAGTGCACGGTCACCCGCGGTATGACGTCCTCCGGCGCGTTCACCCAGTGGATCAACAACTCCATCTCCGGGAACATGGGCAGCGCCCGGAAGAACGCCTCCATCATCATGATGGATTACCAGAACGCCCCGGTGAAGCGGTACAACCTGCGCAACGCCTGGTGCAGCAAGGTCGAGGCGGGCGGCGTCAAGGCCGGGGATGCCTCCGCGCTCACCGAGCAGGTCACGATCGTCTTCGAAGAACTGGTCATCGAGTGATGCGTCGCTCGGCACCCAAGGGGGCGGCTGCGGCCGCCCCCGCCGCCCCGGATCTTCCGGCCGACTCCGGCTTTCCGGCCGACCCGGGACTTCCGGCGGGCCCTGCCGAGGCCCCCGCCCGGCAGGAAGCCCTGCGGACGGAGTTCGACTTCGAGCTGCCGCGCGGCTACGTGGACGAGAGCGGCACCGTCCACCGCTCCGGGACGATGCGCCTGGCCACCGCGCGGGACGAACTGGTCCCGCTGCGCGATGTGCGGGTGCAGGAGAACCCCGCCTATCTGTCCGTGGTGCTGCTCGGCCGGGTCATCACCCGGCTGGGCACGCTGCCCATGGTGCACGACGGCACCGTGGAGAACATGTTCGCTTCCGACCTGGCGTTCCTCCAGGACTTCTACCGGCAGATCAACGCCGAGGGCCACACCCGCGCGGCCGTGGCCTGCCCGCACTGCGAGGAGTCCTTCGAGGTCGAGCTGGCCGGGAGCCGCCTGGGGGAATCGTGACGTACGCGGCCGAGCGCATCCACGAGGAGGTCGCGTACCTCGCCTACCACTTCCACTGGAGCATGGGGGAACTCCTCGACCTCGAACACCGGGACCGCGGCAGGTACGTGGAGCAGGCCGCGGCCCTGGTCGCCCGCGCCTCCGAGGGGAGCCGGTGACCTGACCATGGGCATCAGGGACGTATGGAGGAGCCTGCGGCACGGGACGCCACCGCAGCGGGGCGGCGACGTGGAACCGGCGGCGGCCGGTGCGGCCGACGCGGAGGGGACGGCCGGAGGCTCCGGCGCCCGCGCCGCGGGTGAGTGGGCCACCGCCGGGCCGGTGCAGCGTGTACTCGGCGCGCCGCGGACCGTTTCCGCCCGGGATTTCGCGTCCCGGCTCAGCACGCACCAGAACCCGTCGTTCCGCAGCGAGCCCGCCCATGTGGTCGCCCGTACGGCACCGTCGGGCATCGTCCACGGCCTCGTCACCGCACGGCCGGGCACATCCGAGGTGCCGCCACCGCCCCTGCCGGTCGCGCAGCCGCCCGCCCAGGGCCCCGCGGACTCCGAGGGCGGTGGCGACCCGTCCACCCCGACCGCAGGGCACCCACAGGTGCAGCGCCGGGTAGCCCCGTCGCGCCCCGGAACCGGGCACGGCCACGCGGCCGGTTCGCCACGGCCGGGCGCGGTCGCCTCCGACAGCCCGGCCTCGGCCGCCGTTCCCCCGGCACCTCGCGCTGTCAGGGGCGCCGCTGCGGACGACGGCGGTTCGCCACTGCGCGACGGAGCGGCTACGGCCCGGCCGCCGGGTGCCGCCTCGGGCCGGGCGGACACCTCGCAGCCCTCCTCCGGAACCCCGAGGCCTCCCCGCCGCACGACACGACAGACAGCCACCACGGGCGACACCACCGCGCAACGCGCACCCGCACCCGCACCCGCACCCGGCAACGGAACACCCGACACGGCCCCGACCGCCGCCCCACCGGCACAGCGCACGGCGGATGACGGCGGTCCACAGCGGCGTGACGGCGCGGCGACAACGCATCAGCCGGAAGCCGCCTCGAGGACCGCCCGTCCTGCGACGCGGCAGGCAGCCGCCACGGGTCATGCCGCCGTGCGGCGAGCGGCCGGTGAAGCCGGTGCGCCCACGTCCGGTGGCGGAACGGGCAGCCGGGACGTCACCGACGGACGGGAATCGAGCGTGTCGGGCTCGCCGACCGGTGACCCGGTGGCACCGTCGGCGACGAACCGCGCGCCCCGCCCCGCGCCGGACATCCGACGTCTCCCCGTCGCCCCGCGCCCGAGCGCTCCGGCCTCCCGCGCCTCCGGACCCGCGCTGACCACCGCGCCACGTCCGGTGATCTCACGTCGGCTCGGCACTGCCCAGCGGGCCATGACACGGCCGAACACCCCACGGCAGGAGCCCGCCGCGGCCGCCAGCACCGGCCCCACCACCGAAGCGAGCCCCACCCCTGGGGACACGGCACCCTCACGTCGGCCCGGCACCGCCCGGCGGCCGGAAGCCGCGGAGCCCTCCGCGCCCGGCGACACCGGCCCCACCACCGGAACGGTCCCCGCCCACGAGGGTGCGGCGACGGCCGCGAACCCCGGTCCGGGAGACCGGGTTCCGCGGTCGGCCGGACCGGTGCGACGGGCGGCGACGGCGCAGTCCGGTCCCGCCACGTCCGCCACCCGGGGCGGCGGTCAGGCGCCTTCGGCAGGCGCGGACACGCCGCCGCCCGGTACGGGCGAGGGTGCCCGGAGTGCGCCGTCCTCACCGAACACCTCTGCTCGCACAGCGGTTCCGGACGGGCAGCCGTCCGCACGGTCGGCCCCGCCGACGCACGCCCCGGTCCAGCGGTCCACGCTCCCCGGCCCGGTCCCACAGGTGCCCGGTCCCGTGACGCCGCCCCGTACGGAAGCGCCCCCCGCGAACGGTCCGGCCGACGCCGCGGGGGCAGCGGGCACGCCCGCTGCCGCGCCGCGCGTCCAGCGCAGGCGTGCGGGGCTCGGCGCCCCGCGCCCCAGTGCCCCGGCGGCTGCGGAGGCCGCGCCCTCGCACCGCACGGGCGCCCCGTCGGACGATCCGCACACCGCGCCGATCGCGCCCGAGGCGCCGCGTCGGCGCCCGCTGCTGGGTGCTCCCGTCACCACGGGCCCCGTGTCCGAGGGATGGGCGCGGACACCGGACCAGGACGCCGGGCCGGTGACCGCACAGCGCACCGTCTCCCCGGCCCCGCCCCCGACGCCGACCGCGACCGCGAACCCGACTCCGGCCCCGCCCCCGGCCCCGGCTCCGCCCCCGACTCCGACCGCGACCCCGTCTCCGGCTCCGACGCCGCAGCCGCAGCCGCAGCCGCAGCCGCTGCCGGGCATCGGGCAGGCCCCTCCCGTCGCGTCCTCCGACGCGCCGCGTGGGCGGCGCCCGGCCGCCACTCCCCCGGTCCAGCTCAGCCGTTCCGCCGGACCGGTTCGGCCCCCGGCGTCCCAAGTGCCCGGCACCATTCCGGTTTCAGCGCCCGCCGCTCCGCCGAGCAGGCGGGCTCCGTCCGCGCCACTCGCCACGGCACGTGCGCTGACCGGGCCGGCCTCCGCGACGCCCGCCGGGCCCGGGCCCGGTCCGTCGTCGCATGCGCCGGGCGGGGGGTCGGCCCCTGCCGTGAGGCCTCGCCCAGTGCGGCGAGCGAACGGTTCGGCCCAGCAGGCCGGTCCCCGTACTGCCGTACCCGTCGTACGGCCCGGTGCGGTGGCGTCCGGCCCGCGTTCGTCCCCCGGACCTCGTACGGCGGCCGCTCCGGCGGCCGTGCAACGGCGTACGGCCGCCACCGGCCCCGCCGCGCCCGCGCCGTGGCCGGGGACGGTGACCGGCGCGCCCGTACCCGCGCCCGCCGCGGTGCGGAGGCAGGCCGCATCGCCCCCGGCACCCGCGCCACGTCCCGCTGCCGCGTCCACCGGGCCCGCCACACCCCCGCCCGCCACCGTGCAGAGGCAGGCCCCGTCGCCCCCGACACCCGCGCCACGCGCCACCCCACCCGCACCCGCACCCGCACCCGCACCCGCCACACGGCAGCAATCCGCCACGGAGCTGGACGAGTTGGCGCGACGGCTGCTCGGGCCGCTGTCCCGGCTTCTGCGGGCCGAGCTGCGGGCCGACCGCGAACGGGTGGGGCGACTGCGCGACCCCCGCCGCTAGCCCCGGTCGGCCCGCTCCCGACAGGAGGAGCCCGGCCGTCCGCGCGGCACCGCCACCCGACCCGGCACCCGCCGGCCACCACCCGCCACCTCCCGGAGAAATCAGCCACCGATGACCACCACCAAGGACCCCGGCTCCACCATCTACTTCAAGCTGACCATCGACGGCCAGAACCTCGGGCTGTTCAACGGCTGCGAGGGCCTGTCGTCCGAGGTGCAGGTGGAGCAGCGGGAGGAAGGCGGCAACAACGGGTTCGTCTGGCAGCTCCCGTCCCGGGTGACGTTCTCCTCCATCCGTCTGACCCGCCCGCTCACGCCCGACACCGCGAAGGTGGCCGCGTGGATCTCGTCCGTGGCCACCGGGATACGGCGGCCCACCGCGCAGATCGCCGCGTTGCGCGCGGACGGTTCGCTGGTGGCGCAGTGGGGTCTGGTGGATGTGCTGCCGATCCGCTGGCAGGGGCCGACCCTGGACCCGTCCAGCCCGGCCGTGGCCACCGAGACGCTGGAGATCACGCATCACGGCTTCACCGACGCCGGAGGGGCCTGATGCCCGCGATCGGCTCCCGTGGCGGCAGCGCCAGCCTGGTCCGCGCCTCGCTCGCGATCCACCAGCCGCCGACCAGTCTCGAGGGTGGGCTCGGCGGGCGGATCGGGCAGGTGGAGTTCCAGTTCAATCCGAGCCAGCTCCAGTTGACGCGGTCGGCATCGTGGAGCGCTCAGCCGTCCGTGGGCTACGCCCGGGGCGCGCCGCCGGAGTTCGTGGGCGCGCAACCCGCGTCGCTGGAGCTGGAGGTGTTCCTCGACGCCTCGGCGAAGCCGGGGGCTTCGAAGGTGCAGAAGAAGGTGGATCTGCTCCTGTCGTGCTGCGAGGTGTATCCGCCGTCGCTGTCGACCAATCGCCCTTCACCGCCGTGGGTCAGGTTCTCCTGGGGTTCGTTCAACACCGTGCAGTTCGTGGCGCACGTGGACAGCGTCAGCGCCACCTACACCCTCTTCAGCCCCACCGGGGAACCGACTCGGGCGACCTGCAACCTGACGCTGACGGAAGTGCCGCTGGCGACGAAGGGGCAGAACCCGACGTCGGGCGCGCTGTCCGCGCGGCGGGTGCACCGCGTGGTGGCCGGGGACACGCTCCAGTCGCTGGCCTGGCGGGAGTACGGGGACGCGACGGGGTGGCGGGTGATCGCGGAGGCGAACGGGATCGACGACCCGATGCGCCTGGCGACCGGCACCGAACTGCTGCTGCCCGCGATCAACGACACCGGCGGGTGACCCCGGTGCCGTTCCGCCGCCGACGAGCCCGTACCGCCCGACCCCCACGAGACGAAAGACGACCACTGCGATGAGCCAGAAGACGTACACCAGCGTGCTGCACGTGGAGGTGGAGGGCGCCCCACTCCCCGACAAGCTGGAGCGGTTGCTGGTCGACGGCTGGGTGGACGCCAGCGTCAACGTGCCCTCGGCTTTCCAGCTCACCTTCAGCGACGTCGGCAGGGACCTGCTGAAGACGTTCCGGCAGATCACCGTGGGCGCGAAGGCGACGCTGTGCCCGGTCACCGACGGGCGCAAGGGCAAGCCGATGCTCACCGGTGACATCACGGCGATGGAGGTGGACAAGGACGGTGCCGGCAGGTCGCTGGTGGTGCGCGGCTTCGACCCGGGGCACCGGCTGCTGCGCAACCGCCGGGTCGAGGGCTACCCCAACATGACCGCCGGTGACATCGCCCGGCGCCTCGCGACACGCAACGGGCTGAAGCCGGGGCGCATCGACACCACGCGGTCGGTGTACGAGCTGGCCACCCAGCCCAACATCACCGACTGGGACTTCCTGTGCCGGTTGGCGCAGGAGAACGACGTCCATCTGTACTTCGACAACAACGGCAAGATGTGCTTCACGGAACTGGTGTCCGCCTCCGGTGCGCCGTCCGACTCCACCCCCTCGAAGCGGAGCCCCTACGTCCTGGAGTTCGGCACCAACGAACTGCACAGCAGGGTCGGGGTGACCTCCGCGGGGCAGACGCGGACGGTGCGGGTCCGGGGCTGGGACGTGAAGACGAAGCGGCCGCTGAAGGGCCAGGCGAGCGCGGGGACGACGCAGGACGCGCGCACGGACATCACCCCGGCCAAGGCCTCGGCCCGGTTCGGGAAGGCGGAGCTGGTCGGTACGGACGTGCCGTACGGGACGCAGTCCCAGGTGGGGCACGCGGCGCGGGCGCTGGCCGAGGACGTGGCGTCCTCGTTCACCGAGCTGGAGGTCGCGGTCACCGGCAATCCGGATCTGCGGCCGGGCATCCCGGTGGCGTTGAACGGCGCGGGGTTTCCGTTCGAGGGCAAGTACACGGCGACGGGCGTGCGCCACGTCTTCGCCAGCGGCAGCCCGTACACGACCTGGGTGTCGGTGACGGGCCGTCAGTTCCGTTCGCTGTACGGGCTGGCCTCGGGCGGTGGCGGGGGCGAGGACGCGCAGCGGCTTCCCGGTGTGGTCAACGCGATCGTCACCAACATCATGGACCCGCTGCGGATGGGGCGCGTCAAGCTGCGTTTCCCGTGGCTCTCGGACACGTACGAGAGCGACTGGTGCCGGGTGGCCCAGTTCGGCGGTGTGCGCGGTGGCGGGCTGCTGCTGCCGGAGGTCGAGGACGAGGTGCTGGTGTCGTTCGACCGCGGTTCGCTGGAGCATCCGTACGTCCTCGCCGGGCTGTACAACGGCAAGGACAAGCCGACCGACGACCCCGACGGCATGCAGCCGGTGGACCGCACCAGGGGCCGGGTCAACTGGCGCAGCCTCGCCTCCCGCAACGGCCACATCGTCGAGCTGCTGGACCGGCAGACCCCGCCCAAGCAGGGCATCCGGCTGCAGACGGGGAACGGCAAGCTCACCGTCCACCTGGACCAGACCCGTACGACGGTGACGATCAACAGCAGGGGCGAGGTGTCGATCGAGGGCACCCGTGGCGTCGAGGTCAAGAGCGGCGGAAACCTGGACCTGCGGGCCACGGGCGCGGTGAACATCCGCGGTGGCGGCGCGGTCAACATCCGCGGTGGCGCGGGGGTGAACGTCCAGGCGGGCGCCGAGGTCGGTATCCGGGCGGGCGGCGCGCTGACCATGAACGCGGGCAGCGCGGCCACGCTGAACGCGGTGGGCACCCTCCAGCTCTCGGCGGCCGCCTCGGCCCAGTTCCGGGCGGTCTCCGTGGCGCTCCAGGGCGTGGTCACCGCGAACGGGATACCGGTCCCGCTCCCGTGACGGGTCCATGGGACAAGGACGGCGGGACAAGGGGCGGCGGCGAGTACGGATCGGAAGGACGGAGCGGACATGGGTGAGCAGTTCGTCGGTGCGGGATGGGGTTTCCCGATGCGCACCGACGCGTCCGGGGGCATCGCGCTGGTGCAGCGCGAACGGGAGGTCGAGGAGGCGATCCGGCTGGTGCTGTCCACGGCCCCCGGGGAGCGGCCGATGCGGCCGGAGTTCGGCTGCGCCATCCACGACCTGGTGTTCGCGCCGGTCAACGAGGCGACGGCGGGCCGCATCCGCCACGAGGTGCGGGCCTCCCTCGACCGGTGGGAACCGCGGATCGACGTGAGCGAGGTGGGCGTCGCCCCCGCGCCGGACGAGCCCGCCGCGCTGCTCATCGACGTCCGTTACGAGATCCGCGGCACCAACAACCCGCGCAGCCTGGTCTTCCCCTTCTACGTCATCCCCTCGCACGAGGGCCCGGACGACGAAGGCCCGGACGACGGGGGACCGCGCGACGAGAACGACACCGCTTTGGAGAACCACCGCTGATGGCCCTGCCCTCACCCCACCTGGACGACCGGCGCTTCCAGCAGTTCGTCGACGACGCCAAGCGGCACATCCAGCGGCGGTGCCCGGAGTGGACCGACCACAATGTGTCCGACCCGGGCGTGACGCTCGTCGAGACCGTCGCTGACATGGCCGACCAGCTCGTGTACCGGCTCAACCGGGTGCCCGAAAAGAACTACCTGGCCTTCCTCGACCTGATCGGCGTCTCCCTCTTCCCGCCCGCCGCCGCCCGCGCGGACATCACCTTCTGGCTGTCCGCGCCGCAGCCGGAGACGGTGCTGCTGCCCGCCGGTACGGAGACGGCGACGGTGCGCACCGAAACGGAGGACGCCGTGGTGTTCGCCACGGAGGAGGACCTGCCGGTGGTGCCGTGCGAGCTGACCCGGGTGCAGACGCAGGGGCACGGGCAGCCGCCCTCCGAGTGCACCTCGGACATCCTCGACGGCCAGGACGTGATGGTCTTCGCCGAGGCCCCGAGGCCGGGCGACACGCTGCTGCTGGGCCTGGACACCGCCGTCCCCTCGTGTGCCGTCGTCCTGCGCCTGGACAGCCGGGTCGACGGTGTCGGCGTGGACCCGCGCAACCCCCCGCTGGTGTGGGAGGCGTGGACACCGGAGGGGTGGCGCGGCTGCGCGGTGGAGGAGGACTCCACCGGCGGCCTGAACCGCCCCGGAGAGGTGGTGCTGCACATCCCGGCGGGTCACGAGGTCTCGCGCGTCGGCCGGTTCGACGCGGGCTGGGTGCGCTGCCGCGTGGTGGCGGCCGATCCGGGCATGACGTCGTACACCACCTCGCCCACCGTCCGCGACGCGTCCGCGTTCACCATCGGGGGCACGGTGCGGGCGGCGCACGCCGAAACGGTCGCCGACGAGCCGCTGGGCGAGTCCTCCGGTGTGCCGGGGCAGCGTGTGCGGCTGGCGCGCACACCGGTGGCGGCCGGTGAACCGCCACTGGAGCTGGAGGTGTCGGACGGAGCGGGCTGGCAGCCGTGGTCCGTGGTGCCGCACCTGTCCGCGTCCGGCCCCGGCGACCGGCACGTCACGCTCGACCACGCGACCGGCGAGGTGGCGTTCGGCCCCGCGGTGCGCCTGCCGGACGGCACCCTGCGGCAGTACGGTGCCGTCCCGCCCAAGGGCGCGACGATCCGCGCCACCCGCTACCGCACGGGCGGCGGCCGGATCGGCAACGTGGCCCGCAACTGCATTCGTGTGCTGCGCAGTTCGGTCCCGTACGTGGCCCGGGTGGACAACCTCGAGGCGGCGCGCGGCGGTGTGGACGCCGAGACCGTCGACGAGGCGAAGGTCCGCGCGCCGATCGCGCTGCGCGCCCAGGACCGGGCCGTCACCCGGCGCGACTACGAGGAGCTGACCCGGCAGGCCGCCCCCGAGGTGGCCCGTATCTCCTGCCAGGCGGCGGACCCGGCCGCCGCGGGCGGCATGAGTGGCGGCGCTGACGGTACGTCTCTGAGGGGCGGGACGGACACCGGCGCAGGCGACTCCGGGGAGAACGCCGTACGTGTCCTGGTCGTGCCCCAGGCGGTACCGGACGTGGGCGGGCGGCTGCGCTTCGAGCAACTGGTGCCCGGCGACGAGCTGCTGGACAAAATCACCCGCTTCCTCGACGAACGCCGCGCCATCGGCACCCGCCTGGCCATCGGCCCGCCCTACTACCAGGGCGTGACGGCGGTGGTGACGTTGCACGCGTACCGCAGCGCCGACGCGGACACGGTGCGCCGTGCCGCGCTCGACGCGCTGTACGCCCACCTCGACCCGCTGACCGGCGGCGTGGACGGCAACGGCTGGCCGTTCGGCCGTCAGGTGCAGTCGGGCGAGCTGTTCGCGGTGCTCCAGCGCGTACCGGGCGTCGAGCTGGTGGACGAGGTACTGCTGCACCCGGCCGACCCGCTCACCGGCAAACGCGGTGACGCCACCGACCGCATCCGGCTGTCCGGTCCGTCGCTGGTCTTCCCGTTCGACCACCGCGTCCGCGTGATCGGGGGCTGATGTGAGAGGCGCACTCGAAGGACTGGAGTCGCCGCACCCGCTGGGTGAGCGGCTGCCGTCCGTCTTCGCCGACGACGATTTCGCGCAGCGTTTCACCGGCGGTCTGGACGCCCTGCTGGCGCCGCTGCTGAACGTCCTCGACTGCCTGGATTCCTACTTCTCCCCCGCGCTGGCGCCCGAGGACTTCGTGGACTGGCTCGCGGGATGGGTCGGTGCCGAACTCACCGGGGACGAATCGGAGGCCCTGCTGCGGCACACCGTCGCCACCGCCGTGGACCTGCACCGCAGGCGCGGCACCCGGAGCGGGCTGCGGGACGCCGTCCAGGCGGCGTTCAACGTCCCGCCCGAGATCACCGAAAGCGGCGGGGCGTCCTGGTCGCCCCGCCCGCTCGGCCCCTTCCCCGGCGATCCGCGCCCCGGTGTCCATGTGGTGCTGCGGGTTCCGGACCCGGACGCCGTGGACGTACGGCGGCTTGACGACCTGGTGGCGGCGGCCCGGCCCGCGCACCTGCCCTACACCGTGCGCGTGGAACGCACGGCAAGCACCGAGAGGAACACCCCATCGTGAATGCCAGCCCCCACCGCACCTGCACGGAGTGCGGCGCGGCCCGTCAGGACAACCAGTCGTTCTGCGACGAGTGCGGCGCCTTCCTCGGATGGGAGGAGGACACCGCACGTACGCCCGCGGCGGCACGGCCGGACGCGCCGACGCCGCCCACCGCCCCGGACCGCGATGCGCCCACCCAGCCCCAGGACACCGCGCCGCTCGCCGCACCGCACACCGCGACAGGTGCCGCACCGGACCCCACGCCGAACCCCGCACCGGGCACACCGCACCCCGTCCCCGACACCACACCGCCCCGGCGGGAGGCCGACGAACGGGCCCGCGCCCTGATCGTCCCGGTGGCGGAACCGTCGGCGCAGGAGCCCGCCGACCGCGTCGCCCCGGTCCTGCCCGGCACACCGCGGGCCGACGCACCGCGCGCCCGCGCCGTGGCCCCCGAGGAGGCACCGCACAACGGCATCGCGTGCCCGTGGTGCGACACGTCCAACCAGCCGCACCGCCACTTCTGCCGCCAGTGCGCCATGCGGCTCGCCGAGACACCCGCCGGGCCGGTCCGCCCGCGGCTGCCCTGGTGGCGCCGCCTCCTGGGCCTGCACGGCGACGTGGTCCCGTTCGCGGGCGACCGGCCGCGGCTGCGCCGGGGCGTGGGCGACTTGGTGTCCAAGGTGGTGGGTCTCCTCGTCATCGCGGCCGTGGTCACCGGCGCCATCATCTGGACGCCACCGGCCGTGGCCGCCGTTCAGGACCACTTCGCCGACCGCGCGCTCATCCACCCGGACACCAAAACGGCCACCCACTCCGACTCCGGCCACCTTCCCGGACTGGCGGACGACGGCAAGAACAACACCTGGTGGGGAACCGGCTACGCGGGCGACTCCTCGGGCCAGGCATGGGAAGCCAACTTCTCGGCACCCACCCGCCTGCTCGACGTCGTCATCACCCCGGGAGTCTCCACGAAGCAGGAAGAGGCCCGCGACCAGGGCCGTCCACGGGAGATCACGGTCCAGCTGACACACTCCGACGGGAAGGAAGAGTCGCGCGAGCTGACCCTGAACGACGGCCAGCCGCAGACCTTCCCGCTGCGCGCCCGGGACGTGGTCAGGGCCCGGCTCCAGCTCAAGTCCGCATACACGGAGCCGAACAAGCAGGTCGCGATAGCGGAGGTCGAGTTCTTCGGCCCGTCCGCCAACAACAACACGGCGTGAGACCCGCCTGAATGACGTGTCCCGGTGGCGGTGCGGCCCCGCACCGCCACCGGGTGACCAGGTTCCCGCCCCCTCACGGAGACGCACCCATGCACGCACGGGACACCGGCAAGACCCCCGACAGCGCCACCCGCGCCCCCGCCCCCGTCCACCCCACCGGACCCGTGACGGACCAGGCCGGGCCCGGGGCCGTCTCGGCCCACTCGCTCCTCGCCCTGCAGCGCACCGCGGGCAACGCCGCCGCTGTCCACTCGCTCCAGCGGGCCCAACAAGCCCAGGGGCAGGAGCAGCATCAGCACGCTCCCGGCTGCGGCCATGACGCGGTGCAGCGCTCGGCGGTCCCCGACGTGCTGAGCAGCGGCGGCAAGTCCATGGACGAACCGGTACGCCACGAGATGGAAGCCCGGCTCGGCGCCGACTTCTCCGACGTCCGTCTCCACACCGGCAGCGCCGCCCGCGCCTCCGCGTCGGAGATCGGGGCCCGCGCGTACACCTCCGGCAACCATGTCGTGCTCGGCGACGGCGGCGGCGACAAACACACCCTGGCCCACGAGTTGACGCACGTCATCCAGCAGCGGCAGGGGCCCGTCGCGGGCACCGACAACGGGTCGGGTCTCAAGGTCTCCGACCCCTCCGACCGCTTCGAGCGCGAAGCCGAAGCCAACGCCACCCGGGCCATGGCGGGCCCCGTCCAACGCGCCACGGCCCCGGCGGGACCCACCCGGCACCGCCCCACCGCACACCCGGGCACCGTCCAGCGCGCCGAAGGCCCCTCCAAACAGGGCGAGCACATCTTCAACGCCCTCGACGCCCTGGCCGAGAAGATTCACACGGAACTGCTGAGCAGAATAAGGGAGCAAGCCGGACATCTTAAGGGGCAGGGCAAGGGTAATGTGAGCGCTACTCAAATGGGAAGGGCGAAGGATCGGATTCCGGAGGCAATCAAGCGACTGGAACTCCTGAAAGAGAAAGCGACATCCGCAGGAAAGACGCGGAACCACGAAAGATTCCGCACCGCGACGCAGGGAGCCGGTAGGGACGCGAGCGGCTCCGATCCGAACGCGCGTATCTACTCGGAGTTCTCCCTCAGCGTGATGAACGCGATCAAACAATGCGGCAGGCGAGACTGGGACCAACAGGAACTGCCGCAGCTGAATGCCTACCGCGCCACCCTGGACTCGCAGATCATCGACGGCACCGCACGCGATCACGCACGGAACGAGGACCTCCCCAGGGACGCCAGGGGCAAATTCGACGAGTGGTACGACCAAACACAGTCGCAGATGCACACCCTCTACCGCGCGATCGTCGACACGGCTGCCTACGTGGACGCGACACTCCGACTCACCCGCAGAGGCGCGCTCGGCTACCCAGACCGCGGGCAAGAGGGCGGAGAGGAGATCTCCGACTCGGAGCGCAGCGACGCATAGGCCCGCGGCGGCCCGGCTCAGGGTGTGCCGGGTCCGGCGGGCAGGACGAGGCGGAAGACGCTTCCGCGTCCGGGGGCGGTATCCAGTTCCAGTCGGCCGCCGTGGCCCTGGGCTATCGCGCTCGCGATGGCCAGGCCGAGGCCGGAGCCGCCGTGGTGGTGGGAGCGGGACGGGTCGGCGCGGTAGAAGCGTTCGAAGACCCGGTCGGCCGCCTCCGGGGACAGGCCGGGGCCCTGGTCCGCCACTTCCAGTACGCAGATGCGGGTCCCTTCCCGCAGGGGTGGGGAGGGGCTCGTCCGGCCGGGGCGATCCGTGCCGCCGGTCGTGGGACCGGCTCGCCCGGCTCCGACGCGTACGTCCACCCTCGTACCGGGCGGGGTGTGGCGCAGCGCGTTGGACAGCAGATTGCCCGCGACCTGACGCAGCCGGTGGGGATCGCCGGTCGTCTCGACCAGCTCCAGTTCCTCCTGGTCGGCGGCCGTGCCGGTGCTGAGGGGGCCCAGCCGGATCGGGTGGCCGTGGGTCTGGTGGGCCGTCGCGCTCACGGAGTCGGCGGCGACCGCCAGCAGGTCGACCCGCTCGCGGCGGTAGTCGGGTTCCTTATCCAGCTTGGTCAGCAGCAGGAGGTCGTCGACGAGCAGGCTGATGCGTTCGGCGTTCTGGGCGATCAGCCGGTCGCCCTCGCGCCGTTCGGCGCTCGACCGTTCCTCGTGGCGCAGGGCCAGTTCGGCGAAGCCCTGGATGGAGGTGAGGGGTGTGCGCAGTTCGTGTCCGGCGTCGGCGACGAACCGGCGCAGCCGTGCCTCGGAGAACTCGCGTTCGCACAGGGCCTGTTGGAGCCTGTCCAGCATGGTGTTCAGCACGGTGCCGAGGCGGCCCGTCTCGGTACGGAGGTCGGTGTCCGGCAGCCGTGGGCTCAGGTCTCCGGCCGTGATGTCCTGCGCGGTCCGCTCCATGCGGGTCAGCGGCAGCAGGCCGATGCGGACGACCCACCGGCTGAGTGCGATCAAGCCGGTGAGGGTGGCCGCCAGCACGATGCCGTTGAGCCACAGCAGTTTGGCGGTGGCGCCGTCGAATGTGTCCAGGGGCAGCGCGACGACGTACCAGGTGTGTCCGGGGCCCGTCTTCTTCTCGACCCGCCAGTGTCCGTCGCCGGAGACGGCGGGGACGGTGCCCGGACGGCCGCCGGACAGCCTCAACTGGTCGATGGAGCTGGGGAGTTCGGGTCCGGGTGCCTCGCCACCGCCGAGGATGCCGCGCCGGTGTCCTGACGCGCCGTAGAAGGTGATGCGGAAGTCGGAGGGCAGGGTCACCGAGCCGGGGTCCGGGGACCGGGGCATCTGTTCGGGACCGATGTCGCGGGAGAAGGTCTGGGGCGGCAGATGGAAGTCGTCGAGCTGCTGATCGACGCGGTCCAGCAGCCATGACCTCAGCACCAGGAACCCGATGGTCTGCGCGGCGAGGACCGCGACGGCGGCCAGCAGCGCGGCGCCCCACACCAGGCGGCTGCGCAGCGACGTGGGCCGTCCGGCGCGCAGCGGAGTGCGGCGGGTCATCCGTCGGTCCGCTGGGCGTGGTCGCGCGGCAGGCGCAGACAGTAGCCCACGCCCCGTTCGGTGTGGATCAGCGGTGGATCGAGGTGGTCGATCTTGCGCCGCAGATACCTGACATACGTTTCGACGATGCGGCCGTCGCCGGAAAAGTCGAAGCCCCAGACGCGGTCGAGAATCCGGCTCTTGCTCAACACCCGGTTGGCGTTCTCCATCAGCAGGGTGAGCAGCTTGAACTCGGTGGGGGACAGCGGGATGTACTGCCCCGCCCGGTGGACCTCGTGGGCCCGCTCGTCGAGTTCGAGGTCCGCGTAGCGCAGCACCTCGGTCTCGTCCTCGCCCGCGCCGTACGGCACGTCGTGGCCCGTACGGCGCAGGATGGCGCGGATGCGCAGAAGCACCTCCTCGAGGCTGAACGGCTTGCCGACGTAGTCGTCGCCGCCCGCGCCGAGGCCCGCGATACGGTCGCCCACCTCGGTGCGGGCCGTCAGGAACAGGACCGGTGTCCGCACGCCTACCGCGCGCAGGTTCCGGGTGATCTCGAAGCCGTCGAGGTCGGGCAGCATCACATCGAGCACCAGAAGGTCCGGGCGGAACCGCTCGACCTCCAGCAGGGCGTCACGGCCGGTGGCGGCACTGCTCATCTGGTATCCGGCCAGGCCCAGGGCCGACTCCAGCAACAGGCGGATGCCGGGGTCGTCCTCGACGACGAGGATGCGGTGGCTGGGCGGGGTGGCGGGCTGCTCGGCCATGGTGTGTGGTGGTCCGTTCTGCCGTCGCTCGACGCGTGGCGGCTACTTCGTGGCGGCGCAGTCGTACAGGGTGGTGCCGATTCCCATCATGCCGGTCGGTCCGGAACCGCTGCCGGTCTTGGCGCTGCCGCTCTTTGCACTGCCGCCGTAGGCGGAGGCCGGGACCTTGGCGCAGTGCTCGCCGAGCCACGCGGAGCGCCGGGAGGCGGGGCTGTCGGCGCCGCCCGCCATCGCGCCGGGGCCTGCCATGCCCCCGGGGCCCGCCATCCCGCCGGGGCCCGCGCCGTTCCGGCCCGGCTCGGAGCCCAGTACGTAGCGCAGTTCGCCCTTGCCGGTCCACGTGTCCAACTGGCGTACGGACGGGGCGTCGTCGGTGCCGATGAAGCCGCCCATGCCGATGACCGTGGCGTCGCTGTTCAGAATGTACGCGGACGCGGCCATGGCTCCCCCTTCGGCGGCGAGGCTGATCCGGGCGGAGCCGGAGTGCTCGACCGCGTAGCGGAGGATCTTGCGCTGATCGGCGGTGAGGCCGGTGGCTCCCATGAGTTTGCCCATGCCGCCTGTGCCGCCCATGCCGCCCGTGCGGCCCATGTCACCGGAAGGCATTCCCGACGGCATTCCGGCGGGCGTCCCCGAAGGCCTCCCCGACGGCACCCCCTCCGGCTTCCCGCCCGGGCCCGCGCCGGGCATGCCACCCGCGCCGGGTCCCCCGCCGGGGAAGGCGCCCTGGCCGAACGGCAGGCCCGATGCCGGTCCGGCCATGGGGTTGGCGCCGCCCATCGCGGAGGTGGAGCCGGGGACGGCGACCGCCCAGGCGCCCGGGGCCAGCAGCACCGCCAGGACGGCACCGCCCAGCGCGGCCGGGAGCAGCCGGTGGTGTCGGCCCGCGAGCAGCAGAAGCGCGGCCCCGCCAAGTCCGGTGGCCGCCACCGCCCACGTCAGCCAGCCGTTCCAGGACGGCTGCCGCTCGATCACCACGACCGCCCAGACCACGGTGACCAGCACGGCCCCGGCCCCCGTCGGCAGGGCCCAGCGGGCTCCGGCCCGGTGGGCGCGGGCGAGCGCGGTCGCGAGGCCCGCGGTGAGCGCGGCGACGGCGGGGGCCAGCTGTGTCGTGTAGTACGGGTGGAACGTGCCCTCCTGGGTGGCGAACACCAGCCCGCACACCACCAGCCACGTCCCCCACAGCGCCCACCCGGAGGTGGCCAGTGGCTCACCCGTGGCCGTACCGCCACGTCGGCGCAGCACCGCGACGGCGAGCGCGACGCCCAGTGCCACCGCGCAGAGCGGCAGCAACCAGCTGATCTGGCCGCCGACCTGGTCGTTGAAGAGCCGTCCCGGACCGGCGGCGCCACCGAAGGAGACCCCGCCCATCCCGCCGGTGGCACCGTTCTCGCCGAAGATCCGACCGAGCCCGTTGTAGCCGATGACCAGGTCCCAGGCAGAGCCGTCCTCGCTGCCGCCGATGTACGGGCGGTCGCCGGGCCACAGCGCCACCATGGCCACCCACCACAGCGAGGACACCGCGAGCACCGCACCCGCGATGAGCAACCGGCGCACGCGTACGAGCCAGGTCCCGGGCGCGCCGGTCAGCCACGCCACCGCGAGGGCCGGGATCACCATCCAGGCGGCCAGCATCTTCGTCAGGAACCCGGCGCCGACGAGGAAGCCACTGCCGCACAGCCACCACAGCGCGTTCCGGCCGGACGGTGTCCGCAGCGCCCGGGTCAGCGCGTACGCGGCCGCGACCAGGGTCAGCACCAGCAGCGTGTCCGGGTTGTTGTCGCGGTTGATCGCCACCGTGATGGGGGTGAGCGTCAGGACCAGCGCGGCGAGCAGCCCGGCGCCTTCGCCCGCCCAGCGGCGTACCGTCCGGTGCAGGACCAGGACCGCCGCGACACCTTCCAGCGCCTGGGGCAGGAGCATCGACCAGCCGTGCAGGCCGAAGATCTTGGTGCTGATGACCTGGGGCCACAGGGCGGCCGGCGGCTTGTCGACGGTGAGCACCCCGGCCGGGTCGTACGCGCCGAAGAGGAAGTTGGTCCAGCCGCGGCCCATCGACTTCACGGCGGCCGCGTAATAGCTGTTGCCCCAGCCGAGCGAGCCGAGGGCCCAGCCGTAGAGCACCGCGGCCAGCAGCAGGATCGCGCCGAGCGCGGCCGGGGCGGCCCATCGGGGCAGCGCACGTCCGGCGAGGACCGGTGGTGGCACGCTCGCGGGCGTGGCCGTTGGCCCTGGTGATGTCTGGGTCATGGTGCGCTTTCCTGTTCCTGGAAGAGTTTTGCGACGGGACGGGACGGACGAGACGGGGCTCATGGGCGCCGGAAGACGGCCAGCCGCAGCACGAGGAAGCGCACGGCGGTGACCAGCACGGAGGAGGCGGCCAGGACGAGGGCCTCGGCACCCGTCGAGCCGTCCGGACTGCCCTGCCGGTACAGGAGCACGGCGGCGGAGGTCACCAGGTAGCCCAGGACGAACAGGGCGCCCGCGCCCAGGTGTGCGCGTCCCACACCGGTCCCGGACCAGCGGAACGTCAGACGGCGGTTGGCCTCGGTGTTGAGCACGGTGAGCACCAGCAGCGACACCAGGTTCGCCAGGACGGGCGGCCACCAGCCGCGCAGCAGCCAGTAGAGCAGCGCCTGTCCGACGGTCGAGGCGATGCCGATGGCGACGAAGCAGCCGACCTCCCAGGTGAACCGGGACCGGCCGGTGTCGGGGGCCAGCACCGCGTCCGGGTGTTCGGCGGCCGGAGCGGGACGGCGCGGCAGCGCGACCCGGGCGGCGCCGGACGCCTTGAGCCGTGCCATCCGGTACAGGCCGCGCAGGTCGTCGGTGGCGGTGCCGACGACGTCGACCCGGGTGTCCACGTCCTCGACCCAGTCGACCGGGACCTCGTGGATGCGCAGCCCGTTGTGCTCGGCCAGCAGGAGGAGTTCGGTGTCGAAGAACCAGGCGTCGTCCCGCGTCTTCTCCAGCAGCGGGCGCAGCACCTCGGTACGGGCCGCCTTGAAGCCGCACTGCGCGTCGCTGAACCGGGCCCCGTGGGTCAGCCGGATCAGCCCGTTGTAGCAGCGGGAGATCAGCTCGCGGCGGGGCCCGCGTACGGTCCGCGCGCCCGCCGCGAGGCGGCTGCCGATGGCCAGATCGGAATGGCCGCTGGCCAGGGGCGCGATCAGGGGCAGCAGTCCGTCGAGCCCGGTCGACAGGTCGACATCCATATACACGACGATGTCGGCCTCGCTGGCGCCCCACACCGTGCGCAGCGCCAGGCCGCGGCCCTTGCGGTCCAGGTGGAACACCTCCACTCCGGGCAGTTCGGCGGCCAGTTCCGTCGCCACCTCGAAGGTCCGGTCGACGCTGGCGTTGTCCGCCACCGTGATCCGCCAGGCGAACGGCAGCTGCTCACGCAGCCGGGTGTGCAGGGTGCGCAGGCAGCCGGGCAGGGCCCGTTCCTCGTTGTAGACGGGAACGACGATCTCGACGGTGGTCGTGTCCGTACGGAACGTGCCGGACGTGCCGGAGGGGCCGGGCGGGCCGGACGGACCAGGCGTGCCGGAGGGGCCGGGCCGACCCGCGGGCTGGAAGCCTTGGGCGACGCTGAGGCCATGGGATGTCTGGGGCATGAGGCAGAACCCTCGCGGCCCAACCAGGGAACTTCGCGACAGCGAGCTGGGAATTCGCCGAGAGTCGGCTAAGTCCTCGCTGAGAGTTATGGGCGAGGGCCGTGCGAGTGGTACCGCGGTACCACTGGCCGGCCGAAGTGTCCCCCGCGGTCCCAGTCCCGCGACCGATGGCGCTCGTAGCGTCGAACGCATCCGTCACGAGAAGGGCCCACCCATGATCGAAGCGCATGAGTTGACGAAGCGGTACGGGGACAAGACGGTGGTCGACCGGTTGAGCTTCACCGTCAGGCCAGGTGAGGTGACCGGTTTCCTGGGCCCCAACGGCGCGGGCAAATCCACCACCATGCGTATGATCATCGGCCTGGACTCCCCCACCGGGGGTTCGGTCACCGTGGGCGGACGCTCCTACGCCCGGCACACCGCGCCGCTCCAGGAGATCGGCACCCTGCTGGAGGCCAAGTCCGTCCACCCGGGGCGCACCGCGGTCAGCCATCTGATGACGCTCGCGCACACCCACGGCATCCCGCGCCGCCGGGTGGACGAGGTGATCGAGCTGGCCGGTCTGGGCAGCGTGGCCGACAAGCGCGTGGGCGCGTTCTCGCTCGGCATGGGCCAGCGGCTGGGCATCGCCGCGGCGCTGCTCGGCGATCCGGCGGTCGTCATGCTCGACGAGCCGGTCAACGGCCTCGACCCGGAGGGTGTGCTGTGGGTGCGTACCCTGCTGTCCGGGCTGGCCGAGGAGGGCCGGGCGGTGATGCTCTCCTCGCATCTGATGAGCGAGACCGCGCTGATCGCCGACCACCTGGTGATCATCGGACGTGGCCGACTGCTCGCGGACACCACGGTCGACGACTTCGTCCGGGAGGCCGGTGGCGGAGGGGTGCGGGTGGCCACCGCCGAGGCCACGAAACTGCGTTCGCTGCTGGCCGGACCGGACGTCACGATCACCTCGTCCTCCGATGAGGAACTGCTGGTCACCGGACGTGACGCCCGGGATATCGGGGCGATCGCCGCCCAGGGCGCGGTGGCGCTGTACGAACTCACCCCACAGTCCGTCTCGTTGGAGCAGGCCTTCATGGACCTCACCCGCGACGCCGTCGAATACCACAGCGCTCCCGCCGAGTCCGACCGAAAGGCCGCCTGATGTCCGCCACTCCCCTGTCCCTGGCGCCCACGCCTTCGTCCCCGACCCCGACCAGGACCACGCCCGTCTACAAGGTGACCGGCCCGCGGGTCCTGCGTGCGGAGTGGGCCAAGTTCTGGTCGCTGCGCTCCAGCTGGATCACGCTGGGCGTCGCCGTCGTCCTGCTGATCGTCTTCGGGGCGATCGCCGCCGCCACGTACAGCCCCGGCGCCGTCGCGACCAGCGGTCCGCCCGGCCCGGGGAGCAGCGGCGCCGACAGTGACGCGGTCGGTCTCGCCCTGACCGGCGTGTCCTTCGCACAGCTGGCCATCGGGGTGCTCGGGGTGCTGCTGTCCGCGGGCGAGTACAGCACCGGCATGATCCGGTCCACGCTCGCCGCGGTGCCGCGGCGGCTGCCGGTCCTGTGGTCGAAGAGCCTGGTCATCGGGCCGATCGCGCTGATCCTCACCACGATCGCCGCGGTGGCCGCGTTCCAGCTGGGCACGCCGGGCCTCGACGGTGAGAAGATCGCGCTGTCCCTGGGCGACGACGGTGTGCTGCGCAGCCTGGCGGGCGCGGGCGTCTACCTCGGTCTGGTGGCGGTGTTCGGCGTGGCCCTGGGCATGCTGCTCCGGTCGTCCGCCGGGGCCATCGCGGCGCTGGTGGGCACCCTGCTCATCCTCCCCGGCCTGGCCTCGCTGCTGCCCGACACGTGGTACGACACGATCACCCCGTACTTCCCCAGCAACGCGGGGTCGGCCGTCTACGCCCTGCACGAGTCCGCGAACTCCCTCTCCCCCGGGGCGGGGCTCGCCGTCTTCGCCGGGTGGGTGGCGCTGACCCTCGCCGGGGCGGCGTACCGGCTCGTACGCACCGACGCCTGACCCGCGGACCACGGGACCCGCGGACCACGGGACCTGTGAACCAGTGACAAGTGAACCGGTGACCTGTGACCGGAGGACAATGAAGCCGATGAGTCCGGAACGCGCGGCAGCCGCCGCGGACACCGCCCGGGGGACGGCCCTCCCGCCGTCCCCCGGGCTGGACGCCGCCTGGGCGCATCCGCTCCTGGGCCGTATGCTGCGCGGTCAGCGGGAGCGGCAGCGGCTGGACCGGCGGCATCCATGGCTGCTCGACACCGCGGTGGTGCTGTTCATCGTCCTCATCAGCCTGCCCGACCTGCTGTGGGGCAGTGGCAGCTCGCCCTTCGGGGACAGGGACGCCCGTGACCAGCTGCCGTCCGCCATCCCGTTCGTCTTCACCGCCGCGCTCGCCATGCCGCTGTGGTGGCGGCGCAGGGCTCCGGCCACCGTCTTCTTCGTGATCGCGCTGGTGTCCCTGGCGCAGTGGTCGCTCGGCCTGTGGCTGCCGTCCGGTATCAGCGCCCTCGTCGCCCTGTACACCCTGGCCCGGCAGGGTTCGTTGCGGGTGCTGGGCTGGGCCGTCGGGACGGCCGCCACGAACGTGGTGCTGGCCAGCTGCGTCCTGGTGCCGGTCGCCCATCCGCTGCTCGGCGTGTTCTTCCTGCTGGGGACGGTGACGGCGGCCACCGCCGTCGGTCTGACGCTCCGTACCCGCCGGATGTACCTGGCGGCGCTGGAGGACCGGGCCAGGCGGCTGGAGGTCGAGCAGGAGCAACGTGTCCGGCTCACCGCCGCCGCCGAGCGTTCCCGGGTGGCCCGCGAGATGCACGACATCGTCGGCCACAACCTGTCCGTGATGGTCAGTGTCGCGGACGGCGCCGCGACTCTCGCCACCAACCGGCGCGAGCGGTCCGCCGAGGCCCTGCGCATCCTCGGCGACACCGGCCGCCAGGCCATGGACGAACTGCGCCGCGTCCTGGGTGTCCTGCGGGACGGCCGGGACGGCCAGGAGGAGCGGGAGGGCGCGACGCCGCTCAGCCCGCAGCCGGGTATCCGCGACCTGGACCCCCTGCTGGCACGGGTCCGTGCGGCGGGGCTCGCGGTCACCTACCGGACCGCGGGCGATCTCGACGCCCTGGGCGACGGCGTACAGCTCACCGTGTACCGCGTCGTCCAGGAAGCGCTGACCAACACGCTCAAACACGCGGGGACGGGCTCCGCCGCCGAGGTCACGGTGGCCGCCGACGCGGACACCGTGCGGATACGGGTGGCGGACACCGGAACCCCGCCGGGGGCACCCACGCCGGACCGACCAGGGCCACGCACCCGCCCGGGCGGCACCGGACACGGCCTCATCGGCATCCGCCAGCGGGCCGCCATGTACGGCGGCGCCGTCACCATCGGCCCTCGCGGCGGCGGCCACGGCTGGATCGTGGACGTCGTCCTCGATGTGCCGTCCGCCCCGGCGTCATCGGGAGAGCGACTGCCATGACCACCGTGCTGATCGCCGACGACCAGCCGCTGCAGCGCCTCGGCTTCAGCATGCTCCTGGAGGGCACGCCCGGTCTGACGCCGGTCGGCCAGGCCGAACACGGGGCCGAGGCCGTCCGCCTGACCGCGGAACGGCGGCCCGACGTCGTCCTCATGGACATCCGCATGCCCGGCATGGACGGCCTGGAGGCGACGCGCCGGATCGTCGCCACCGGGGGCCGTACCCGGGTTCTCATCGTGACCACCTTCGACCTCGACGAGTACGCGTACGAGGGGCTGCGGGCCGGGGCCAGTGGCTTCCTGCTCAAGGACGCCCGTCCCGAGGAGGTCGTGGCGGGCATTCGCGCGGTCGCGACCGGCGACGCCGTCGTGGCCCCGCGGCTGACCCGGCGCCTGCTGGACGCCTACGCCCACCAGGTGCTCGCGCCGCCGCCCGGCGCACCCGCGGCGGCCGTGGACCCCCGGCTGCGCACGCTCAGCGACCGCGAACGAGAGGTCCTGGTCGCCATCGGCCAGGGCTGGACGAACACGGAGATCGCGGAACGGCTCGTCCTCACCGAGTCCACGGTGAAGAAGCACGTCGGGCGGGTCCTCGCCAAGGTCGGTGCCCGCGACCGCGTCCAGGCCGTGATCGTCGCGTACGACACCGGGCTGGTCAGGGCGAAGCGGTAGCCGGTGGCACGTCGCATACCGGCCTACCGGGGCGAGCCCCGCCCGGCGGGCTGATACGGCACGTGGCCGCCCGCCGGGCGAAGGCCTCTCCGGCCACCTGCGGCAGGTGGCCGGAGGGGCCTGGTCACGGCATCAGCCGAGACCGAATTGGAGGTTGGTCACATACCAGGCATCCTTGATCTTGGTGGACTCCACCTTCACGTGCAGGTCCTCCTGCTTCACCCCGGTGGAGTTGGACACGATGACCTTGTCGAGCGTCTGCCCGTCGATGGTGATCTTGTCGGCGGGAATCATCGCCTTGCCACCGGTGGCCGGGGTCTTGGCGACCTCCACCTTCGGGTCGCCCGTGGACTGCTTGGGCGTGAACGACTCATGGAACCTTCCGACGGTCTTGCGCATCTGCCGCACCTCAGGCGCGTCGCTGTCGCACCTCGCCGGGTTGCCGACCTTCGCGGGAGTCGACCCACGGGCCGGGGTCGCCATCACCAGACACCCTTCCTTCGGCTTGTCCTTCACGACCGCGGTGACCCACGTGGCCGCCGCCTCCTCGGCCGTGGCCTGGCGGGGCTTGGAGGCCTGCGAATCCGCCGGTCCTTCCCCCTTCTCCGACCCGGCGGCAGCGGTCGACCCGCCGGCCGCGGGCTTCTTCTCCGCGCCGGAGTCCGACTCCTTCGAGCACCCCGCGGCACCGACGACGGCCGCCACCACGGCGGCCCCGGCGATCCAGCGGACGGTCTTGTTTCTGTAGCTCTCTGACACGCTTTCAGGAGCCCTTTCCATAGACATCCATATGACTCGATGTCACCCCGAGGCGCCTCTCACGGAGACACCACATCCACCATGAAGACGCGATGAGCGGCGGAACGGTTCGCCGGACCGCCGGATCGCCTCAGCGGAAGGAAGCACACGCTTGGCCAGGGTCAATGAGCCGTACCGGCCAACAACCAACGGCGCATCCGCACTTCCAGGAGCACCCGCACCCCACCCGGGCGCGCGGGAGCGGTGACGTCCCAACCGTACTTCCCCTCGAACGCCGCCACGATCTCAGGGGGGAACCCGTCATGGATCAGCGAGACGTCCCCTTCCGCGACGACCGGGAACCGGCCGTCCTCCAGAGCCAGCGAGACACGCGGTTCCGCCTGGACGTTTCTGACCTTGACCGAGTGGAGATCCGTACCGATCCACCACCTGGATCTCGCGTAGACGAACCAGACGGGTGTCACATGTGCCGACCCATTGGGGCGCACAGTGCACAGCCACACGTTCCTCTCCGCGGCCAAGCGCTCGCGGACGGCTGGCCCTGGCTCGCTGACGAGATTGTCCATTCGCCCATCGTGAGCAATCCCCCTGGCACAGCACATCGGCCAAGCGGATCGGACCAACGTCCCTAGATCTCACCCGAACCCCGGCTTTGAGCAGCCCAGTCGCGGGAGCACTTCCCTGGCCGTCGTGTTCATGTCATCTTTATGGGAGCGCTCCCATCGGCTGTTCCCACGCCGTCCTCGAAGGAGAGACATGGCTCTTCCACAACGACACGGCCGACGCCGCGTTTCGGCGCTCGGACTCGGGATCGGGTTATTGGCCGCCACCGTCATGACGATGACCGGGACCGCCGGTGCGGTGTCCGGCCCCGCTCAGGACCAGGCGGCGAACGGCCCCACCAAGGCCGCCTCGACCAAGACCGCCTCGGCCAAAGCCGCCTCCACGCTGGGCGCCCAAGCGGCCCAGTCCGGGCGGTACTTCGGGGCCGCCGTGGCCGCGGGCAAGCTCGGGGACACGACGTACGCGGCGATCCTCAACCGGGAATTCAACATGGTCACCCCGGAGAACGAGATGAAGTGGGACACGATCGAGCGGTCCCGCGGCTCGTTCAACTTCGCTCCCGCCGACCAGATCGCCAACCAGGCCACCTCCCATGGCCAGCGCCTCCGGGGACACACCCTGGTCTGGCACTCGCAGCTGCCCAGCTGGGTCAGCTCCATCGGCGACGCCAACACTCTGCGCAGCGTGATGAAGAATCACATCACCACCACGATGGCCCACTACAAGGGCAAGATCTACGCCTGGGACGTGGTGAACGAGGCGTTCGCCGACGGTGGCGGCGGCCAGCACCGCCCCTCGGTGTTCCAGAACCTGCTGGGCGACGGCTTCATCGAGGAGGCCTTCCGCACCGCCCGGACCGCCGACCCGGCGGCCAAGCTCTGCTACAACGACTACAACATCGAGAACTGGACCGACGCGAAGACCCAGGCCGTCTACCGCATGGTGCGCGACTTCAAGGCGCGCGGGGTGCCCATCGACTGCGTCGGCCTCCAGGCCCACTTCGGCACCGGCGGCCCCCCGGCCAGCCTCCAGACCACGCTGGCCGGATTCGCCGCCCTCGGCGTGTACGTACAGATCACCGAGCTGGACATCGCGCAGGCCCCGACGACCGCGTACGCGAACACGGTCAAGGCCTGTATGAACGTCCCGCGCTGCAACGGCATCACCGTGTGGGGCATCCGGGACAGCGACTCCTGGCGTGCCGGGGAGAAGCCGCTGCTCTTCGACAACAACGGCAACAAGAAGGCCGCCTACAACGCCACGCTCACCGCGATGGGCGGCACACCCGCGGCCAAAACCACGGCCAAGACCACGGCCAAAAACGCGACCAAGGCCGCAGCCTCACCCGCCGCGTCCCTCCCCACCAGCTTCAAATGGAACTCCAGCGGAATCCTGATGTCCCCGAAGCCGGACGCCACCCACAACATCGCCGGGCTCAAGGACCCCACCGTGGTCCGCTACAACGGCAAGTGGCATGTGTTCGCCAGCGTCGCCAGCTCCTCCGGCTACAGCCTGGTCTACCTGAGCTTCACCGACTGGTCCCAGGCGGCCTCGGCCACCCACTACTACCTGGACCGCAGCGGCATCGGGACCGGCTACCGGGCCGCGCCACAGGTGTTCTTCTTCGCACCGCAGAACACCTGGTATCTGGTGTACCAGACCGGAAACGCCTCGTACTCCACCAACAGCGACATCAGCAACCCGAACGGCTGGAGCGCCCCGCGCCACTTCTACTCCTCGATGCCGGACATCATCGCCAAGAACATCGGCGGCGGGTACTGGGTGGACATGTGGGTGATCTGTGACAGCGCCAAATGCTACCTGTTCTCCTCCGACGACAACGGGCACCTGTACCGCTCACAGACGACCCTGGCCCAGTTCCCGAACGGGTTCACCAACACCGTCATCGCGGCCCAGGACTCCAACAAATACGCCCTGTTCGAAGCGAGCAACGTCTACAAGGTGCAGGGCAGCAACCAATACCTGCTGACCGTCGAAGCGATCGGCTCGGACGGCAAACGCTACTTCCGGTCCTGGACCTCCGGCAGCATCGCGGGCTCGTGGACACCGCTGGCCGCCTCCGAGAACAACCCCTTCGCCCGAGCGAGCAACACCGCCTTCCCCGCAGGCGCCTGGACCAAGGACATCAGCCACGGCGAGATGATCCGCGCCGGAAACGACCAGACGCTCACCATCAACCCCTGCCAGCTGCAGTACCTCTACCAGGGCCTGAACCCGAACGCCGGTGGTGACTACAACACCCTGCCGTGGCGGCTCGGCCTCCTCACCCAGACGAACTCCACCTGCTGACCACATCGGAACCACCGGCACGTGTCCGGCCGTCCGCCGACCCCAGGTCAGGCGGAGGGCCGGACGTCGACGTCGCCGACGGCCTCTTGCCGGGGCGCTCGTCCGCGCCAGTTGAACCGCCGTGCCGGGATTCGGCGGTCCCGGTCCATGGGTATGTGTCTGCGGAAAGCCACGCACCGGGCACCGCATCCGTCCCGCCGTTCACTCCGCTCCACGTGTCACCGCCGTACGCCATGCCAGGCCACGCCATGTCACGCCACGGAGGAGATGCCCCATGGGCCGTAGCTCCCGCCCACTGGCCGCTGTGATCGCGTTCCTCACCTTCCTCGGGCTGCTGCTGCCCGTCGGCGCCACCGCCGCCGGAGCCGCACCGGCGCGCGGCTACGGGCCGTTGCCGTCCGTCGTCCCGCGTCCGCAGACGATGGCCCGGCTGGGCCCGGACGTCGCGGTGCCCGCCGAGGTGCGGGTGGTCTACGGCGACGGGGTGGACCGGCCCACGCGCGACCTCGTCGCCTCCGTACTGCGCCGCGCGGGGGCGCAGCGGCTGCGGGGCGGCGGCGGGCCGGGGCTGACGGTGACCGTCGGACGGATCTCCGACGCCCGGGTCGCGAAGGCGCTGCGGGCCGCCGGGGGCCGGGTGCCCGGGGAACTGCCCGCGGAAGGGTACGCGCTCGCCGCGCGCGGCAGAGCGGTGGCGCTCGCGGGCGCGGACGCCGACGGGACGTACTACGCGGCGCAGACGCTGCGTCAGCTCGTCGCCCGCAAAAGGGCGATCGCCTCGGTGTCCGTCGTGGATCATCCGCTGATGCCACTGCGCGGGGTGATCGAGGGGTTCTACGGAAGCCCGTGGACCCACGCCGAGCGCATGGACCAGCTGGCGTTCTACGGGGACGTCAAGATGAACACGTACGTCTACGCGCCCAAGGACGACCCGTACCACCGGGAGAAGTGGCGCGAGCCGTACCCGGCCGACAAGCTCGCCCAGCTCGGTGAGCTGGTCCGGCAGGCCGCCGACCACCATGTGCGGTTCACCTTCGCCCTCTCCCCCGGCAACTCCCTGTGCTACAGCGATCCCGCCGAGTTCACGGCGCTTCAGACCAAGCTGGGCGCGATGTACGACCTCGGGGTGCGCAGCTTCTCGGTGCCACTGGACGACATCAGCTACACCCGGTGGAACTGCGCCGCCGACCGCGCCGCCTACGGCGAACCCTCGCAGCGCGCCGCGGGCGAGGCGCAGGCCGATCTGCTGAACCGGGTGCAGAAGCAGTTCCTGGACACCCATGAGGGCACCGCGCCGCTCCAGACGGTGCCGACCGAGTACGGCGACCTCACCGACACGGCGTACAAGGGGGCCCTGCGCGAGGCGCTGGACCCGCGGGTCGAGGTCATGTGGACCGGCACCGACGTGGTGCCGCCGCGGATCACCGTGGCCGACGCCACGCGGGCCGCCGCCGTCTGGGGGCGCAAGGTGTTCGTCTGGGACAACTACCCGGTCAACGACTACGGCCAGGCCGAGGGACGGCTGCTGCTCGCCCCGTACGACGCGCGTGAGCCCGGTCTGCACGAGCAGCTCTCCGGCCTCGTCCTCAATCCGATGAACCAGGCCGCCGCGAGCAAGGTCGCCCTCTTCGGCGGGGCGGACTTCGCCTGGAACGACACCGGGTACGACCCGGACCGCACCTGGCGGGCCGCCGCCGCGTACCTGGCCGGGGACGGTCCGGCCGCGGCCACCACGTCCGCGCTGCTGGCCTTCTTCGACACCCAGCACCTCGCGCCCACCTTCGGCACCGAACCCTGGCAGCCCCAGGCGCCCGAACTGGCCGCCCGGCTGGCCCGGTTCCGCACCGACTGGGACGCCGGACGGCAGCGGGCGGCGCTGGACGCCCTGCGTCCCTCCGCCGCGCTGCTGGCCACCGCACCGGCCACCATCAGGGCGAAGGTGACCGACCGCGGCTTCGTGGCGGACTGCGCACCCTGGCTGGACGCGCTGACGCTGTGGGGCCGCGCCTTCGAACGCACCCTGGACGCGCTGGGCGCCCGCCTCGACGGCGACACCGGCCAGGCCGAGCGGTGGTTCGCCGAGGCGTCGTCGCTGGCCACGCAGGCCGGGCGCATCCGCACGATCCCGGGCGAAACCCGCCCCGAGGGCCCGGTCCGCGTAGCCGACGGAGTCCTCGACACCTTCCTGTCGGCCGCACCCGGACTCGATCCCTAGCCACCGGACATGGCTGTCCCCATACGAGCCGTCCTCATACGAGCGGTCCTCATACGAGCAGTACGAACGTCACCGCCATCCCCAGTGCCATGGCGCTGTGGCAGGCGAGACCGAACGCATCGCGCTCGATCGGCACGGCGGGGCGAAGCGGGCCGGTGGCGCCGACGAGGCGGGCGGCGTCGAAGCTGCGGGCCAGCCACCGCAGACCCAGTGCGAGCAGCACCGCGGCCAGCACCCCGGCGGTCAGCCTCGGGCCGGTGTCGGTGAGCGCCATGGTCACGGTGGCGGAGCCACCGGACATGTCCATCCCCGGCATGTCCGCCATGTCGTGGGAGCCGCCGTGTCCCGCCATCGAGCCGGACGAGACCATCGCGGCGGCCATCCAGGCCATCGCGCCCATCATCACCACATGCGGGAGGGCGCCCCGCAACGCCTGGGTACGGGAGGCGGACACGGGCCGCGCCAGAGCCACCCCCGCGAACCACAGCGCGCCCAGCGTGAAAAGCGCGACCTGTGGCCCGGCGGGGAGGTTCATGCCCCAGGGCCACACCATCGCGGCCATGGTGAGGGCCATCACCGCGTGCAGCAGATGCGCGACCCGCTCGACCGCGCCCGGGCCGCCTCCGGCGCGTCCGGGTGCGCCGGTCCGCCACACCGCGGCGAGGGCGGGCACGACGAACAGCAGGGTCAGGACCCAGCGCAGCCCCGTCGCGGCGATCACCGGGCCACTCCCGGCGCCGTCGTGACGGGGTCGGGCCGGTGGGGTTCGGGCGACGCGTCGTCGCGGGGTATGTGGCCTTCGTCGTCGGGGCCGTTCGGCCTCTCTGTCATGGTCATCGCTCCTGGTGTGGGGAATTCGACGGGGAATACGCGCATATGGGCGCCCATGTTCACCTCGGGCGCCGACCGCCGGTGCCCATTTCCCGTACCGGTCCACTAGTCGGGCTTCCACGGGAAGGAGTTCCGGAGGTCTGGTGTGGCGTAGGCCACAGAGCGCGGCGGCCGTCGTCCGGCAGGCCCGGACAGTTCCCGGCCGGGTCGGATTTCTCCTTGTGCGACAGAGCCTCCGTGCGGTGAGCCGTCGGCCGCCCCGGCCCGTAAAGGTGAGCAGGCCCCAGCCTTTTCCGGAAGCCAGTACAGGGGAGTGCCGAAGATGCCGTTGACCGATACCGCCTCGCCGCCACGGCCGGGGCCCGACGCGGCGGAGCCACGCGGCGCCCGGGTGCGTCGCGCGCTGCCGCCTCCCGCCCTGGGCGGATTCCTCGTCCTGCTGGTGGTGTTGATGGCCGCCTCCTACGCCGTGGGGCGGGCCGCCGGTCCGGTGGCGCCCGGCATCCACCGGAGCGTGCCGGACGACGAGGGGGGCGGCGGCATGGTCGACCACGGCATCGGACCGCTGAGCCACAGCGCGTGGACGGGGGCACGATGAGCGAGCGCCCGGACACCGCCTCCCCTCCGGCGGACCCCTCCGACGCACCCGCCCGCACCACCGACCTGCTGATCGGCGGCATGACGTGCGCGGCCTGTGTGAACCGGGTGGAGAAGAAGCTGGCCCGCGTCGAGGGCGTGAGCGCCACCGTGAACCTGGCCACCGGCACGGCACGGGTCTCCCACCCGGACACCGTCACCCCGGACGAGCTGATCGCCGCCGTCGTGCGGGCCGGTTACACCGCCGAACTCCCGGCCCCTGCCACGGAAACCACGGATGAGTCCGATGAGCGGGACCGCGAAGACGACGGTGACCTCGAACGGCTCGTCTTCACCGCGCTGCTGGCAGTGCCCGTGATCGTGCTCTCGATGGTTCCCGGCTGGCAGTTCGACCGGTGGCAGCAGGTGTGTTTCACCCTCGCCACACCGGTCGCGATCTGGGGTGCGTGGCCCTTCCACCGGCGGGCGCTGCGCGGTCTGCGGCACGCCGCCGCCACCATGGACACGCTGGTGTCCCTCGGTGTCCTCGCCTCCTACGCGTGGTCCGCGTACGCGCTGTTCTGGGGTGGCGCGGGCCTGCCGGGCATGCGCATGCCGTTCAGCCTGCTGCCCTCGGCCGGTGACGGGGTGCCTCATATCTATCTGGAGGCGGCGGTCGCCGTGCCGCTGTTCGTCCTCACCGGACGGCATCTGGAGGCGCGGGCCAGGCACCGGAGCGGTTCGGCGCTGCGGGCGCTCGCCGAACTGGGCGCCAAAAACGTGGAGTTGCGGGAGCCCGGTGGCAATCGCCGCATCCCGGTGGCCGCGCTCACCACGGGGCAGGAGTTCATGGTGCGCCCCGGCGAGAAGGTCGCCACCGACGGGGTGGTGGTCGAGGGCGGGTCGGCGCTGGATCTGTCCCTGGTCACCGGCGAGAGCGTGCCGGTGGAGGTGACACCCGGCTCCGCCGTGGTCGGCGGTGCCGTCAACGCCGGTGGGCTGCTCGTCGTACGGGCCACGGCCGTCGGCGCCGACACCCAACTCGCCCGCATCACCCGGCTGGTGACCGAGGCCCAGGCGGGCAAGGCCGGGATGCAACGGCTCGCGGACAAGGTGGCGGGCATCTTCGTACCGGTGATCGTGGCCATCGCCGGGACGGTGCTGAGCTTCTGGCTGGGTGCGGGCGCCTCGGGTGAGGCGGCCGTCACCGCGGCCGTGGCCGTCCTCGTCGTGGCCTGCCCCTGCGCGCTGGGGCTGGCCACACCGACCGCGTTCCTGGTGGCCAGTGGGCGCGGGGCACAGCTCGGTGTCCTCGTCCGTGGCCCGGAGGCGCTGGAGCGGCTGCGCCGCGTGGACACCGCGGTGCTCGACAAGACCGGCACGCTCACCACCGGGCGCATGTCCCTGGCCGACGTGGCGGTGGCGGAGGACGGGCCGGAGGCGAAGGAGGTACTCCGGCTGGCCGCAGCCGTGGAACAGGGCTCCGAACACCCCATCGGCCGGGCGGTGGTGGCGGCGGCCCGCCGCGACGTGGCCCGTGACGCCGGACTGCCGGAGGTGACGGAGTTCCGGGCCCACCCCGGGGAGGGGGTGTCCGGCCACGTCGAGGGCCACCGGGTGCGCGTACGCCGCCCGCGTCCGTCGGAGCCGGTGCCGGACGCGCTGCGCCGGGCACACGAGGCCGCCGAGCGCGCCGCGCACACCGCCGTGGTCGTGGAGCTCGACGACCGTCCGGTGGGGCTGCTCGCCGTCGGTGACACCTTGCGGCCCACCAGCCGCGAGGCGGTGGCCGCGATGCGCGCGCTGGGCATCGAACCGGTGCTGGTGACCGGCGACGGGACCGCCCCGGCCCGGGCGATGGCCGAACGGGCGGGCATCGCCACGGTCCACGCCGGGGTGACCCCGGAGGGCAAGGAACGGATCGTCACCGCGCTGCGCGCCGAGGGCCGGTGCGTCGCGGTGATCGGCGACGGGGTCAACGACGCCGCCGCGCTGGCCTCCGCCGACCTGGGCATGGCGATGGGCGGTGGCACCGACGCGGCCATCGGCGCCGCCGACATCACCCTCGTACGGGAGGACATGCTGGCCGTCGTCGACGCCATCCGGCTCACCCGGCGCACGCTGAGCACCATCCGCGCCAACCTCGCCTGGGCCTTTGGCTACAACGTGGTCACCGTGCCGCTGGCCGCGACCGGCTGGCTCAACCCCATGGTCGCGGCGGCGGCCATGTCCGCGAGTTCGGTCCTGGTCGTCACCAACAGCCTGCGGCTGCGGACCTACGCCCCGGGCGGGCGGCGGACCGGCACACCGCCGCCCGCGCCCCTCGCGTCCGATGACTCAGCGGCCGCCGAGCACGGCCGTACGGGAAGGAAGAACGATGTCCTCAGCGACCTCAGCGACCGATGACCGCACCCCGCCGCGGCGCCGCCTGAGCCGTCTGAGAGTGGCGGTGGCCCGGGGAGCGCGGGCGGCCCTGGTCCCGGTGGGCGGCTGCGTCCTGGCCCTGGCCCTGCTCACCGGCTACACGGCGACCGGGGCGGCGGGAGAGCCCGCACCGGAGATCCAGGTCAGCGGCGGCCGCATCGTCCAGTCCCCCGAGCGGGTGGCCGCCGCGTACTTCGAGATCCGCAACACCGGCGACCGGGACGACACCCTGGTCTTCGCCGACTCCCCCGCGCTGGGAGTCTCCATGCTGCGCGAACCCGACAGGAGAAAGCCGGGTGCGGTGCGGCGGGCGGAGAAGGTGACCATCCCCGCGCACAGCACACTGCGGATGAAACGGGGAGGCATCCACATCGCCATCCTCGACCCTCCGCAACTGCATCCGGGCGAGCGGGTGTCGTTCAACCTGTGGTTCACCAGCCGCGGCCGGGTGGGCGCCGAGGCGATCCGATCACATCTCATCGACCGCTGAGGCCGCCACGCGCCCGCCGACGCGGAGGCTCCCCCGAGGAGATAGCGTCCCGCCATGGCGATGCAACTGCTGCCCTTCGACGACGCCCTCCTCGACCGCATGGTCGAACTCGCCACCCTGCCCTGGAGCCGCCAGGCGTTCGAGGACGCCTTCGCACGCAACGGCTGGTGTGACGGCGAGGACCCCGACGAGCCGGGCGTGGGCTGGGAAGAGCCCTGGTGGATCAGTGGGGAGGAACTGGTCGACGACTGGTGGCTGATGCTCGGAGAGGCCCCCGGATGCCGCCGCCGGCCGGACCCCACCGTGGTCTGCGAACACCCCGACTGCCGTACGGGCTGCTTCGTGGAACATCCCTTCGCGTACTTCACCGATCCGCTGGACCCGAAGGAATGGGACAACGAGTTCGGCCCCTTCCACAGCCGCCCGGATGTGAACCCCGAGGCCACGGCCGAGGACTTCACGGCCCAGTACCAACGGGTATCCGACATGCTCCGCGCCCGCCTCGGCGACCCACTGCCCGAGGGCACGTACCAGCCACCCGACAACGAGGAGGACGTGGACAGGTTCCAGGTGTGGGAGCGGGGAGACTCCTGGATCGTGCTGCTCATAGCCGAGGACCAGATCACCTACGGCGCCTACGAGCGAGCAGGCATCCAGGTCCGCCCCCGGACCTGACCCCGCCACCGGCGGCTACCATGCGCGGATGGGCAGCAAGAGCAGGGCCCGGCGCCTTGTCGTCGACGGGCGGACCTTCCTGTGGTCCGTGAACCACAGCCACCGCGCGCTGGGCAACGGACGGTACGAAGACTGCTGCGAATCCCTCGTCATCCGCCTGTTCAAGGCGAGAGGGCAGCTGCGCGTCGCGTTCCGGCAGAGTCCCGGCAGGCTGGTCGCGGACGGCTATCTGCCGTCCGGCGCGGTCGGCACCGACGGGCGCTTCCTGAACCTGCACGAACCCGGCACCGCCAGGGCTCTGCTCGACGAGGCCCTGGCCCAGGGGTGGCATCCGGATCATCCCTCGGGCCACGAGATCGACGGATGGGCCCTCTTCGACGTCGTGGCCACACGCCGCGGCGCGAAGCCGGGCGGAGCCCCGTGCGGTCAGAGGGCGATCAGCCCAGCCGACGTCTCCCTGAAGCCACAGGCGTCGACGTAGAACGCGCGCAGCGGCTCCTCGAAGTCGACGTGCAGCCACTCGCACCGCGCGCTACGGGCCTCCGCCGCCGCGGTGGCGACGAGCGCGGCGCCGACGCCGTGCGACCGGCGGTGCCGGGCGACCACCGTGTCCAGGAGGAAGGCGTGCGCTCCGCCGTCCCAGGCGACGTTGACAAAGCCGATCAGTGAGGTGTCTTCCCGCGCGCACACCCAGCCGAGGCTGTGGCGCTCAAGGCGTGTTCTCCAGTCGGTCCGGCCGACCGGGGTGCCGAAGCCGTCGGCGTGCAGCGCGTTGAGGGAGGCGTTGTCGACGTCGCCCCGCCACTCGTACGTGATCGTCACGACCGGATCTTAGTGTCAGGCGAAAGGGCCATCGGGCCCCCGCCCGGTGGCGGCCGGATTCCGGTACGCGGCCAGCAGGTCGCCGGTGAGCCGGTCGGCCACCTCTGCGGCCTGGGCGCGGAGGTAGTGGTGGCCGCCGGGGAAGCGGTGGACCCGGGTGTCGGCCGTCGTGCAGGGGCTCCACTCGGGCAGCGACTCGGGGTCGACCATCGGGTCGTCGAGTCCGCCGAAGACGCTCAGCCGCGCGCGCAGCGGTGGCCATGGCTGCCGCGTATGTTGCAGCAGCGCCACCGCGTCCGCGAGGAACGGGGTGTAGACGGTCCGTGTGAGCGCGGAGTCGGTCGGCTCCTCCCAGCCCATGACGTCGGTGATGGCGGCGATGCCGGAGCCGAGGTTGCGCGCGATGTGTTCGTCGAGGCCGTCGCGGTTCGGTGGCGGGACGGCGGACAGCCCGAGCAGGTCCGGTTCGGTGCGGGCGTCCGAGCGGAGCCGGTGGGTGGCCTCGAAGGCGAGGAGCGCTCCGAAGCTGTGGCCGAAGACGGCGTAGAAGCCGTCGGCGGGTGGCCGGTGCGTCAGGTCCGTGGCGATCGCTTCCGCGATGCCGGTGGCGGCCCAGCCGATATCGGTGATCGAGGGTTCCCCGGCGCGGGTGCCACGGCCCGGCAGGTCGACGGCCACCAGGTCGAAGAGTTCGGAGAACGCGGCCACCCAGGGCAGGAAGAACTCCGATCCGGTGCCGGACGGCGGCACGCAGTAGAGCCGGATCCTGGCCGTCTGCCGGTCGGTGAGCCGGTGGAGCCGTGGGGCGGGGAAGGGCGAAGGCGAGGTCATGCGGCCTGTCATGCGGCACCCCGCCTGACCCGGCCGAGAAGGCGCGGGGCGAGCTGCCGGACACCGGCCGCGGTGGCCAGTTCCATCGTCGGGACGACGCAGTCCAGCCTGCGCTGGAGTACGGAACTCAGCTCGGCCGCCATCAGCGACTCCAGGCCGAGCTGATCGAGCCGGGTGTCCGGGTCGATCCGCTCCGGGGTGGTCTGCAACACCGTGGCCAGCGCCGAGACCAGCACCTCGGTGACGATGCCCAGCGCCTCCGGCTCGGCCGCCGAGCGCACCAGCTCCGGTATGTTCCGGTCGGTGTCCTGGGGACCGGCGTCCGGCGCCGGCAGCAGGTCGGTGAAGCGCGGTGCGGCGACGGCGGGGAGGAGCTTCGCGGTCTGCGCCCAGTCGGTGTTGCCCACCATGATGACGTCCACATCGGGATCGGTGATCAGCTCGCCGAGAACCCGGGTGGCGGTGGTGGAGTCGAGTTCGCCGAATCCGGCCTGCCGCATGGTGTCCACCATGCCCACCCGGTCGGCGTAGCCGGTGTCGGAGATGGCGCACCACTGCACGGCCAGGCCGGGCAGCCCCGCGGCCCGGCGCTGCCGGATGATCGCCTCGCCTGCCAGATTGCCCGCGGCGTAGATGCTCTGCCGGAGGTTTCCGGCGAGTGCGGAGATGGAGCTGTAGAAGACGAAGAAGTCGAGTGGCCGGTCACGGGTGAGCCGGTCCAGATGTGCCGTCCCGCCGAGTTTCGGGCTCACCACGGCGCGGGTCCGCTCGTCGTCGAGCTCCACGGCGGTGGCGTCGTCGAGGACGTCGTCGAGCACCATGGCGGCGTTGATGACACCGCGCAGCGGACGGCCGGTGGCGTCGATGGCGGCCACCAGTTCCCGGGCGGCGACGGGGTCGGTGATGTCGGTGGCGTAGGCGGTCCCCCGGGCCCCCTCCTCGGCGAGACGGGCGAGCACCGCCGCGGCCTCCGGGTGGGCGGCGCCACTGCGGGAGGCCAGCGCCAGGTGGCGCGCCCCGCACCGGGCGAGCCAGCGGGCGGTGGCCGCGCCGAACCCGCCCAGCCCACCGGTGACGAGGTACGTGGCCTCCGGGTCCAGGGCCAGGGGAGGCCGCGGCACACGTACGGGGACCGGTTCGGCGGGGTCGAACGTGATGACGATCTTGCCGATGTGCCGGGAGTCCCGCAGGAGCGCCATGGCGTCGGCGATCTGGTGTGCCGGGTAGGTGAGATGCGGCAGCGGCCGGTACACCCCGGACTCCACGCGCTCGGCCAGTTCGGCGATCATCTGCCCGGCCACCGGGCCGTCGTCCTGGAGCAGACTGGTGAGGTCGACCCCGAAGAAGGAGAGGTCACGGGAGAACGGCCGCAGGGCGAGCGCGTTGTCGGCGAGTATGTCGCGCTTCCCCAGCTCAACGAACCGGCCGTGCGGGCGCAGCAGCTCCATTCCACGGCCCAGCGCCTCGCCCGCCACCGAGTTGAGGACCACGTCCACTCCGCGGCCCTCGGTGATGTCGAGGACTTCGTCGGCGAAGCCGAGTCCGCGTGAGTCCAGTACGTGTGCGTAGCCGAGCAGCCGCAGCAGCTGGCGTTTGGCGGGGGTTCCGGCGGTGGCGATGACGGTGGCGCCGACGTGTTCGGCGTACCGCAGCGCGGCGAGCCCCACGCCACCGGCGGCGCCGTGGACGAGGATCGTCTCGCCCCGGCGGAGCCGGGCCAGGTAGTCGAGGCCGTAGTGCACGGTGGCGAAGACCGTCGGGATGGTCGCCGCCTCGGTGAACGGCATGTCCCCGGGGAGGGGAACGGTGAGCCCGGCCCGGCAGCGTACGTGTGTGGTGAGGCTCCCGGCCTGGGCGACCATCACCCGGTCGCCCACGGCCCGGTCGGTCACCCCGGCACCGACGCGGGTCACCACTCCGGCGCATTCGAGGCCCAGCAGCGGGGTTCCGGTGTCCGGTGCCTGGGCCATGGGCGGCACCAGTCCCCGGGAGACCATGATGTCGGCGTAGTTGAGTGCCGCCGCCCGCACCTCGATGACTACCTCCCCCGGTCCGGGTTCGGGCGCGGCCACCGCCGTCCAGGCCGGTCCGTCGTCCGCCACGGCCAGGGCGAAGGGGCGGACGGTGCGGGTGGCGGGCGGGGGCTGGATGATCCGCGGTACGAAGCGTCCGCCCGCGGTGAGCACGACCTCGTCCTCCTCGGTCCCGGTGAGCAGTTCCGTGCAGACGCGGGCCGCGGTCGTGCCGGGGGCCACCCCGATCCTGCGGACCCTCAGCAGTGGGTTCTCGCTGGTCAGGGTGCGCGCCTGGGCCCAGGTGGCGGCCGGGGCGGGGCGTTCGGGGACGGCGGTGTGCTCGCCGGGCGTCAGCACCCAGGCGCACACCTCACGGCCCTCCGGCAGCGCCTGGCAGGCGGTGACCATCGCCCGCAGGACCGCCGCCTGCCGGACCACCAGGCCGACGGCATCGGGGACATCGGGGGCATCCTCACCGAGCATGACCAGAATTCCGGTGCTCTCCTCGGTGCCGTTGAGCGCGGCGCCCCAGCGCGCGGCGTCGGCCGAGGCGTCGACGTGGCTCACCGAACGGCCCAGACCGCGCAGCCGCGCCGCCACGGCTTCGGGCAGCTCGCCGAGGCCGTCCGTCGCCACCAGACCGTCCGTCGCCACCAGGAAGTGGCCGGGCGCGGTGGACGCGGGTGTGGGCGCGTGGTGTTCACGCGTCCCCCGGTCGGCGAAGAGCACCGAGCAGGTGGGCTCCTCGCCGAGCTGGACCACGTCGGTGAACCCGGCGGAGCGCAGCACGTCGGGCCACTGCTCACGGGCGAGCAGCGTGTCCTCGCGCAGATCCGTGTCGGTGAACCCGGTGGCCGAGGCGAGCAGCCCGTAGCAGGGGGCGAAGAGGTCGTTGTCGTGGAACTCCGCGGCGAGCAACCGGCCACCGCTGTCGAGGAGTTCGGTGAGGTGGCCGAGAGCCCGGCGTACATCGGTGGTGGCGTGCAGGACGTTGGCGGCGATCACCAGGTCGAAGGAAGCGGCGGCGAAGCCCTGTTCGGCGGGGTCCCGGTCCAGATCCAGTGTCCGGTAGTCGAGGAACCGGTGGTCGGCGAACCGGTGGCGGGCCCGGGGGAAGAACGCGCCGGAGATGTCCGTGTAGACGTACTCGGTGCGGTCGGCGGGCAGCCGGGGCAGCAGCCAGGCGGTGGTGGACCCGGTACCGGCGCCGACCTCCAGGATGCGCAGCGGCCGGTCCGCGGGCCAGGCCTCGACCAGCCCGGTGAGCAGTCCCCTGGCCATCCGGTTCAGGTACTGGTGGGCCAGGGAGGTCATGTAGTGCAGTTCGGCGAGGCGCTCGGTGTCCGAGAACAGCAACCGCATCGGATCGACGTCCCCGGTGAGCACCCCGGCCAGTTGCGGGCCGCACCGCGCGTACAGGAGCAGCTCCGGCGCCATGGCGGGGAAGTCCCGCAGCAGGTCGGTGAGGAGCCGGTCGGGTTCCGGGGCCTGGTCGAGCACACCTTCCCGTGCGGCGAGCGCCCGCAGCTTCTCGTACAGCGGCCGGTTGGCCACAGCCGCGCCCCTCGCCTCCAGTTCGGCGAGCGCGGCCACCACGAAGTGGCCGGTCAGGTGTGTGACGCGGCGTACGAAGGCGGGGATGTCGTAGGGCCGGAACGCCGCGGTCAGCGCCGCCACCTCACCGGCCCGCGCGGCGGCGAGCGCGGTGGCCGTCGGCAGCCCGTCGCCCTGGAAAGGAGCCGGGCCGGTGGCGCCGGGCAGCGGGGCGGCCTGGAGCGTGCTGACGACGCGGCCGATGCCGCTCACCGCGCCCTTGTTCCGGCGTACGCGGACACCGCGCAGCTCCATGGCCACGGTGCCGTCCGGATCGGCGACGGTGATGTCCACCACCGCCTCGCGCAGTGAAAGCTCGCGCGCCCGGATCAGTGCCACGCCCCGGTCGGCGGGGGTCCGCCAGAACAGGACCCGCTCCAGCGCGGCGGGCAGGAACTGGTGGACCTGCCCGTTCTCGGCGTCCGGGAGCAGCGCCCCGATGGATTGCAGCGCGAAGTCGATGAGGGCCGGGTGGGCGGAGAACTCCTGCGCACCGGAGGGGTTGGCGTAGTCGGCGAGGACCGTGTCCCCGGCCACGGAAAGCCTTTGGACACCGCGGAACGCCTCCCCATAGGCCAGCTCGACCTGCCGCATCCGTGCGTAGTGGCGTTCGCCGGAGATCTCGGTGCGGGCGGTCTCGCGGATGGCCGCCACGTCCAGCGGCGGCGGGGGCACGGCGTGCAGCCGGCGCACCCGTCCCCGAGCGTGTTCCTGCCAGTCCTCCTCACCCCGGCGGGAGGCCACCCGGGCCACCTCACCGGAGAGGGAGGTCTGCACGGTGACGTCCATGTCCGGGTCGTCCCACGGCAGTACCAGCGCCTTGCCGATGTCCAGGCCGGTGACCTCCACCGCCCCCTCATGGCCGGTTCGACGACCGGCCGCGAGCGCCATCTCCAGATACGCGGCGCCCGGCATCACGACCGCACCGCTGACCCGGTGGTCGCCGATCCAGCCGTGCCGCGACGGCTCCACGGGGGTCTGCCAGGTGGGTTCCACGCTCGGCAGCCGGTCGCCGAGCAGCGAGTGTCCCGACTCCTCCCCGGCGCCCGGTCCGGCCGACCACCAGTCCGGGGCGCCGTTGATGTGGCGCTCCCGCTGCCATGGGTAGGCGGGCAGCGGTACGACCCGGCCGCGTACCGGGAACCAGGTGTCCCAGTCGACGTCGGCCCCGGCCGCGAGCACGGTGGCGCAGGTGGTCCGCACGGCGTCAGCACCGGCCGCCTCGCGGGACAGCGAGCCGACCGTGGTCACCGGGCGGTCCGCGGTGGCGCACTGCCTGCGCAGATAGCCGAGCAGCACCGGATGGGGGCCGACCTCCACGATCGTGCCGCAGCCATGCTCGCCGACCAGCGTGGTGGCGGCGGGGCCGAACAGCACCGGCTCGCGGATGTTGCGCCACCAGTATCCGGCGCCCAGCTCGGTGCCCGGCAGCGTCCCGCCGGTGACCGTGGAGACGAACGCCGCGCTGCCGGATCGCGGCGACAGCCCGGCCAGCGCGGTGTGCAACCGGTCCCGGATCGGGTCCATCGACCGGCTGTGGAAGGCGTAGTCCAGGTCCAGTTCCCGGAAGAACACACCGCGGCGGAGCAACTCGTCGCCGAGCGCGGACAGTTCACCGGCCGACCCGGACAGGGTCACGTCGGACGGACTGTTCACCGCAGCCAGTTCCAGGTCCAGGTCCGGTCCCGGGTCCCGGTCGGCGATCAGCGCGGTGGCCTCGTCGGCGGAGAGCCCGACCGCCGCCATCCGCCCGCCACCGGCCGTGTCCGCCTGCGCGAGCCCGCGTTCGGCGATCACCCGGCAGGCCGCCGCCAGGTCGAGTGCCCCGCAGGCGTGCGCCGCGGCCACTTCGCCCACCGAATGCCCCGCCACCGCGGCGGGCCGGATGCCACGCTCCCGCAGCAGTGCCGTCAGCCCGATCTGCACCGCGAACAGCAGCGGCTGGGCGATCTCCGTGCGGTGCAGCTCCGGGGCTGCGGACCGCAGCTCCGCCAGCACCGACCAGCCCAGAAGCCCGGCCAGTTCGGCGTCCACCTCGGTAACCGCCTCGCGGAACACCGGTTCGGCGGTCAGCAGTTCCGCGCCCATGCCCGCCCACTGGGCGCCGTTGCCGGAGTACACGAACGCCACCGGCCCCGGGGTCGCGGCCACCGCCGCGCCACCGCCCACGGGGGTGCCGTCGGCGATCGTGTCCAGCAGTGCGGCGGCCCGGTCGGCGCTGTCCGCCAGCACGACGGCCCGTTCACGGTGGTGTCCACGCCGAACGCAACTGGTGAAGGCGGTGTCGTAGAACGAGTCGGTGGTGTCCCGGAGCCGGGCGGCGGTACGGGAGACCGCCTCGGTGAGCGCCCGCGGGGTGGCCGCCGAGACCAGCACCGGCAGGGACGTCACCTCCGGCGGCGGGGTGACGGAGGGTACGGGCGGCGGGCCGAGGACGGCGTGTGCGTTGGCCCCGCCGAAGCCGAACGAGTTGACCGCGAGCGCCCCCGGGGCCAACGGCCGGGGCGCGGTCACCGGCGCCAGGCCCAGCGTGGTGAAGTCGATGGCGGGGTTGAGCGGTTCGGCGTGCAGCGACGCCGGAATTACACCGTGGCGCAGCATCAGCACACACTTGAGCAGACCGGCGATGCCCGCCCCGGACTCCAGGTGGCCGAGGTTCGACTTCACCGAGCCGATGGGCAGCGGAGTGCCCCGGCCCGCGCCGAACGCCTGGCCCAGCGCCCGGCACTCGATCGGGTCGCCCGCCTGCGTACCGGTGCCGTGGGCCTCCACGTAGGACACGTCCTCGGGGCGCACTCCGGCGCGGTGGTGCACCTGGCGCATCAGGTGTTCCTGGGCCTGTGCGCTGGGCAGCGAGAGCCCGGGGGTGCGGCCGTCCGCACCCATGCCGGTGCCGAGGATCACGGCGTGCACGGTGTCCCCGTCCGCCCTCGCGTCGGCGAGGCGCTTGAGCACCACCACCCCGCCGCCCTCGGCGCGCACGTATCCGTCGGCGTCCGCGGAGAAGGAACGGCAACGGCCGCTGCGGGACAGCATGGACGCCTTGGAGAACCCGATGAAGTCCCCCGGGCTCAGCAGCAGGTTGATCCCGCAGGCCAGCGCCACGCCGCCGTCTCCGGCGCCCCCGGCGCGCAGTTGTGCGCAGGCCTGGTGCAGGGCGACCAGGGAGGAGGAACAGGCGGTGTCCACCGCCACCGACGGCCCCCGCAGGTCGAACAGGTGCGAGATCCGGTTGGCGGTGTTGCCGAGCGCCGCCCCCGCCATCGTGTACGCCGTGATCGCCTCCGGGCGGGCGTACTGGAGCTGGCCGTAGTTGGCGTTGCTCACCCCCACATGGACCCCGGAGTCCGATCCGGCCAGGGTCCCCGGATCGATCCCCGCGTCGTCGAGGGCTTCCCTGGCCATCTCCAGCAGCAGCCGCTGCTGCGGGTCCATCCGGCTCGCCTCGCGGGGCGACAGCCCGAAGTACGCGGCGTCGAACCCGGTGATGTCCTCCAGGAATCCGCCCGCGGCCGAGTACGCCTTGCCGGGCCGCCGTGGATCGGTGTCCACGAACCGTCGCGCGTCGAACCGGTCCGCCGGGACCTCACCGACCAGATCGCGCCCGGCCGCGAGCGCGGCCCACAGCTCCTCGGGCGCCGTGATACCCCCCGGCAACCGGCAACTGAGCCCGACGATGGCGATGTCGCCGGGCTGCTCTTCACGGGAGAACGGGGTGGGCGGTGCGGAGACCATCGTGGGTGACATCAGAGCCGACCCTACCCGTGAATCCCCTGGTCAATCGGTTGTCGAATCCGGCGCGTTGGCGCCGGTCGCCTCGGCGGCGGCATTGCCCGCCGCCGAGCAGGGCGTCTCCGATGGCCTCGGGCAGCCCATCAGCGCGTTCGCGGAGCCTCAACGGGCCCGCCTCATCGTCAACGGGGTTGTCGACCGCACCGCCACGACGCAGGGGCACAGCGCCCCCTCCCGACCGTTTCCTCCGCGCGCGGTCAGCGCTGAAGGGCCGCCAGGAAGCCCCCGAGTGCCGTCGCGACGGCGCCGGGGGCTTCCAGCGGCAGCAGGTGGCCCGCCTCGGGGAGGGCCGTCAGGGTCGCGTGCGGGATGGCGGGCAGCAGATGGTCGCGCAGGACGTGTGGCGGCTCCACGACGTCGCCTTCCGCGGCCAGCACCGCCACCGGGACCTCGATGTCCCGTGCGGCGCGGGTGATGTCCCGCGCGATGCCGCGAAGCGGCCACTCCTGCCGGGCCTCGGCACCGGCGGCGAGGCTGTCGCGCATGGCGGTGGCCCGCACCTCTGCGGGCAGCGGGGTGGCGGTCAGGACGTGGTCGAGGGCGTGGCGCACCGACTCTGGCGAGTCGTAGGCGTGTGACAGGCCCTGCCGGTACTCCTCGGTCACCGTGGCGGGCGGCCTCGGCGGCGCGGGGGCGGCGAGCACCAGGCCGACCAGCCCGGACGGCCGCCGGGCCGCGACGAGCTGGCTCACCTTCCCGCCCATCGAGTGGCCGACGAGGACGAACGGCCCCGGCACACACGTCTCGACCACCCGGGCGAGATCGTCGGCGAGCCGGTCCAGGTCATAGGGCCCGGGCAACAACTGCGCGGCGCCCCAGCCACGCTGGTCGAAACGGACCGTCGCCTGTTCGGACGGCAGCTGGCCGACCACACCGCTCCAGGTGTCCGCGGAGCCGCCCCAGTAATGGACGAACACCAGCGTCGGCCCCGTGTGGCCCCCTGTCCGCACATCGAGGGACCCGCCCGCCACGGGAACCGCCCTTGTCGTTTCCGCCATCATCACGCCTTTCCGTCGGCGGCGGAACACCACTCCCGCCATCCGTAAGATGCAGCCCCGACGGTAGGCGAGGGGGCGTGCGCCTCTTGGCGGAAAGGAACACGGTCCTTGTGGAAAACGGACACGGCGCTGTGCGGCAACTGCGCTATCTGCCCGCCATCGGATCGGCGTACGGAGTGGAGGTCCTCACGTTCGCCGCGCTGCGTTCGATGGACACCCAGCGCCGTCGCGTACAGCCACAACGCCCCGACTTCCACGTATTCGCCCTGGTCGGCTCCGGAAGCGGCACCCATGAAGCGGACTTCCGCGACCACCAGTTGACGGAAGGCGGCGCCGTGTGGATTCGGCCGGGCATGGTGCACCGCTGGAGCGACATCGACGCCTGCGACGGCCCGCTGATCCTCTTCCGGCCCGGCTTCCTTCCCGGCTTCACCGCCTCGGAGGCCACCACACCCGCGTGCTGGCAACTGGACCGGCAGCGCCTGTCCCTCGCCCTGCTCGCGGCCGAACACCTCGGCCGCGAGCACAGCGCGGCGGCGCACACCCCACGTCTGGCTTCCCCCGCGCTGCTCTCCCACCTGCTGGCGGCGCTGATCCTGCGCGCACTCCCCGACACATCCCACTCGACCGGCGCGGCGCAACCCGGCAGTCGGCATACCGAGGTGTTCCGCACCTACCGGGCCACGGTCGAAGAGCACTTCACCGACTGGCACCGGGTGGCCGACTACGCGCAGGCACTCGGCTATGACGTGCGCACCCTCACCCGGGCGACGCGTGCCGCCGCCGGAACGGGCGCCAAGGCATTCCTCGACCAGCGCGTCCTGCTGGAAGCCAAGCGGCTGCTCGCCCACACCGACCTGCCGGTGGGCGGCTGCGCCCGCCGCCTCGGCTTCCGGGACGTCGGCAACTTCACCACGTTCTTCCGACGCCAGGTCACCATGGGCCCGGCCGCGTGGCGCGCCGCGTACAGCACCGCGGGCACCCGCGGCGTCTGAGCCTCTCAGTGCCCGGCGTGGCCCTCCGGCGCCCCGACCTCCCCGTCCGCCTCCTCGTCAGCCTTCTCATCCGCCTTTCCGTCCGTGCCTCGCGTCGCGTGCACCGTGAAGGCCGCCGTGCGGACCGTGCCCTGGTGCTTGAAGTCCAGGAACAACCGGTACGCACCGGCGCTCGGCGCCATCGCCGTGAAGGAGATGCCGGGGCCGGGCCTGGTCTTGCCGTCTCCGGGCTCGCCGTTGGGGTGGACGTGCAGGTAGGCGAGGTCGCCGGAGCGCAGGGCGACCAGGTGGCCATAGGCGCCGAGGTAGGGCTGAAGGTCCCGGACCGGCTTGCCGTTCTTGCTGACGGTCAGCGTCAGTTCACCGTCCTTGCCGAGGGCCAGATCACCCGCCAACGCGACCTCGTAACCGTCGACCTCGGCCGTGGTGTTGTGCGCGGGCAGCCGCGTCGGCTCATACGCTCCGGACACGGCGAGGTCGGCGCCGAGCGTCAGCGCCTCTCCCCCGGTGGGCTTGAAGTCGGCGAAGACGCGGTAGCCACCGGCCTTGGGCAGGTCCACGGGGGTGGACCAGGTGCCGTCGGCCGCCAGGGTCGGGTGGAGATGGTGGTACTCCGTCAGGTCGCGCGAGGCGACGATCAGGTGCAGTTCCTTGTCGTGTTCCCGGGAGAAGCCGGTGATCTGACGGCCCGACGCGTCGCGCACGACGGCGAAGCGCAGCTCGGCGCTCTTGCCTGCCTGGAGCCGTGGTGTCTTCAGATCGAGGGTGTAGCCCCCGTCGGAGATCTGCAGGCCCCCGGGCGGGGCGGCCTCCTGCCCTCCGCCATGACCCTGCTCATGACCACCGCCCTCCTCGGCGCCGCCGTGCTCGCCGTGGGCCGCGTTCACGGGCTCGGGCGAGATCTCGCCGACCCCGCTGCCCACGCCGTACGCGGCGCCGAAGGTCGCGGCGAGCACGGCGGCGAACGCGGTGATCCGCAGTCCGGTGTTCATGGCGCACTCCTCGTCTCCTGGCCGTCCGTGGCGCGGCCTTCCGCACTTCACGATACCCCTAGGGGGTACGACGTCAAGCCATGCCCGGACCTTGCGAAGGATACGGTAGGGGGGTATACAGGACGACGTCCCGACCATACCCCGTCGGGGTATTTCTCCTCGACTACGGAGGCACCCATGTCCGGCTGCTGCACCCCTGAAGGAAGCTGCCACACCTCGGAGAGCAGGACCGTCTACCAGGTCAACGGCGTCGGCAGCGCCCACTGCCAGGGCGTCGTCACCAAGGCCGTGGACGCTCTCGACGACGTCAAGGCGGTCGAGGTCGAGATCGGCACCGGGCTGGTGACCGTCACGACCGCCGCCGAGCCCGACGCGGCGCTCGACGAGCTGATCGCCAAGACCGTCGACGAGGCAGGCTACGAATTCGCCGGTCGCGTGGGCGGCTGACCCGCCGCACCCGGGCGGGGCCGCTCCGGCCACGGCCCCGCCCCCTTTCTTCCCGTGTCACGTCCGTGAGCTGCGAGGAGCAGACATGACCACCACCACACCCGGCGCCGAAGAGGTCGAACTCGCCATCGGCGGCATGACCTGCGCCTCGTGCGCCGCCCGGATCGAGAAGAAGCTCAACCGCATGGACGGGGTCGAGGCGACCGTCAACTACGCCACCGAGAAGGCCAAGGTCACCTTCCGGGACGACATCGCCGTCGCGGAGCTGATAGCCACGGTCGAGGCCACCGGATACACCGCGCGCGAGCCCGAGCCGGACCCCGTGCACACCGGTTCGGCACCCGGCTCCGCAACGGACGGCGACGGACATGACGAACTGCGGCCGCTGCGGCAGCGGTTGACCACCGCCGTCGTACTCGCCGTCCCCGTGATCGCGATGGCGATGGCCCCCGCGCTGCAGTTCGAGTACTGGCAGTGGCTGTCGCTGACCCTGGCGGCCCCCGTGGTGACGTACGCCGCCTGGCCCTTCCACAAGGCGGCCTGGACCAACGCCCGGCACGGCGCGGCCACGATGGACACGCTGATCTCGGTCGGCACGACCGCGGCGTTCCTGTGGTCGCTGTGGGCCCTGTTCTTCGGCACCGCCGGAACGCCCGGTATGACGCACGCCTTCGAGCTCACCATCGCCCGCACCGACGGCGCCGGGAACATCTACCTGGAGGCGGCGGCCGGTGTCACCGCCTTCATCCTCGCCGGGCGGTACTTCGAGGCACGGGCGAAGCGCAAGGCGGGCGCGGCACTGAAGGCGCTGATGGAGCTGGGCGCCAAGGAGGTCACGGTCCTGCGTGCGGGGCGTGAACAGCTCATCCCGGTCGGCGAGTTGGCGGTCGGCGACCGGTTCGTGGTCCGGCCCGGCGAGAAGATCGCCACCGATGGCGCGATCGTCGAAGGTACGTCCGCGATCGACGCCTCCATGCTCACCGGTGAGTCGGTTCCGGTCGAGGCCGGTGTCGGCGACAACGTCACCGGGGCCACGCTCAACGCCGGTGGCCGCCTGGTCGTGAAGGCCACCCGGGTCGGCGCCGACACCCAGCTCGCCCGCATGGCCAAGCTGGTGGAGGACGCGCAGAACGGCAAGGCGGCGGCCCAGCGGCTCGCCGACAGGATCTCCGCGGTGTTCGTCCCGGTGGTGATCGCCCTGGCGCTCGGCACGCTGGGCTTCTGGCTCGGCAACGGCGCGGGGCTGACCGCCGCCTTCACCGCCGCGGTCGCGGTCCTCATCATCGCCTGCCCGTGCGCCCTGGGCCTGGCCACCCCGACCGCGCTCATGGTCGGCACCGGCCGCGGCGCCCAGCTCGGCATCCTCATCAAGGGCCCCGAAGTCCTGGAGACCACACGCACGGTGGACACCATCGTCCTGGACAAGACCGGCACCGTCACCACCGGCCGGATGACACTGCTCGCGGTGCACACCGCCGACGGCACGGACGAGTCGGACGTCCTGCGGCTCGCGGGCGCCCTTGAACACTCCTCCGAACACCCCATCGCCCGGGCCGTCGCCGCGGGGGCGGCGGCCCGGGTGGGCACCCTGCCGACCCCGGAGGACTTCGCGGGCGTCGCCGGACTCGGTGTCCAGGGGGTCGTCGAGGGGCACGCGGTCCTGGTCGGCCGGACCAGGCTGCTGGACGAGTGGGCCATCGCCCTGCCCACGGAGCTGGAGCGCGCCACGGCGGAAGCCGAAGCCGCCGGGCGTACCGCCATCGCGGTCGCGTGGGACGGCGAGGCCCGCGCGGTCCTGGAGGTGGCCGACGCCATCAAGGACACCAGCCCGGAAGCGGTCGAGCGGCTGCGCGCCCTCGGCCTCACCCCCGTCCTCCTGACCGGCGACAACCAGACCGTCGCGGAGGCGGTGGCCGCCGAGGTGGGCATCGACGCGACGCGGGTGATCGCCGGGGTCATGCCGCAGGACAAGGTGGACGTGGTCAAGCGGCTGCAGGCCGAGGGCCGTTCGGTGGCGATGGTCGGCGACGGTGTCAACGACGCCGCCGCGCTCGCCCAGGCCGACCTCGGCCTCGCGATGGGCACCGGCACCGACGCCGCCATCGAAGCCGGGGACCTGACCCTGGTGCGCGGCGACCTCAGGGTCGCGGCCGACGCCATCCGGCTGTCCCGCAAGACCCTGGGCACCATCAAGTCCAACCTGTTCTGGGCCTTCGCCTACAACATCGCCGCCCTCCCCCTCGCCGCCTCCGGCCTCCTCAATCCGATGATCGCCGGAGCCGCGATGGCCTTCTCCTCCGTGTTCGTGGTCGGCAACAGCCTCCGCCTGCGCGGCTTCCAGCCCGCGAACCGGTGAGCGGGAATGGGCCGGGCGCTGGCCGCGCGTTCAGGAATCAGCCCGCCGCGCCCTGGGGACGTCCGGTCGGCGGCCGGGTGTAGCGGGTGGCGGGGGTAGGGCGGTTGCCGCCGGACAGGAGGGCGGTTTCGGCGGCCACGAGGGCGTCGAGCGCGGCGGTCCGGTCCTCCAGGCCGGGGACGCAGACCGTCTCGCCCAGGCGCAGTCCGGCCAGGCTCGCCCGCGCCACGCCTTCCGCGGCCATGGCGGTGGGGACGTCGTGTGCGGCCCCTCCGTTGAACTCCGTCGCCACCAGACCGGGGCAGACCACCTGGGTGCGGATGCCGGTGTCGGCGAGCTCGTGGGCGAGGGTCCGGGTGAAGGCCACCGTGGCGGCCTTCGCGGCCGCGTACAGAGTGCGGGACGGCATGCGCGGATTGGCCTGTCCGGCGCTGAAGGCGAGGAGTGAGGCGACGGTGACGATGGTGCCGTCGCCCGCGGCCAGCATGCCGGGGAGGGCGGCCCGTACGAGCTGGATGGGCGCGGTGGCGTTGAGGGCCAGCAGACGGGTGATCTCGTCCGGGCCGACGTCCGCGAGCGGAGCGTAGCCACCGGCGCCCGCGTTGCTGATGAGCAGCCGGACGTCGCCGACCGCCAGGCGGTCGGTCACCGCGCCGAGGCCCTCGGACGTCCCGAGATCCGCGGGCAGCACCTCCGCGGTGGCACCGGCCGCGCGGAGTTCGTCCGCGAGAGCGGAGAGACGGTCGGCCCGCCGGGCCACCAGCACGACGTCGTGGTCGTCCGCGAGCAGGCGGGCGTAGGCGGCACCGATGCCGGACGAGGCACCGGTGATGAGGGCGAGGGTGCGAGACATGAGCACATGGTTATTCAGATGCTTGTCCGGAGTCAAGCAGGTTGATACTGATCCAGGTGTCGTATTCTCGCGGGCGTGAGCGTGGAACAGGATGACGAGGGGCCCGTCGCGGACGATGCCCGGGCGCGGGTGACCTGGGCGCTGCGCCGGGCCGAGTGGGCCGTGCAGGCCCGCAAGGAGCAGCGGCTGCGGCCGCTGGGGGTGGCGGCCGCGCAGTACACCCTGCTGATCTCCGTCCATTCCGACCCCGGGCTGACCGGCGCGGAGCTGGCCCGCCGTCTGCACGTCACCCCGCAGGCGGTGGCCTCCCAGGTGGCCCGCCTGGAGGAGCGGGGTCAGCTGGAACGGCGCCCCCATCCGCGCCACCGCCATGTGCAGGAGCTGCATCTCACCGACGCCGGACGCGACGCCCTGGGCCTGGCCGATGACGTGATCGTGGAGATCGAACAGCGGATCGCCGAGAGGCTGGGGCCCGAGAAGGCCGCGCAGCTGACGTCGCTGCTCGACCAGGTGGCCGACGTGGTCCGTGATGCGTGACCGGCCCCACCCCGCGACCGCGGGCGGCTCCGGGCGCGGATGGACCGTCCCGGCCCTCGATCCCCTCGACCTGAAGGTGTTGCAGGCGCTCCAGCTCGACGGGCGCGCGCCGTTCAGCCGGATCGCCGCCGCCCTCGGGGTCTCCGACCAGACCGTGGCGCGGCGGTACCGGCGGCTGCACAACGACGTCAGTGTGCGGGTGCTCGGCATGACGGACGAGAACCGGCTCGGCAGGCAGACCTGGATCGTACGGCTGCACTGTGTCCCGGACGTGGCGGAGCAGCTCGCGGACGCGCTCGCCAAACGCCCCGACACCCTCCACGTGACCCTGATCTCCGGCGGCACCGAGGTCGTCTGCGGCATGAAACCCCGCAACCGGAAGGAGCGGGACGAGCTGCTCTTCGACCGGCTGCAGCGCACCCGGCAGATCGTCACGGTGACCGCCCACTGCCTCCTGCACCCCTTCTTCGGCGGCGCCCTGGGCTGGCTCAACAAGGCCAACGCGCTCACTCCCGAGCAGGAGGCCGTCCTGCGGCCGCCCGTCCCCGAGCCGCTCGGCGCCCCCGTCACCCTGGACGCGGCCGACGAGGCACTCCTCGCGCTGCTCCGCCGCGACGGCCGGGCCACCCTCACCGACCTGCAGAGGGTCACCGGGCAGTCGGAGTCGGCGGTCAAGCGGCGGCTGGAGACCCTGCGTTCCTCCGGCGTGCTGTACTTCGACCTGCAGTACGACCACGAGTCGCTCGGGCTGGACGTCGGCGCCATGTTCTGGCTGACCGTGGCGCCGCACGCGCTCGACGACGTCGGCCGCAGCCTCGCCGCGCACCCGGAGGTGCACTTCGCGTCCGCCACCACCGGCCAGGCCAACATCGTCGTCGCCGCCCGCTTCCGGAGCCCCGACGAGCTGTACACCTACCTGAGCAGGAGGATCGGCGCCCTGGACGGTGTCCAGGCGGTCGAGTCGTCCCTCGTGCTGCGCCAGGTCAAGCAGCTCACGTACGAACCGGACCGCTGACCGCCGACCGCACGGCCGACTCGCTCAGCCCTCCGGATGGGCCAGTTCCACGTCGTACTCACACCCCTGGCCGTCCACGGCCAGCGGAGCCGCGACCGGCGGATAGCCGCTGGCGATCAGCGAGTACTCCCCCGCGTCCAGGTCGGTGAAGGCGTAGACCCCGTCCGGCCCGGTGGTCGCCGTGCCGATCACATTGCCCGCCGTGTCCACGAGCGTGACCCGCGCGTCGTCCAGCGGCCGCCGTTCGGCGCCTGCCCGCACGGTGCCCCGCAGCACGGCGCCCGGCCGCAACGACACGTTCAGCCGGGCCAGCCGGGCGCCCGACACCCGTACCGGGAGTGCGGCGGGCCGGTGTCCGGTGGCGTTCACCACCACCGTGACGTCGCCCTCCGGCAGCTCACCGAAGGCGAACTCACCGGCCGCGTCGGTCGTTTCGGCAGCCAGGGCCTCTCCGCGCACGTCCATCACCGCCACCGTGGCGCCCTCCACGGGCCGCTCGTCTCCGGCCGTGACCACCGTGCCGACCAGCCCGCTGATCACGGACAGCAGGGCGTCGTAGGGCAGCGGCTCGTCCCCCACCACCACGGTGGACGCCTGCGGTTGGTGGCCCTCCGCCGCCGCGATGAGGACGTACGATCCCGCACCGGGCGCGTCGAGACGGTAGCGGCCCCCGGAACGCGCCACGGCCCGGCCCAACTGCCGCCCGCCCAGCGAGATCAGTGTCAGCGTGGCCCCCTCGACGGCCTCCCCGGCCGTCCCGAGTATGCGGCCGTACAGAACGGGACCCGTTCCGCCATCGGGGGCATGTGTGCCGCCGCCGGGTGCGGAGCGGACCGTCTCCGACCGCCCGCGCGCGTGGGCCCCGACCAGCACCGGTTCCGCCTCCGGCACCGGCGCGAACTCGGCGGCGGGCTCGGCGCGCTCGGCGTCCTCGGCGGGTGCGACCCGGTCCGCAGCGCCGGTGGCAGCCACCCTGCGCGGCGGAGTGCGCAGCAGTACGGCCCCGACGAACGCGGCGACGAGGACCAGACCCGCGGCCACGAGCAGGCACAGGTGGAGGCCGTCGAGGAACGCCTGACCCAGCGCGCCCATGGCCCGGCCGGTGTCCGCGCCCAGGTTCATCCGGGCGGCCGCGCCCAGGCCGTCGGTGTTCACCGCGCCGGTGATCTGTCGCACCACCGGTCCGCTGACACCGGCGTCGCGCAGATGGCCGGGCAGGGTGTCGGCGCTCCGGGTGGTGAGCAGGGTGCCCAGAACGGCCGGTCCGAGCGCGCCGCCGACCTGCCGGAAGGCGTTGTTGCCCGCCGCCGCCATACCGGCCAGGTGGTGCGGCACCGCCGCGACCGCGGTGGCGGTCATGGGGGTGATCACCATGCCCAGGCCGACGCCGAGCAGGGCCAGCCGCCACGCCACCGGTCCGAAGCCGGTCCCGGCGTCGATCGCGGTCAAGGAGAACAGCGCGCCCACGGTGGCCACCAGACCGGTGGTGATCATGACGCGGGGCGAGACCAAGTGCATCAGGCGGCCCGCCAGCGCGCCCACGACCAGGCAGACCACGCAGACGACCAGCAGCCGGTACCCCGCGTGCAGCGTGTCCAGGCGCTGCACCAGACCGAAGTAGAGGCTGAGGACAAAGAAGAAACCGATCAGCCCCAGGAACGTGATCATGGCGATCAGCGTCGTCGCGCTGAAGGCCGCGCTGCGGAAGAGCGACAGGTCCAGCATGGGGCTGGGGCTGCGCCGTTCGGCCACCACGAAGGCGATGGCACCGAGCGCCGCGAGCGACAGGGCCGCGATCACCCGCCCCTCGGTGAACGAGGTGGCGCCGCCCTCGATGACGCCGTAGACCAGCGCGGTGATCGTCACCGCCGCGGTGATCTGGCCGGGCCAGTCGAGCTTGCGCTCACCGGGAGCGCGGGAGTCGGTCACGAGCGGGGCCGCGACGATGAGCGTGAGGACCGCCACCGGTACGGCGGGCAGGTAGATCCAGCGCCAGGTGGTGTGGTCGAGGATCACCCCGGCGATCATGGGGCCGACGGCGAGTGCGGCCATCAGGGACGCCGCCCAGAGCCCGACGAACGTGGCGCGCTTGCGCGGGTCGGGCACGGCATGGCTGATCAGCGCCAGCGTCGAGGGCAGCAGCGCGGCCGCGCCCAGCCCGGCGCACGCCTGCCCGGCCCACAGCACCTCGATCGACTGCGCCGACAGCGCGATGGCGCCGCCCACACCCGCCAGCGCCAGCCCGGCCAGATACACCTTCTTGCGGCCGTGGACGTCGCCGAAGACCCCGGCGGTCAGGATGAACGCGGCCATGGGGAGCTGGAACGCGGACTGTACCCAGGTCAGCTGGGACGTCGACGCGTGCAGGGCGCTCTGGATGGCGGGCAGGCTCACCGAGACGGTGGTCACGGGCAGATAGGCGACGAACATGCCGAGGCAAGCCATGACAAGTGTGGCCACTTGCCGTTCTCGCGGCTCGTGCACCGTTGGTGTGGCGTTCACGGATCTCTCCCTAGGCGTACGGCGGCACCGCACTCGACGGCACCGCCGTCAGCTTCCGGCCACGCCCTCCCCCAGATCCAGCCACAGCCCCCCGGACCGGGAAAACCGACATCCGGAGCGGCGATCCGAAGGATTTCCGACGGCCCCGCCCCCAGGTCAGCCCTGCCAGTACTTCGCCACTACCTGCGCGTACGCCACCCGGTGGTCGAGCCCGTCGCCCCGGACCCGGAACCGGCCGCGCACGGACTCCGTCATCGCCGCCCGGCCGAAGAACACACCCCGCCGTTTCCAGGCCGTCCGCAGCGGAGCGCCGAGGGAGTCGGCGGGCATGTCGGACACCGCGAGACCGGCCAGGTACAGCAGGACCAGCGGCAGCAGCACCAGGCACAGGAGCAGCGACGGCACCGTCCCCTCCCGCCCGTGCAGCACCGTCCCGTCGGGCAGGTGAATCTCGTACCGCGGCCGCCACCGCTTCTTCCGCGTCGGCAGGCGCAGTTCGGCCAGGGGCTCATGGTCGGGGGTGAGCACGGCGAGGCGGCGATCGCCCTTCCGGACGACCACGGCGAGCGGCGAGACCCCCGCAGCGTCGGCGGCGACGGTGAAGCGTGGCTTGCACCCCTCGGGAAGGGGGCGGCCGTCGGGGGCGCCACGGCGCACATGGAGGGGTGCGGAGCCCCGGGGGCGCAGTGTGTAGCGCCGGGAGCCGGAGTCGCGGGTGAAGCTGAGTGTCATGGAGTGTCCCGGGTCGGTCGCCGATCTGCCGCAGGATACGTACCGCGGCAGACCGGCGGAGCACGGGGGTCACCAGGGCGGCAGGAGTCCGAACTGCCCGAGCACTCCGGCGAGATCCCAGTACAGGGCCTCGTACGCGATCCTGCCGTCCTCGGCGAACCGGTAGACGGTCACCCCGCGCATGGAGAAGCTCTTGCCCTTGGCCGCCGTGGCCAGTTGCGGAGGCAGCCCGTCGAGGGCACCTTCGAGGGTGCCCGACATGGTCCACTCGCAGGTGCCGGTCCGGTCGCCCCCGGAGAAGGTGCGCATCTCCACGCGGGTGTCCGGGATCGCCTCCAGCCAGGAGCGCACCCCCGCGTCGAGACCGTCGCGGCCGCGCCAGAAGGAGTTGAGCGGGACGTCCTCCGAGACCGCGTCGGGGGCGTAGCAGGCGAGCCAGGTGTCCGTGTCGCCCTCGCTGATCGCGGTCAGGCAGGTGCGGACGAGAGCCTCATGGGCGCACATGTGTTCTCCGGTGTGAGGGCGGGACGCCCTGGTGCGGGCGTCAGCTGGCGTCGACCGGCCGCAGGATGGAGGACAGCGTGCGGTCGAGGATGTCGGGGACGCTCTTGGTCTTGAGGTGCCGCGCATCGGCCTCGGCGGCCGCCGCGTGCAGCAGGCTGTAGAAGGTGGTCACCAGCCAGGCCAGCGGGAGGTCGGTGCGGAAGACCCCTTCCTCCTGGCCGCGCACCAGGATGCGTTCGACGCGTGCGAGCACCTTCTTGTGGTGGGTACGGCGGCGGGCCGGGGCGATGACACCTTCGGAGGCCAGGAGCAGGAAGGCGTGGCGCTCCAGGATGTGCCAGCCGGACCGGACGAGCCGCGAGAACGCCTCGTCCGCCGGGCCCTCGTCCAGCCGCTGGGCCTGGAGCGCGGCATCGGCCTGCCGTACGGAGTCCTCCAGCACGGCGTCCAGCAGCGCTTCGCGGGACGCGAAGTGCGCGTAGAGCGTCACCCGGCTGACCCCGGCCGCCTTGGCGACCGCGGTCAGGCTCACGTTCGTGTCCTGGCGGAAACAGTCCATGGCGGCGGCGACGATGGCCGCGATGCTGCGTTCCGCGTCGGCACGCCGGCGCGGTTCGTCCCGTTCCGAGCCGGCGGTTCGGCGTACCTTCTTCTGCGGGGTGGACATGGTGGGAGCGTATGTCACCTCTTTCGCGCCGTGCCATGAGTTCGCGGGTCACACGCGGGGGCTCGATCCCCGCTCCACCGGGGCGGACTCGGGCGCGCCCGGCCCGTCCGCGGAGCCGGTCCCGGTCCCGGTCCCGCCCTTCGGGAAGAACACCAGGGATACGAGGATGCCCGCGGCGGCGACGGCCGCTCCGGTGAACATGGCGGGCGCCATACCGGAGACGAAGGCGGAGCGGGCGGCTTCGGCGAGCGCCGCCCCTGCCTTGCCGGGGAGTTCGTCGGCGACGGCGAACGCGGCTCCGACGGACTCGCCCGCGGTGTGCAGCGCCGGGTCCGGCAGCCCGGCCCCGGCCCCGCTGTCCGTCAACCGGTCGCGGTACGTGCCCGCGAGCAGGCTGCCGAGCACGGCCACGCCGAGCGCGGAGCCGAGTTGCACGGCCGCGCTGTTGGTGGCGGAGCCGACGCCGAGGTCGTCCTCGGGGAGCGAGCCGACGATGGCGTCGCTGGTCGGGCCGATGATGAACCCGGCGCCGAAGCCCAGGAAGAGCATCGCGGCCAGCACCCGGCCGTAGCCGTCGCCGTCGCCGGTGGTGGCGAGGAGCAGCAGCGAGACGGTGGCGAAGGAGAGACCGGCGGCGGCCAGCCACCGGGTGCCCACGTGCTGCCCGAGGAAGGACGCGAGCGGGGCCGCGACCAGGATGACCAGGGCGGTGGGCGCGATCCGCATGCCGGTCTCCCCGGCGTCGTAGCCGAGGACGAACTGCAGGTACTGGACGAGGACGAACAGCGCGCCGAGCAGCGACAGCAGGCCCAGGAAGACCAGGACGTTGCCCACGGCCAGGCGCCGGTTGGCGAAGATCCCCAAGGGGAGCATCGGCTGCTCGGCGGTGCGCTCGCGGCCGAGGAAGGCGGCCAGCAGCACGGCCGAGACGGCGAAGGCGATGAGCACCGGCGCACTGGTCCAGCCCTTGACCGGACCCTCGATGATCGCCCACAGCAGGAGGCCGACGCCCAGGACGGAGAGCGCGGCGCCCGGCAGGTCCAGCCGCCGGGCGATCGCGGCGCGCGAGTTCGGCACGATCTTGAGGGCCACCGCCAGGGCGACGATCCCGATGGGAACGTTGATCAGGAAGACCGAGCCCCACCAGAACCGGCCGAGCAGCCAGCCGCCGACCAGCGGCCCCATCGCCAGACCGACACCGATCATCGCGGACCACAGGCCGATCGCCTTCATCCGCTCCGCCGGGTCGGTGAAGACCGATCCGATGATGGAGAGCGTCGCGGGCATGATGAGCGCCTCGCCCACCCCCATCACCCCGCGGGCGGCCATGAGGGAGGAGGTGCTGTCCGAGAACGCGGCGACGGCCGAGGCGCCCGAGAAGAGGACGAGACCGGCCAGGAAGACGGGCTTGCGGCCGAACCGGTCCGCGACGCTGCCCGCGACGAGCATCAGCCCGGCGGCCATCAGGCTGTAGATGTCCACCAGCCACTGCAACTCGCTGGTGGTGGCGCCGAGTTCGCTGACCAGCGTCGGAAGCGCCACGTTGAGCACGGTGACGTCGAGGCCGACGATCAGCAGGCTCAGGCACAGCACCGCCAGGATCGGCCAGCGCAGCGGATGGCCTGCCCCGCCGGGTGGGGCGGCGACTGGGGACTTGGACGGTACGGAACCCACGGCACACTCCATAAGTTGAACACCACTGTTCGGGTTCACTGTAATGCCGAACAGCACCCAAGTCGAACGGTGCCGTAAAGTTTAGGTGGCCGGGGCCGGGGTCGGGGCCAGGGCCGGGACGAGCGAGCGCGAGACGCTGCGCAGCTTCTCGCAGGTCTCCTCCAGCTCCCGGTCCGGCGACGAGTGTTCGACGACCCCGGCCCCCGCCCGCAGCCAGGTCCGCCCCTGCTGCCGGAAGACCGTACGCAGGACCAGCGCCGCGTCCAGCGAGCCGTCGCTGCCGGCCGTCAGCACCGCGCCGCTGTAGAGGCCGCGCGGGCCGGGCTCCAGCCGCCGGATCGCCCGGAACGCGGCCGCCTTCGGAATCCCGGAGGCGGTGACCGCGGGGAAGAGGGCGGCGAGCGCGGGCCACGGCCCCCGGCCCAGGTCCGGCAGTTCGCCGCTGACCCGGGAGGCGATGTGCTGGACGCTGCCGCGCTCCTTGACGGTCATGAACTCCTCGGCGCGCACCGACCCCGCGCGGCAGACCCCCGTCATCTCCTCCCATGCCACCTGGACGGAGATGGCGTGCTCGTAGATCTCCTTCGCGTCCGTGAGCAGCTCCGCCCGGCGGGCCGCGTCCTCGGCGCGGTCCCCGACGAGTGCGCGGGTACCCGCCAGCGGCTGGGTGGACACCCGGCCGTCCGCCGAGACCTCCACGACGGTCTCCGGGCTGAAGCCGACGGCCTCGATACCGCCGAGGTCGAGCAGGAAGGAGCGGGCCGGTGAGTTGACGGCACGACCGGCCAGATACGTCGCGGGCAGGTCCAGCTCCCGCTCGACCGGGACCGCGCGCGAGACGATGACCTTCTGGAGCTCGCCGCCGCGGATCGCCTCGACGGCACGTGCGACGGAGGCCCGGTAGGAGCCCTGGGGCGCCTCGCCCAGGTCGACCGGCACGGGGGTGAACTCCACGGTTCCGGCGTTCGGTTCGGCGGTGGCGAGCAGCGCGCGCACCGCGTCCTCCCCGGCCGGGGTACTACATCGGATCTCGGCTCCGCCGGGCGACAGACGGACCTCCGTCTCCGGGATCACCAGATGCAGCAGCGGCTCGGCGCCGAGCTCGGCCGTGTCCCCGGCGAGGGCGTACGACAGCTCGAAGGCGGCCCAGCCGTAAGCCTGCCAGTCCGGATACGGCAGCAGGGACAGCAGGTGGTGAACGGTCCCCAGGGGGTCGTCGTGCCAGCGGGTACTGGTGATCTCGCCCTGCTGGTCGAGCGTCACCCGGGAGCGGTCGAGCACCAGGGACGCCCGGACGCCGCCCGCGTACGACCAGACGCCGTCGCGCTCGTACACCACGTACTGCCCGTGCGGACCGGCTTCGGCCAGCCGGACCGCGGCCCGCTCCGGGCTGCCGGAGAACGCGACGCGGCTGGTCCGGGGCGGCACGGTGGTCGTGGACATGTGAAGTCTCCTTCGTAAGGTACGGGAATCAGCTCTGCTGGGCGACGGAGTCGGCGACGGCGTCGGCCGCGCGCCGGGCGAGGACGCGCTTGTCGACCTTTCCGACGCCGGTGAGCGGCAGCGCGTCGACGACGTGGACGACGTCGGGCTTCTTGTACGGGGCGAGGCCGCGCTCTTCGAGGAACGCGTCGAGCTCTCCGTCGGCGAGGGCGGCGCGGCCGTCGCGCAGGACGATCCAGGCACAGGTGCGTTCGCCGAGGTACTCGTCGGGAACGGGCACCACGGCCGCGTCCAGCACGGCGGGGTGGGCGCGCAGATGGCCTTCCAGCTCGTCCGAGGAGACCTTGTCGCCACCGCGGTTGACGAGGTCCTTCTTCCGCCCCTCGATGACGATGTCCCCGTCCGGGAGCTGCCGGACGAGGTCGCCCGTGCGGTAGAAGCCGTCCTCGGTGAAGGCGGTCCTGTTGTAGTCGGCGGCGCGGTAGTAGCCGCGCAGGGTGTACGGGCCGCGGGTGAGCAACTCGCCCGTGGTGTGCGGGGTGACGTCCACGCCGTCGGCGTCCACCACGCGGATCTCGTCGTCGGGACTGATCGGCCGGCCCTGGGTGGTCGCGACGCGCTCCGCGTCGTCGCCACGGCGGGTCATGCACAGCAGCCCCTCCGCCATGCCGAAGACCTGCTGGAGCTCGCAGCCGAGGGTGGCTCGCACCCGCCGGGCCACGTCCGGGCTCAGCCGGGCCCCGCCCACCTGGAGCAGGGCCAGGCTGCCGAGGTCGTCGGGGCTCCAGTCGACGGCCTGCGACCACAGCGCGGCGAGCGGGGGCACCACGGCCGTCGCGGTCACCCGGTGCCGCTCGATCAGCCCGAACGCCGTCTCCGGGTCGGGTGATCCGGCCAGCACCACGGTTCCGCCCGCCGCCAGGGCTCCCAGCGCGCCCGGGCAGGCCAGGGCGAAGTTGTGGGCGGCGGGGAGGGCCGCGAGATAGACGGTGCCGCGGTCGAATCCGCAGAGCTCGGCGCTGGTCCGGACGTTGTACGCGTAGTCGTCATGGGTGCGCGGGATGAGCTTGGGCAGGCCCGTGGTGCCGCCCGAGACCAGGAGTACCGCCGCGTCCTGCGGGTCGGGGGCGGCGAACGCGCGGGGCCCGGGGGCGTCCCGGCCCGCCCGCTCGACCTCGGCGAGCGCGGTGTGCGGGCCCGGGTCACCGGCCACCAGAACGTGGCGGACGGCGGGCACGTGGGCGCGCACCTCGTCGGCGAGTCGGCGGTAGTCGAAGCCCGAACCGGCATCGGTGTCGGGGATGACGTAGGCGACGGCTCCGGCGTGTCCGCACAGATGGAGTGCCTCGCTCCGCCGGTACGCGGGCAGGCCCAGCACCGGTACGGCGCCGATCCGGAGCAGGGCGAAGAGCAGGACGAAGAACTCGGGGATGTTGGGGAGCTGGACGACGATCCGGTCCCCGGGCCCGACGCCCATGTCCACCAGCCCGGCGGCGAGGTCGTCGGCGCGGCGGTCCAGTTCGGCGTAGGTGAGGCACTGCCCGTCGGCGACGACGGCGGCCGCCTCCCCGATCGTCCGCGCGTGCCCGGCGAGGAAGGAACCGAGCGGACGGCCCTGCCAGTATCCGGCCTTCCGGTACCGCTCCGCCATCGCGTCCGGCCATCGAACCATGTCCACGAAGAATCTCACTCCTCACCCCGAGGGAAATCATCGGGAGTATTGACAAGGAATTTCAAGCACTAACAACGCCGTAAAGAATCTCCCGTTCGAAAAGTCGGAGGCAATCGTAGATTGGTCACCGTTTGGCAAAATTCAGCGCACTCAAGGCGCTATACCGACCCTCTAAAAAGGGATGTATCCGCTTACATCTGGCATTGCGAGGGCGGGTATTCCCCCTTCGGCCACCCCCCTTCTCCTCGCCGCTTTCATGGCGTAGGTTGACGAACGTCCGCCTCGGCGACGACGGAGGCCGAGCGCCTCGATTACCGCCGGCGACATTCATCCAATCGCTCGGCGATTTCATTCCGCCCGAATTACGGCACGCAATGAAAGGTCGATTCTCTTGGTCAGGTACGAGCAGTCCTGGCTGTGGACGCCCCGACCCCGGCACCGGCCCGCGCTGCGGCTGATCTGCTTCCCGCACGCGGGCGGCTCGGCCCGGTTCTTCCGGCCGTGGGCGGACGGCCTGCCGGACTCCGTCGAACTGGCCGCCGTCCGGTATCCGGGGCGCGACGAGCGCGACGGCGAGCCGGTGCCCGGCCACCTCGACGCGCTGGCGCGGCCGACCGCCAAGGCGCTGGCCGAGCCCGGCGACGTACCGCTGGCGCTCTTCGGGCACGGCATGGGCGCGGCGCTCGCCTTCGAGACGGCCCGGCTGCTGACGGCTGGTCATGTGCCGTCGCCCCGGGCGCTGTTCGTGTCCGGGCACCCGGCGCCGACGGAGAGCCGGAGCCGGGAGCCGTGGCGGGGAGACGACGAACCCGTCACCGCGCTGCGCCGCCTCACCGGAGCCGACGGCGTTCCGCCGGACACCGTGTACGCCGACCTCCGGCTCGCCCGGAGCTACCGCTACCGGCCGGGGCCGCCGCTGGCCTGCCCCGTCACCGCGCTGCTCGGCAGGCACGACACCCGCGTCGGCGCGCGGCAGGCCGATGCCTGGCGTGCGTGCACGACCGGCCCGTTCACGCTGCGGGCCATGCCGGGCGACCACTTCTACCTCGTACCGCGCCGCGCGGAACTGATCGCCTTCCTGCTCACCAGCCTCGGCGGCGCGAAGTCCGTACCGCCGGGCGCCACACCCCGACCTCCCGCCCCGCCCCGCTCCAGGAGACCTCACCGATGACAGCTGCCGCCCCCGATGCCCGCCCGGACCTCCGGGCGCTGCGGGACATCCACACGGAGGTGCTCACGCGGATTCCGTACAACAGCGCCGCGCAGTACCACCTCCACTACGGGACGGGAACGTCCCCCGAGCGGTTCGGCACCGCCTGCGCCTGGCAGACGTTCGCGGCGGGCGAGCGGGTGGCTCTGCGGACCGGTGCGACGGCCGAGTACCGCGTCGGCGGCCGGCACGTGTGCGCGCTGTACGAGGACGACGAGGGCCTGACCCTCCTCGACCCGTATCTGCTGCACCGCGCACCGCTGCGGCTCCCACGCGCGGACGCCGCGGACGGCACCGTACGGGTCGACGCCGACGCCTACCCGCTGCGCCGCCGCCCCGACGGCTCGCCCGCGCCGTCGGCCCTCCGCGCCGTCTGGCGGCCCGCCGACGGCCTGCTGCGGCTCCGGTACCTGCGCTACAGCCCGCGCCTGGGTGAGACCGTCACCCACCGGGCGTACACCATGCGTCCCGAGGACACCGTCGGCGAACTGCCCGTTCCCGCCCCGCTGGTGCGCGAGCTGCTGCTGCACCCCGAGCAGAACAACCTGTCGATACGGGCCGTGCATCCCGGCGACGACCACCTCACCGAGGTCGCGCTGCCCTTCTCGGGGCGTCCGCGCGGCGCGCTCGCCGACCGGCGGGCGCTCATCGCCCGCGACAACCAGGGCGCGGTGAGCGCGTGGGGCCACCTCGCCTTCGACCGCGAACTCCAGCGGGTGGCCGACGCCTTGCGCGCCACACCCGGGGAGGTCGTGGACCACCTCCTCGACGCCGCCGCGCTCTACGACGCGGCCGCCCCGGCCTCGGTCGTGGTTCCCGAATACTCCCTGGAGGACGCGTGACCGGCCGCCCCCGCTCCTTCTTCCTGGCCGGACTCATGCAGGGTGCGCGGACCGGGGCCCACCTCTCCGACCAGAGCTACCGCGACCGGCTGAGCCGTCTCATCCTCGAACGCGAGCCCGGCGCCGTGGTGCACGACCCCGGAGTGCTGATGCGGGAGTGGATCGGCGAGCACGAACAGGCCATCCGGGCGGCGCACACCGCGCTCGCGGACACCCCCGAGGTGCGCCGGACCACCCTGGACCCCGCGGTCGCGCTGCTGACCGCCACCTTCCACCGGCTCACCGTCCTGGCGGGCGAGAGCGACGTGTGCGTGGCGTGGCTGCCGGACCACGAGCCCAGCATGGGCACCGCGGCCGAGATGCTCAGCGCCCACCGTGCCGGTGCCACGGTCGTCGCCGTCACGGGGATGCGCCAGAACCTCGCGGTGCTCTCCTGCTCCGACGTCATCGTGCCCGACCTCCCCGCCTTCGCGCGCTGGCTCGGGGAGCCCGCGGAAACCGGTGGGGCGTGATGAGCGATCCCACCGGCAAGCCCCGCGAGGCGTGCGGCGTCGCCGGAGTGTGGGGAGCCACGGGGGACGCCGCGCCCCTCGTACGGACCATGCTGACTGCGCTCCAGCACCGTGGCCGGCAGAGCGCGGGCATCGTCGCCTGCCGCGACGGGCGCATGGAGCGCCGGGCGGGCGCGGGCCGGGTGGACGAGGTGTTCGCCACGCCCGGGAGCCTGCCGAGCGGCCCCGGCGCCGTGGGCCACGTCCGCTACGCCACCTCCGGCGACCGCGCCCCGGGCGGTACGCCGTCCGACGCCGAGCTGGCCCAGCCCGTGGTGGCCGGTCCGGCGGACCGGCCCGTGCTCGCGGTGGCGCACAACGGCACCCTGGTGGACGCCGAGCGGGCCGCGGCCGCCCATGGGGTGAGCCACGCGGCGGACCACTCGGACACCGCGCTCCTGACCCGGCTGCTGCACACCGCGACGCGCGGTGGCGCGGTGTCACCGCTGGCCGCGCTGCACGACGTACTGCCCACGCTCACCGGCGCGTACGCCCTGGTCCTCACCGACGGGCTGCGCATGTACGGGGTGCGGGACCCGCACGCCTTCCGGCCACTGTGCCTGGGGCGGCTGGGCGACGCCTGGCTGCTCGCCTCCGAGTCGGCCGCGCTGGCCGCCGTGGGTGCCGTGTTCGTCCGGGAGCTGGAGCCGGGCGAGGTGGTGGAGGTCAACGGCGAGGGCGTCCACAGCAGTTGGCTCGACGTCCCCGGGGCGCGGCGCGCCACCTGCCTCTTCGAATACGTGTACTTCGCGCGCCCCGACTCCGTCCTGGGCTCCCGGAGCGTGTACCGCACCCGCTACGCGGCCGGGATCGCGCTCGCCGAGCACGCCCCGCCGCCGCCCGGTGCGGTCGACCCGGTGGTCGTCGCGGTTCCCGAGACCGCGCGCGTCGCCGCGGACGGCTACGCCTGGCGGTCCCGGCTGCCGTCGGTCCAGGGGCTGTTGCGGCACTCCGGGGCGGGCCGCTCGTTTATCGGCGGCAGCGCGGAGGACCGCGAGGCCACGGTGCGGGCCAAGCTGTCGGCCGTGCCCGCCGCGGTGGCGGGCCGGTCCGTGCTGCTGGTCGACGACTCGCTGGTCCGCGGCACCACCATGGCCACCGTCGTCGCGCTCGTACGCGCCGCCGGGGCCCGGGACATCCACCTGCGGATCGCCTCACCGCCGCACCGGCGGCCCTGTTTCTACGGCATCGACACCGGGCGGGGCGACACGCTGTTCGCCGCCGGACGGACCGATGACCGGCTCGCCGCCGAACTGGGCTGTGAGAGCGCGGAGTTCCTCCCGCTGGCCGATCTGGTCCGGGCCACCGGAACCGGCGCCGACCAGCTCTGCACCGCCTGCCTGGACGGGCGCTACCCCACCGCCGAACCGGTCGGCCACCCCATCGAACTCACCCGGAAGAGAGCCCTGAAGTGACCACCACCACGGAACGAAACCCCCTGGACAGCCGGAGCGGGAGGCTCTTCGCGCGCTACTACGACGCGATCACCGCGCGTGCGGAGGAGAAGTGGGGACGGCCGCTGCGGACGCTGATGTTCGGCGAGCTGACCGGCGACATCCTGGAGGTCGGCGCCGGTTCCGGGGCCAACCTCCCCTATTTCACCAAGGCCGACTCGCTGGTCGCCGTGGAGCCCGCGAGTGAGATGCGGGTGAAGCTGGCGCGGAAGGCCGGGGAGGTGCCGCTCGACGTCGAGGTCGTGGACGCCTGGGCCGAGCGGCTGCCGCTGCCCGACGACGCCTTCGACACGGTGGTCTGCACACTCGTGCTCTGCACCGTCACCGACCTGCCCGCGGCGCTGGAGGAGATCCGGCGCGTGCTCAAGCCGGGCGGGCGGCTGGTGTTCTTCGAACACGTCCGGTCCCCCGGCGCGGTCGGTCTGCTGCAGGACGTGCTGGCCCCGCTGTGGCGCCGGGTGGCCGGTGGCTGCCACGCCAACCGGCGCCTGCTCACGGCGCTGCGCGACGCGGGCTACCGGGTGCGCGTCCACGAGGTCGTCCGCCCCTGGCCGCGCTACCCCACGAACACACCGTATGTGCGGGCCACCGCGGAGCCGCTGCCCCGCCCCGCCGTGCGCGCCTGATCGGAGACCTGACTGTGAACACCTCGACCGGACAGCCGAGCAGGCAGCCGAGCGGACAGTCGACCGGGCAGCCGACCGGGCTGGTGGCGGCGGTCCGCGATGCCGCCCGGCTGCGTCCCGACGTCACGGCCATGACCTTCCTCGACTACGGGGCCGACCGCTCCGGTACCGCCGTCGACGTCACCTACCGTCAGCTCCACGCGAAGGCGGCGGCGGTGGCGGGCGCGCTGAGCCGGGCGTGTTCCCCCGGCGACCGGGTGGCCATCCTGTGCCCGCACACCGCCGACTACGTGGCCGCCTTCCTGGGGTGCCTGTACACCGGGGTCCTCGCGGTGCCGCTGTACGCGCCGGAGACGTCACGGTCCGACGAGCGGCTGCGGCTCGCGATGGCCGACTGCGCCCCGAGCGCCGTCCTGACGACCACACCGCACGAACGCGAGGTGCGCCAACTGCTCGCGGACGCCCCGGACATCGGGGAACCCGCGGTCGTCCTGGTGGACACCGCGGACCCGGCGCGGGCGCGTGGCGTCCTGCTGCCGGTGGCGGAGCGTCCCGGCGACATCGCGTACCTGCAGTACACCTCGGGCTCCACGCGGAACCCGGCGGGCGTCGAGGTCACCCACCTCAACCTCGCCACGGGGGCCGAGCAGCTGCGCGCCGGGCTCGGCATCGGCGAGGACGCGCGGATCGCGGGCTGGCTGCCGTTCTTCCACGACATGGGGCTGCTGCTGATGATCGCCGTGCCGCTGATCACCGGCACCCAGGCCACCCTGATGGCGCCCTTCGCCTTCATCCAGCAGCCGGTCCGCTGGCTGCGCGCGATCGGCGACCACCGGGCCACCCACACCGTGTCGCCCAACTTCGGCCTGGACCTTTGTGTCGACCGGGTCTCCGAACGGGCCCGCGAGGGCCTCGACCTGTCGTCGCTGCGCGTCCTCGTCAACGGTTCCGAGCCGGTGCGCGCGGCGACCCTCGACCGCTTCACGGCGCGGTTCGGCCCGTACGGGTTCCGGAACGCGGCCCACTGCCCGAGCTACGGCCTCGCGGAAGCCACGCTCGCCGTCACCCTCGGCGGCCCGGCAGCCCCCCGGACACTGCGGCTGGACCGGGCGGAGCTGGCCCGGGACCGGGTGCGGGTGCTGCCGGACGGCGACACCGACGGCTACCGCGTGGTCGCCTGCGGGACTCCAGCGGGCCAGGAGGTGCGCATTGTCGACCCGGCCACCGGGACGCCCCTTCCGCCGGGCGCGGCGCGCGCCGGTGAGGTGTGGGTGCGCGGGACGAACGTGTGCGCCGGGTACTGGCGCCGCCCCGAGCGCACCGCCGAGGTCTTCGGCGCCACGCTCGCCGGACCGGCGGCCCCGGAGGGTGGGACGGACAGCGGCGGGGGCTGGCTGCGCACCGGTGACCTGGGGTTCCTGCACGACGGCGAGCTGTATCTGACGGGGCGGCTCAAGGACCTGATCGTCGTGGACGGCCGCAACCACCATTCGGCGGATGTGGAACTGACGGTGCAGAGCGCGGCCCCGGCGATCCGGCCCGGCCATGTCGCGGCCTTCCCGGCCGGTCTGCTCGGCGAACACGGCGAGCGGGCCGTCGTCGTGGCCGAACTCGACCGGGGCCGGGCGGGCGCGGATCTCGCGGAGGTCCGCTCCACGATCCGCAGGTCCGTGCTGTCGAGACACTCGCTGGACGTCGCGGAGGTGGTGCTGATCCGGCGCGGGACCCTGCCGAAGACGACAAGTGGCAAGATCCGCCGGGCCGCCTGCCGCGACCTCTACCTCGCCGGTGCGCTGGCCACGGCGACGACGGCCGGGGAGGGAAACCGATGAGCGGTTCCTCCCGGGCCTCGGCCTCCGCCGACGACGTGCGCCGTCTGCTCGTCGCGCGCGCCGCCCGGCGCGGCGGTGTCCCCGAGGAGCGGGTCGACCCCGACCTGCCCTTCGACGCGTACGGATTCACCTCGGTCGACGCGGTGACCCTGTCGGGCGAGCTGGAGGAGCTGCTCGACCGGACACTGGACCCGACGGTGCTGTGGCAGCACCCCACCATCCGCCGGTTGCTCGCCTTCCTGACCGGGACCCCGGCGGCCCCGGCACCGGCCCCCGCCCGGGCCGCTCCCCCGGCCGGTGAAGGCGACATCGCGATCGTCGGTCTTGGCTGCCGCCTGCCCGGCGACATCGGTTCACCGGCCGGACTGTGGGAGCTGCTCCGCTCCGGCGGCGACGCCGTCGGCACCGTGCCCGCCGGGCGCTGGGACTCCTACCGTCAGCTCTCGCCCGGCTACGCGGCGGCGGTCGAGCGGGCGAACCGGCACGGCGCCTTCCTGGCCGATGTGGACGGCTTCGACGCCGAGTTCTTCGGCATCGCCCCCGCGGAGGCCGCCGAGATGGACCCCCAGCAGCGCATCCTCCTGGAGGTGGCCTGGGAGGCGCTGGAGCACGCGGGGGTACCGGCCGACCGGGCGGCCACCGGCCACACCGGCGTGTACGTGGGCGCGTGCAGTGACGACCACGGGCGCGGCGCCCTGGACGATCTGCCCTCGATCACGGCGCGCACCGGTACCGGCTCCGCCATGAGCATCATCGCCAACCGGCTCTCGTACGCGCTCGATCTGCGCGGCCCCAGCCTGACCGTCGACACGGCCTGCTCCTCCTCCCTGGTGGCGCTGCACCTGGCCCGGCAGGCCCTGCTCGCCGGGGAGTGCGACACCGCGCTGGTCGGCGGGGTGAATCTGATGCTGTCGCCGGGTGTGACGCTCAACTTCGGGGAGAGCGGCGCCCTTTCGCCCGGCGGTCGGTGCCGTCCCTTCTCGGCCGAGGCCGACGGCTACGTACGGGGCGAAGGATGCCTGGTGGCCGTCGTACGGCGGCTCGACGACGCGCTCCGCGACGGCGACCGCGTCCTCGCCGTCGTCCGCGCGACCGGCACCAACCAGGACGGCCGTTCCAACGGGCTGATGGCGCCCAGCCCCGCCGCCCAGGAGGCGCTGATCCGCGAGGTCTGGGAGCGCTCCGGCCTCGACCCGGCGGAGGCCGGATACCTGGAGGCGCACGGCACCGGCACCCCGCTGGGCGACCCCATCGAGGCGGGCGCGCTCGGCGCCGCCCTCGGCGGCCACCGGTCGGCGGCGGACCCGCTGCGCATCGGCTCGGTCAAGTCCAACCTCGGCCATCTGGAAGGCGCGGCCGGGCTCGCCGGGCTGGCCAAATGCGCGCTCGCCCTGCACCACGAGCTGATCCCGGCGACCCTGCACCACACGGCCCCGAACCCCCGTATCGCGCTGGACGATCTGGGCCTGACGGTGGTCGACCGTCCCGTCCCGTGGCCGCGCGGCGGGCGGCCGCGCACCGCCGGGGTGAGTTCGTTCGGGTTCGGCGGGACCAACGCCCACGCGGTGCTCGTCGAGGCCCCGGACCCCGCACCGGCCGCGCCCGCAGCCCCCGCCGAGCCCGCAGCCGCCGCAGCCGCCAGACCGTGACCGTCACCGAGTGGGAGTGGACCGACCGCATGCCCCAGGCAGAAATGCTCTTCGCGCTCTCCGCGCACACGCCCGCCGCGCTGCGCGGCAACGCCGGACGGCTCGCCCAGTGGCTGACCGACGAGGGTGCGGACACCCCGCTCGCCGATGTGGCGCACACCCTCGCGCTGCGCCGGTCCCAGCTGCCGGAGCGCCTGGTGATCCGGGCGGCGGACCGCGCGACCCTCGCGCTGCGCCTGCGTACCGCCGCCGACGGCGGGGAGCCGGGACCGCACGCCGCGCGGGGGCGGGCTCCCCACGCGAAGGGCACGGCCCCGGTGTTCGTCTTCTCCGGACACGGCTCGCAGTGGGACGGCATGGGCACCGGGCTCCTGGCCCGGGAGCCGCTGTTCGCCTCGGTCGTCGACCGGCTCGAACCGGTCGTCCGGGCGGAGAACGGCCTCTCCCTGCGCGCGCTCCTCACCGAGGACGGTCTGACGGGCTCCGGCATGGACCGGGTCCAGCCCGCCGTGTACGCCATGCAGGTCGGCCTGGCGGAGGTGTGGCGCGGGCTCGGCATCCGTCCGGGCGCCGTGATCGGCCACTCGATGGGCGAGGTCGCCGCGGCCGTGGTCGCGGGGGCGCTCACGGCCGAGGACGGGGCGCGGATCGTCTGCCGCCGGTCCCGGCTGATGGCGGAGCGTCTCGCCGGTACCGGCGCGACGGCGCTGGTGGAGCTGGACGCCGCCGAGGCGTGCCGCCATCTGGACGGCCGTCCGGGCATCTCGGTCGCCGTACACTCCTCGCCGCGCGCCTGCGTGGTGGCCGGACTGCCTACGGTCGTGGAGGAGTTCGTGGCCGAATGCCGGGACCGGGGGCTGCTGGCCCGGCTGGTGCCGGGGGTACGTATCGGGGCGCACAGCCCGCTGGTCGACCCGCTGCTCGGCGACCTGCGCGCGGCCCTGTCCGGCATTCCGTACGGCGATGTGGAACTCCCCTACTACAGCGCCACGTCGGACGATCCCCGGGAGCGGCCCGTGCCGGACGCCGCGTACTGGACCGCGAACCTGCGGCGGCCCGTGCGGCTGCTGGAGGCGGTGCGAGCGGCCGTACAGGACGACCGGCGGATCTTCCTGGAGGTCTCGCCCCACCCGGTCGTCGCGCACTCGGTCCTGGAGACCGTGATGGAGGGCGGCGGCCCACGCCGGGACCGCTGCACCGTGCTGGGCACGCTCAGCCGTGGCGCCTCCGGCGACACCGCCCTGGCGGACACGCTCGCCGCCCTGCACTGCGCGGGCGTCCCGCTGCCGCGCGAGGCGGTCCCGGCGGGGCGGCACGCCGAACTCCCCACCTACGACTGGCAGCGCCTGCGTTTCCCCTCCCCGCGCCGCTCCCCCGTGGACACCCCGGCCCACCCGCTGCTCGGGGGGCGGATCACGCTGCCCGGCCTGCCGGTACGGCACGTGTGGCAGAGCCGCGTCGGCCTCGACCGGCTGCCCTGGCTCGACGACCACCGGGTGCACGGCGGCCCGGTGCTGCCGGGCACCGCCCACGTCGAACTGGCCGTGGCCGCCGCGTGCGAGGCGTTCGGCGCCGAACCGGAGGAGGTGGAGATCTCCGGGCTCTCCTTCGAACGGGTCCTGCCCCTCGTGGAAGCCGCCACCGTCACCACCACGCTGGAGGAGGACGCCGAGGGAACCGGTGGCTCCGTCGTGGTCGTCGCCGGTTCGGGCGGCGCCGCCACGGTGCTGGCCCGCGCCCGGGCGAGCGTCGGCCGTCCCGCCACGGCGGTACGTGGCGACGCACCACAGCCGCCCCCGGACGGCGGCGTACGGCACGACGTGGGAGACGTCTACGCGGCGCTGCGCGCCCTCGGCCAGGAGCACGGGCCCGCCTTCGCGGGGCTGACGGCCGTGCGGGTGGCCGGGGACACTGCCGTCAGCCGGGTGTCCCGCCCGTCGGCGCTGCCGCCGGACGGCCGGTTCCGGTTCCATCCGGCCCTGCTCGACGCCTGTCTGCACGGGCTGGGCGCGCTGCTGCCGCCCGGCACGGCGGGAACGTATCTGCCGACCGGAGTGGAGCGGCTGCGCGTCACCGGCCGTCCGCAGGGCTCGCTCGTCTGCCGGGCCCGGCTGCGCCCCGGCCCGGCCGGGGGCGACCTGTCGGCGGATGTGGAGATCACCGACGACCACGGCACACCGGTCGCGGAACTGACGGGGCTGCGGCTCGGCCCGGTCGGCGAGGAGGCGCGCCCGGTCGCCGTCGCGCCGCTGCTGCACCGGGTGGGCTGGGACGCCGTATCCCCGCCGGAACCGGCGCGGGGCGACGGACGGTCGCTGCTCCTCGTGGGCGACGGACCCGGGTCCGCGCGGCATACCGCCGTCGCCGCCGCACTGTCGGCCGCCGGTGCCGCCACCGTGGCCGTCGGCCCCGACGGCCCCTGGGACACCGGGCGGGCCGTGGACGGTGTCGTCCTCGTGGGATGGGGATCAGAGAGAGGGCTCGCCGACCCGGCGGAGTCCGCGCGGCTGCGGGTGGGCTCGGCGCTGCGGCTGGTCTCCGGGCTGCTGCGCGGCCACGAGGAAGCGGGCACCCCGCCGCCTCCCCTGACGGTCCTCACCCTGCGCGCTCAGCGGGTGCGCGCGGATGAGCGGCCCGATCCGGTCCAGGCCGCGCTGCGCGGACTCGTCCGTACGCTGCGCCAGGAACGGCCCGAACTCCGGGCCCGCTTCGTCGATGTGGACGACCTCGGGACGCCCCTGCTGGCCGCGGAGCTGCTCGCGGCGGACGGCCCCGACGAGGTGGCGTGGCGGAACGGCGAACGCCTGGTGGCGCGGCTCGTCGCCGGGCCCCCGGCGGCCCCCGGGCGCGACCGGGTGGTGGTCCGTCCGGGCGGCGGCTATCTCGTCACCGGAGGCACCCGCGGACTGGGGCTCGCCACCGCCCGCTGGCTCGCCGAACGCGGTGCCGGGGCCGTGGTGCTGGGCGGCCGGGGGCCGGTCGGCGGCGACGTGGCCGAGGAGCTGGAGCGGGTCCGGGCGCTGGGCACCCGGGTCGAGCTGGTCGCCGGGGACGTGGCACGGCCCGGCACCGCCGAGCGGATGACGGCCACGCTCGCCGAGGCCGGTTTCCGGCTGCGGGGCGTGGTGCACGCGGCGGCGGTGCTGGACGACGCCATGGTGACCGAACCCGACGACGACCGGCTGCGGCGGGTGTGGGCGCCGAAGGCGGACGGCGCGTGGCGGCTGCACGAGGCCACCGCGGACGCCGGGCTCGACTGGTGGATCGGCTACTCCTCGCTGGCGTCGCTGGTGGGCTCGCCCGGCCAGGCCGAATACGCGGCGGCGAACGCCTTCCTGGACGCCGTGGTGGCGCTGCGCCGGTCGGCGGGACTGCCCGCGCTGACGGTCAACTGGGGCCCGTGGGGCGAGATCGGCGCGGTGCGCGGCCGGACCATCCCGGGGGTCGGCAACCTCACCGTCCGCGAGGGCTTCGCGGCGCTGGAGACCCTGATCGCCCGGGACGCCGGACAGGGCGGTGTGGCCCGGCTGTCGCCCCGCGACTTCGCCCACGCCCACCCGCACAGCCGCGACTCGTCCTTCTTCGCCACGCTGTTCCGGGCAGACCAGCCAGAACGGGCGGACGAGGCGGATGGCAACGGCTTCGACCGGGCGGCGCTGGCCGCCCTGACCTCCGGGGCGCGCCGGGATGTCGTACGGGCCAGAACCCTGCGCCACGTCGGCCGGGTACTCGGCTTCACGGAACCGGACCGGGTCGCGGACGAGCCACTGGTCCACCTGGGCCTGGACTCGCTGTCCGCGGTCCGCATCAGGAACGCGCTGCGCGAGGACTTCGCGGTGGAGGTCCCGGTGGCCCGGCTGTTGCAGGGCACGAGCGCGCTGGAGCTGGCGGAACACGTGACGGACACGGTCTCCGGCGGTGACGGGCCGCGCCCGGTCGCGGCCGACTCGGTACGGGCGGCGACCCGCAGGGCCGCGGCCAGGAGCACGGCCGCCCGGCCGTGGCGGGGCGAAGCGCGGAGGAGACATACATGAGCGGCGAACAGCGGACACCTCGCGGCGGCGACCCGGAGGGCCCCGAGGCGGTGGCGGTCGTGGGGCTCGCCGGACGGTTTCCGGGCGGGCGTACTCCGGAGGAGTTCTGGGACGGTATCCGCGCGGGGCGCGACGCCCTGGATGACCTCACCGACGAGGAGCTGCTGAGCGCGGGGGTGCCGAAGTCGGCGCTGGAGCGGCCGGGTTATGTGCGCCGGGCCGCCGTCCTCGACGGATACCAGGAGTTCGACGCCGAGTTCTTCGGGCTCCCGCCCACCACGGCGGCCGCGATGGACCCGCAGCAGCGGCTGTTCCTGGAGTGCTGCTGGCACGCCCTGGAGGACGCGGGGCACGACCCCGCCCGCCGGGAGGGCGCGGTGGGCGTGTTCGCCGCGCCCTCGTTCAGCGGCTACTTCGGCTACAACCTGCTCTCGCACCACGACCCCCGGGAGCTGCTCGGCGCGGGCATGTCGACCGCGCTGATCCACGCCCTGACGCTGACCGACCCCAACTTCTTCGCCACCCGGGTCGCCCACGCGCTGGACCTGCGCGGACCCGCGCTGACCGTGCAGACGGCCTGCTCCGGCTCGCTGGTGGCGGTGCATCTCGCCTGCCAGAGCCTGCTGTGCGGGGAGAGCGATGTGGCGCTGGCCGGGGGCATGACGGTGAAGGTCCCGCACCGGGTGGGCTACCTCCACGAGCCCGACTCGATGATGTCCGCCGACGGCCACTGCCGCCCGTTCGACGCGGCGGCGAGCGGCACGGTGTTCGGCAGCGGCGGCGGGGTGGTCGTCCTCAAGCGGCTGTCCGACGCGCTCGCCGACGGCGACCGGATACGCGCCGTGATCCGGGGCACCGCCGTCAACAACGACGGCTCGCTGAAGATGGGCTTCACCGCGCCCAGCGTCGAGATGCAGGCCGCGGTCGTGGCCGAGGCGCTCGCGGTGGCGGGGGCCGATCCGCACGAGGTGGGCTACGTCGAGGCCCACGGCACCGGCACCGCCCTGGGCGACCCGGTCGAGGTGGCCGCCCTCCGGCAGGCCCTGGACCCCGACGGCGACCGGACGGCCCCCTGCCTCATCGGGTCGGTCAAGGGGAACATCGGTCACCTGGAGGCCGCCTCCGGCGTCACCGGGCTGATCAAGACGGTCCTCGCGCTGGAGCACCGGACCCTGCCCGCGACCGCCCACTACCGCACTCCGAATCCCGAACTCCGCCTGGAGTCCTCGCCGTTCGCCATCGTCGGCGAGACGCGGGCGTGGACCGGGCCGGGGCCGTTGCTGGCGGGGGTCAGCTCGCTGGGCGTCGGCGGCACCAACGCCCATGTGGTGGTGGCCGAGTCGCCGGTCCCCGCCGGCCGGGAGGCGTGGCACGGGGACGCCTCCCGCGCCGCCGCGCCCGTCCTGCTGGTCAGCGCCCGTACGCCCGAGGCGCTGCGGGACTCCCGCCGACGGCTGGCCGACGCCCTGGGCCCGGACAGCGACCTCGGGGACGTCGCCCACACCCTCGCCGAGGGGCGCAGGCCCTTCTCCTGCCGCACCGCGGTCGCCGCGAACACCCCGGAGCGGGCCGCGGAGCTGCTGCGCGCGGACCGCACGACCGCCCGCCTCCCGCGCGTCCCGCCCGCCCCCGTGCTGCTGCTGCCGGGCCAGGGTGCCCAGTACCCGGGCATGGGCGCGGATCTGTACCGACGCGGCGGGGTCTTCCGTACGCGACTCGACCACTGCGCCGAACTGTTCACGGCGGAGACCGGCCGGGATGTCCGGGCGGACCTGTTCGGCGACGGCGCGGCGGCGCTGCGCCGGACCGATGTCGCGCAGCCCGCGCTCTTCGCCGTCGAATACGCGCTGGCGCGGAGCCTGGAGGCGTTCGGGGTACGCCCCGCGGCCCTCGGCGGTCACAGCGTCGGGGAGCTGACCGCGGCCTGCCTGGCCGACGTGGTGGAACTCGGGGACGCGGTACGGCTGGTGGCGGCACGGGGACGGCTCATGGGCTCCGCGCCCCCGGGCGCGATGCTCTCGGTCCGGCTCGCGGAGGACCGGATACGTGAACTCCTGACCGGCACCTCGCTGGAGGTGGCCGCGGTCAACGAGCCCGGGGCGTGCGTGGTCGCCGGACCCACCGGGGAGGTCCGGTCCCTCGCCACGCGGCTGACATCGTCCGGCACCGAGGTGTCCGAGCTGCGCACGGCGCACGCGTTCCACACGGCGGCCATGGACGAGGCGGCGGAGCGTTTCGCGGAACTGGTCGGCACGGTCCCGCTGTCCGCCCCGGCGGTCCCGCTCGTCTCGAACGTCACGGGCGGCTGGATGACGGCCGCCGAGGCCACCGACCCGGAGCGCTGGGCCCGGCAGTTGCGCGGCACCGTGCGGTGGGCGGAGTGCGTACGGAGCCTGCTGGCCGAGCCCGGCCGGGTGCTCGTCGAGACGGGGCCCGGACGCTCCCTGGTATCGGCTGCGCGGCGCAGTACGGAGTGGTCGGACGGCCATCGCGCGGTCAGCGCCATGCGGCACGCCGAGCAGACCTCCCTGGACGACGGCGAGGCGCTGGCGCGGGCGCTCGGGGTGCTGTGGGAGTCCGGCGTCGACGTCGACTGGACGGCGGCGCGGCACGGACCGGCCCGCCGGGTGCCGCTGCCGGGGTATCCCTTCCGGCGCGTACGGCACTGGACCGAGCCGGGGTACGCGACACCGTGGACGGAGACGGAGGCGCGGACGGAACCGGAAACCGAGGAGGCGGAGACGGCGCCGGAGGGCGCGCCGCGGGCGAGCGGCGCGGTGGCCACCCTGACCGCGATCCTGTCGGAGGTCCTGGGCGTGACACCGGTCCGGCCCGACGACGACTTCTTCGAGCTGGGCGGCGATTCCGTGCTGGCCGGGCGGGTCGCCGAGCTGGCCGGGGCGGCGGGTCTGGAGTTCCGGCCAAAGGACCTCTTCGAGCACCCGACCGTGGCCCGGCTGGTGGCGGCCGTCGTCCGCACCGGCAAATAAGTTGAACAACGCTGTTCAGATTATCCGGGGCTTGCCCTAAGCTAACTCTGACAGTGTTGTTCAAGTTAAGGAGCCTGCGGTGAACCCGGAGAGTCATACCCACGGCGAGGTGGCCGGGGCGGGACACCACCACGTGACGACGGAGCAGCACGGCCATGGCCACGCCCACGACCACGGCCAGCACGGTGAGGCGGCCGACGGTCCGCCGGACCCGCGCCGCTGGCTCATCCTGACGCTGCTGTGCATGGCGCAGTTCATGCTCATCGTCGACGTGACCGTCGTGAACGTGGCGCTCCCCACGATCGGCGCCGAACTCTCCCTCGGCGCATCCTCGTTGACCTGGGTGGTCACCGCCTACACGCTGTTCTTCGGCAGTCTGCTGCTGCTCGGCGGGCGGATCGGCGACCTCGTCGGCCGCCGCCGGATGTTCCTGGTCGGTCTGGCGCTCTTCACGGCCTCCTCGCTCGTCTCCGGACTGGCCGAGAGCGGCGGTGTGCTGATCGGCGCCCGGGCCCTCCAGGGCGTGGCCGCGGCCGTCATGTCACCGGCGGCCATGGCCCTGGTCATGACCGTGTTCCAGGGCCCGGAGCGCAACCGCGCGCTGGGCGTGTGGGCGGCGATCGGCGGCACCGGCGCGGCCTTCGGCGTGCTGATCGGCGGCGTACTGGCGTCCGGGCCGGGCTGGGAATGGATCTTCTTCGTCAACGTGCCGATCGGCCTCGTGGTGCTGCTGGCGGTCCCCGCACTGCTCAAGGAGCAGGCGGTCGCCACACACGGGCACGGCCACGAGCACGGACATGGCCACGGCCACGGAGAGGCGCCGTCCGGGATCGACCTGCCGGGCGCGCTGACCATGACGGCGACCCCCGCCCTGCTCATCTACGGGCTGGTACGGGCCCGCGACCACGGCTTCGGCGACCAGTCCGCCTGGCTCCCGCTGCTGGGCGCGGTGGTCGGCGCCGTGCTCTTCGTCCTGGCGGAGCGCTCGGCGGCGGCGCCCCTGGTGCGCCTCCCCTTCCTCGCACGGCCCTCGATGGTGGGTGGCAGTCTGCTGATGCTCGCCGCGTCGGGCGTCCTGATCTCGGCGTTCTTCCTCTGCTCGTTCTACCTGCAGCACGTACTGGAGTTCAGCGCACTGCGCACCGGCCTGATGTTCCTGCCGGTCGCCCTCGCCACCACCATGGGCGCCCACCTCGCCTCACAGGCCGTGGCGCGCCTGGGCTGGCGGGTGACGGCCGCCTCCGGCATGGTGCTCGCCACGGCCGGGGCGCTGCTGCTGACCGGTCTGGAGCGGGAGGGCAACGCGTGGACCCAGCTGCTGCCCGGCTTCCTGCTGCTGGCCTTCGGACTGGGCACCGGTTTCGTCTGCGCCATCACCAGCGCCATGCACGGCGTCGAGCACGCCGACGCCGGACTGGGCTCCGGGCTGGTGAACACCTGTCATGAGCTGGGTGCCTCGCTGGGGATCGCGGTGGTCGCCGCCGTGGCGGGCTCCAGTCTGGAGGGTGGCGCGGCGCCTTCGGTCGACGGTTTCGATGGCGCGTTCCTCGCCTGCGCGGCCATCTCGGCGGTGGCCGCCGTGGTCGGCCTGACGCTGCTGCCCAAGGGCAAGCCCGACCCCTCCGCGGGACCGATCATGGCCCACTGAGTCACGGACGCGCCCCGGCGAAAGGGGACTTGGCCCCGGCGGGCGAACCACCCGCCGGGGCGGCTCGCCACGCCGACCCAGATTGCAAAAGTCAATGAGTAAATAAGACTTGACGCCTACAACTTCTACCGTCAATAGTAGGCCCCGTTGTTCTGGCCTAACACGCCGATCACGGGGGAGTATCATGTCAGTCGACCGTCAAGACACGGACGAATACTGTAGACGCATTGTCGTGGTCGATCCCGACCCGGCCTCGCGACCCTTATTGAGGCGGTTCGCGGAAACCGACACCCGGGCCGAATCCATCATATCGGCCGCCTCCGCAGCGGACATTCCGCTCGACCAGCTCACCCGGCCCCTCACCCTGGTGCTGTCCTCGGCCCTGGGAGTACAGGACCTTTCCCTGCTCAGCCCGCTGCTCGCCGAGCCGTCCACCCACGTGGTACTGGTTCTGCGCTCGCTGATGCAGAACCAGCTCGACACCGCCCAATGGGTGCTGGCCGACGTGGTGTTGCGCCTCGAAGACCTCCAGGGTGCGGCGCTCGACGAGGTCCTGACGCCGCTGCGACGCGGCACGGTCTCGGTGTCCCCCGAGGCCCTGCACCAGGTCATCCGGCTCGCGTGTGCCGCGCCGGAGAGCGAGACTCGGCGCCCGCGCCTCACCGAGCGCGAGACGGAGACCCTCTGGGGCGTCGCCCAGGGGATGAGCAACCGCCAGATCGCGCGCACGATGGGCATCACGGAGCACGGCGTGAAGCGCCATCTCGCGAACCTCATGGGCAAGCTGAACTGCCAGAACCGGACGTCGGCCGTGGCCGTCGCGCTCCGCAGCGGACTGCTGGAGCTCAGCGACGTCGGCACAGACGTCTCCTGAGCGACTCCTGAGCGACGAGCGACACAGCACCCTCCGCACCGCACTCCGTACCGCACCTCCGCGTCGCGCCCTCGCCGGACCCCGGCTCCGCCGCGGCCTCCCGTACGGCCCACGGCCCAGGGGCGCTTCGCCACGCACCCATCACGATCTTCAACAGGGGGACATCAAGAAATGGCGCAGAACAGACTTGCCGAAATACCTGGCACCGGAATCAGGATTCAGCTTCCGGAATCCTCCCCGGCGCCGGAAATCCCCACCCTTCCGCTCGCCGGAAGGACCCCGGAAATCAGCGCCGTCCCGCGCCGGACGCACCTATCGAAGAATGACTATTCTTCCCTTCTGCAAACAGCGAAGGGGCGATGTCTGAGCGCATCCGCGGTTCTCGTCACAGCCGCCGCCGAGGTGCTGCGGCTGTGGTCCAAACAGCCCGGCTTCTCGCTCGATATCGACCTCGGCACGCGGGTCCCGGTCGACTTCGACGTACAGCCGGACGACTCCTTCGCGGCCCGTGCGGAGCGCGTGCGGCGGCAGCTCGTCCCGGCCTCCGCCGAAGCCACCGAACCCGCCGCATCCGGCTCGTCCGCCCCGTCCGCCCCGTCCGCCCCGCCCGCGATCGCGTGCCACATCACCGAGCAGGACGGCGCGGCCACCCTCACCTGGGAGATCCAGGATCAGCTCTTCCCCGCCGGACTCCCCGAAGACCTCGTCGACGTCTGCGCCGAGCTCCTGGGCCGGCTGGTTCGGGACCCCGGCGCCTGGGACGCTCCGGACCGGCTCACCGCCCTGCCGCGGTGGCAGACCGCCGAGCGCGACAGCGCCAACAGCACCGCCGCCGACATCCCCGCCACCACCCTCTGCGCGCTCGTGGAGGACCAGGCCGCCCGGACCCCGGACGCCGTCGCGGCCCTCACCCAGGACGGCCGACTCACCTATCGCGAGGTCGTGACCGGAGCCCGGCAGCTCGCCCGGCGCCTGATCGAACTCGGCGCGCGTCCCGGACAGCTCGTCGGCGTCGTCGTCGACAAGGGCCTCGCCCAGGTCCCGTCCGTGCTCGGGGTCACGCTCTCCCGGGCCGCGTACCTCCCCATCGATCCGCAGTGGCCCACCGCCCGCCGCGCGCAGCTCATCGAACAGGGCGGCGTGCGGATCGTGGTGACCACCCCGCGGCTGCGCGACGAGCTGGAGTGGCCCACCGGCGTCCACCTGGTGACCGTCGAGGACGGCGAGGTACGCGCGGCCGACTCCGGTCCGCTGGACCTCGCGCCCACTCCGGACGACCTGGCCTACGTGATCTTCACGTCGGGCTCCACCGGCCGTCCCAAGGGCGTGGTCATCGACCACCGCGGCGCCGCGAACACCCTCCAGGACATCAACCGCCGGTTCCAGGTGGGCCCCGCCGACCGCGTGCTCGCGCTCTCCTCCCTCAGCTTCGACCTCTCCGTCTACGACGTCTTCGGCGCGCTCGCCGCGGGCGCCGCGGTGGTCATCCCCTCCCCCGGCCGGGCGCACGACCCCGAGCACTGGTCCGAGCTGGTGGAGCGGCACGACGTCACCGTCTGGAACTCCGTCCCGGCCCTGCTGCGCGTCTGGCTCGACGCCCCCGCCCCGGTGCCGGCCGCGGCGCCCCTGCGCCTGGTCATGCTCAGCGGGGACTGGATTCCGGTATCGCTGCCGGACCTGCTGCGCGACTCGTACCCGGACGCGCACATCATCAGCCTCGGCGGCGCCACCGAGGCGTCCATCTGGTCGGTGCACTTCCCCATCGGGGAGGTCCCGGCCGAATGGAAGCGCATCCCGTACGGCAAACCGCTCGCGAACCAGACCCTCCACGTGCTCGGCCACCGGCTCGACCCGTGCCCCGTGTGGACGACCGGTGAGATCTACATCGGCGGCACCGGCGTGGCCAAGGGCTACTGGGCCGACCCGACGAGGACGGGCGAGCGGTTCATCGTCCACCCGGCGTCCGGCGAGACGCTCTACCGGACCGGTGACCTCGGACGTTATCTCCCGGGCGGGGACATCGAGTTCCTGGGCCGCGAGGACACCCAGGTCAAGCTGAACGGCTTCCGGATCGAGCTCGACGAGATCGCGGCCGTGCTGCGCCGTCAGGCGGGCGTACGCGAGGCGATCCTCACCATCGACACCAACCCGGCCACCGACCGGGACCAGCTCGTCGCCTATCTGCTGCCCGAGGACGGCCCCGCCGGACCGGAGACGGCCCAGGAGCCCGTTGCCGACACCGCCCCCTCCTGGTCCGCGGTGCTCGACGCGGCCCACGAGGAGCGGCGGCGGGCCGCCGGTGAACTCGCCCCGGCGATCGCGACGTTCCGCGCTCTGTGGCACCGGCTGGAGTCGCTCGCCCCGTCCGTCATGGCGCGCAACCTCGCCCGGCTCGGCGTGTTCACCACCCCGGGCGAGACGGTCACCATCGACGAGATCGTCGAACGCGGCGGGGTGAAGCCCCTCTACCGGGGGCTGGTCGGCCAGTGGGCGGCCGTCCTCGCGGACCGCGGCACGCTGACCGCCACCGGGCGGCCCGGCGAGTACCGCGCGGAGCGGGCCCTGAACGCCGACGCCCTCGACCAGGAGATCACCGCCACGCTCGGCACGGCCACCGCGACCGGCTCCGACCGGGTGCTCCTCGACTACTTCACCGACTGCGTCGACCAGCAACTCCCGCTGCTGCGCGGCACGGTACGCCCGCTGCGGCTGCTGCTCCCCGACGGCGACTGGCGGGTCACCGAAGCCCTGTACGCCGCCAACCCGTCGGCCGAACTGCAGAACCGGATCGCCGCCCGGGCCGTCCGCTCCTTCGTCGAGCGGTTCCCCACCGGACGCACGGTCCGCGTCCTGGAGGTGGGCGCGGGCACCGGGGCCACCGCGGACCGGGTGCTGCCCGCGCTGCCCGCCGACCGCGTCACCTACCACTTCACCGATCTTTCGACCGCCTTCACCGAACAGGCCAGGAAGCGCTACGAGGGCGTCTACCCCTTCGTCGGCTACGGCCTGTTCGACATCGACGCCGAACCGGCCGGGCAGGGCCTCGCACCCGGCTGCGCCGACGTCATCGTCGCGGCCAACGTCATGCACGACGCGAAGAACCTGACCGAGAGCCTGCGCAACGTCCGCGAACTGCTCGCCCCGGGCGGTCTGCTGGTGCTCATCGAGGGTACGGTCAACTCCCCGCTGAACCTGATCAGCTTCGCCTTCCTCGAAGGCTTCGGCAACTACCAGGACCAGCGCGAGGCCACCCTGCTGTCGTCACCCGAGTGGCACCGGCAGCTGACGACCGCGGGCTTCACCCGGTTCGCCGCCGTGCCCGAGGGCGCGGCGGAGGTCGACGCGCTGATCCAGCATGTGCTGGTCGCGGGCGCACCCACCGGCCGGGCCGCGCTCGACCTCACCACCCTGGGCAAGGAACTGGGCGAGCTGCTGCCCGACTACATGGTTCCGCACCACTTCCTCCTGCTGGACGAGATCCCGCTCAGCGGGAACGGCAAGGTCGACCGCTCCGCCCTCCCCTCCCCCTGGCGTGCGGCGACGCCGGAGAGCCGGACCCTGCCGCGGACCGGGCTGGAGCGGAAGCTGTACGAGATCTGGTGCGACGCGCTCGGGCACGACGGCTTCGGCGTCGAGGACAACTTCTTCGACCTGGGCGGCGACTCCCTCCACGCGGTCCGCATGGTCGCCAGGTTCCGCGCCGAACTCGGCATCGAGAAGGCCGGTGACGAGGTCATCGACATGTTGTTCCAGGCGTCGACCATCCGGGAGCTGGCCGTTGTACTGGCCGACGAGACCGGGGCGCGCGCATGACCGGCCACGCCGCCTCCTTCCCGCTGACGCCCCTCCAGGAGGCCTACCTCGTCGGCATGTCCCCCATGGTCGAACTGGGCGGATTCCGGCCGGGCTACTACGTCGAGCTGGACATGGTGAACCTCGACGTCACCCGCGCGGAGGACGCCGTCAAACGGCTGCTGCGCCGCCACGACCACCTCCGGGTGGTGATCGAGGCGTCGGGCACTCAACGGGTACTCGACGAAACGGAGACCACCCCGTACCGGCTGCCGGTGCGGGATCTGACCGGTCTCACGGAGGACGCGCGGCAGGCCGAACTCCTCGCCACGCGGCGGCGCATGGCCGAGGACGGCATCGACCCGGCCCACTGGCCGCTCTTCGACATCTCCATCAGTCTCGTCCGGGGGCGGCGGGCCCGCGTGCACATCGCGATGAGCCTGCTCCTCCTGGACGGCCGGGGCATCCGCCAGGTCATGGACGAGTGGCGGACGTATTACCACGACCCCGACGCGGACCTGCCCCGCCCGGAGCTGACCTACCGTGCGTGCCGGATGAAACTGCTGGCCCACGAGGACACCCCGGAGTATCAGGAGCAGTGGCGGTACTGGGAGAACCGGCTCGCCACCCTCCCCGACGCACCCCGGCTTCCGCTGGCCGTGCAGCCCTCGGCCATCACCCCGGTGCGGTTCCGGCGGCGCACCCACCGCCTCACGGCCGAGCAGTGGAAGCGGCTGTGCACGGGCTTCCGCCGCCACCGCGTCCTGCCGACGACGGCACTGCTGCACGTGTTCGCCGAGGTGCTCGGCACCTGGTCGGACGCCCCTCACTTCAGCCTCAACATGCTGCACCAGAACTGGGCGACGTCCCGGCCCGAGATGGCCGGGACCATGGGGCAGTTCGGCGCCACCCTGCCCCTGGAGGTGGACCTGCGCCGCCCCGGCGACTTCTGGGACCGGGCCAGGAATCTGCAGAAGCAGGTCTGGCGGGATCTGCAGAACGGCGATGTGGCCGGTGTCCGGATCACCCGCGAGCTGTCCGCGCGGCGCGGCTGGACCTCCCGGGCCGCGCTCCCGTACGTCTTCACCAGCATGCTGAAACCGGCCGCCGGGGCCGCGCGGGACCATGGACACCAGGGCCGGGACCGGCTGGCCTGCCGCGAAGTCACCAGCGAGCTGCGCACCCCCCAGGTGCTGGTCGACAACCAGTTGCACGACGCGGCGGACGGCGGTGTCGACTGCGTGTGGGACGTCGTCGACGAGGCGTTCCCACCCGGCCTGCCGGACCTGATGTTCGAGGCGTACGGACGGATGCTGGACGCGCTCGCCGGGCCGGACGGAACGGAGCGGGAACCCGATCCGGTGCCGCCCGGCCACCGGTCCCTGGTGACGGCCCTGAACGCGGCCGTCCCACCGCCACGCCCGGAGCGGCTGGAGGACGGCTTCCTGCGCCGGTCCGCACAGCGTCCGCAGGCCCCCGCCGTGATCTCCGCGCGGCGGACACTGACCTACGCGGAGCTGGAGAGCCGGTCCCGGGCCGTGGCGTCCTGGCTGGCCGGACAGGGCACGGGCCGTGGCGATGTCGTGCCCGTGGTCATGACCAAGGGCTGGGAACAGATCGTCGCGGTGCTCGGCGTGCTGCGGGCGGGTGCCGCGTACTGCCCCGTCGACGCGGCCCTGCCCGCCGAACGCGTGCGTCATCTGCTCGACTCGTGCGCGGCGCGGGCGGTGCTGGTCCAGTCCCACAGCGCACCGGGCACCGACGCGCTCGGCTCCCGGCCGGTCCTGTCCGTGGACGAATCCGTGGACGAATCCGCCCGCGCGGAGGGGCCGAGCTGCCCCGCTCTCCCGCAGCCGGGCGACCCCGATGACCTCGCGTACATCATCCACACCTCCGGCTCCACCGGAACGCCCAAGGGCGTGATGATCGAGCACCGGGCCGCCGTCAACACCATCGCCGACATCAACGAACGCCTCCAACTCACCGACGGGGACCGGGTCTTCGGCATCTCGTCGCTGAGCTTCGACCTGTCGGTGTGGGATGTCTTCGGCACCCTGGCCGTGGGCGCCGCCCTCGTGCTCCCGGCCGCGACCTCCCGTCCCGACCCGGTGGGCTGGGCCGAGGCCGCCGTCGCCCACGGCGCGACCGTGTGGAACTCGGTGCCCGCGCTGGCGCAGATGCTGGCCGAGGTGGTGGCGAACCGGCCGGAGACGGGCACCCCGCCCCTGCGGGCCTTTCTGATGAGCGGCGACTGGATTCCCACCACGCTCCCGGACCGGCTGCGTTCCCCCTGGCCCGGCGTGCGGCTGATCGCGATGGGCGGCGCCACCGAGGCGTCGATCTGGTCGAACATCCACGAGATCGGCACCGTCGATCCGGCGTGGCCGAGCATTCCGTACGGGGTCCCGCTGCGGAATCAGACCATGCGGGTGCTCGACGACCGCCTGGTGCTGCGTCCGCCGTGGGCGGTCGGCCGCATCCACATCGGCGGGGCGGGGCTCAGCAAGGGCTACTGGCGGAACGAAGAACGCACCGCCGAGCGGTTCTTCCACCATCCGGTGACCGGTGAGCGGCTGTACTGGACCGGGGATCTCGGCTGTTACCGGCCGGACGGCACCATCGAGTTCCTGGGCCGTGAGGACCGTCAGCTCAAGATCCAGGGTTTCCGGGTCGAGCCCGGAGAGGTCGAGTCCGCCATCCGGGAACACCCCGCCGTAGGCGACTGCGCGGTCAGCGGCGCCGAGACGCCCGGGGGCCAGCGCCGCCTGGTCTCGCTCGTCGTCCCGGCGGAGGGCGAGCGGCTCGACAGCGCGGCGGTCCTCGCCCACCTGCGGACCCGGCTGCCGCACTATCTGATCCCCGGGCAGATCCATGTACTGGACCGGCTGCCGCTGACGGCCAATGGCAAGGTGGACATCGCCACCGCCCTGGCCACCCTCACCGAACAGGCCCGGCCGGAGGCGGACGCGGAGACGGGTGCGGGCGCGGACACGGACCCTGGCGCTCGCGGGCTCGTGCAGAAGCTCAGCACGCTGTGGGCCGAGCTCCTCGGGGTGTCCGCGATCGGCCCGGACTCCCACTTCTTCGCGCTCGGCGGCAACTCGCTGCTGGCGCTGCGACTGATCAACCGCATCCAGGCGGACTTCGGTGTCGAGCTGCAGTTCGGCCAGGTCTTCGAGACGCCGACCGTACGGGCACTCGCCGGGCGCATCCAGGACTGCGACCGGGTCGCGACCTGCGTCGTCCCCCTGTCCGACGGCACCGCTCCGGACGGCCCAGAGGGCTCCGGCCGGGAGCTCTTCCTCTTCCACCCGGTCGGCGGCTCGGTGAGCGGCTACACCGCGCTGGCGCGCTCCTGGCCCGGCGCCGTACATGCCTTCCAGTCCCGCGCCCTCGCGGAGGGCACGACGGCGGCGCTCGCCCCGGACCTGGTGTCGATGGCGACGGCCTACCGCGAGGAGCTCCAGCGGCTGCGGCCCAACGGCCCCTACCTACTGGGCGGCTGGTCGATGGGCGGCATCCTCGCGTACGAGGTCGCCGGACAACTGACCGACCAGGGACACGACGTCGGGCTCTTCATGATCGACAGCGATCTCACGGAGGACCGGAAGGCCACCGGCGAGGCGGACCGGCACCTCGCGTTCCTCGGCGACCTGGCGTCCGGACGGCTGCCCGCGGCGGCGCGCGCGGCCGTGCTCGCCGCACCCGCCCACCGGCTCATGGAGACCGGTGCGGAGGTCGCCGCCGCCCAGGGCTGGATTCCCGCCGAGGCGGGCGTACGGCAGTACGAGCTGCTCCTGCGGGTCCACGCCCACAACCTGGCGATTCTGGGCGGGTACCGGGCGGCCGGGTCCAAGGTTCCGGCCCTCCTCCTCGTCGCCGGTGAGGTGCGGCGCCCCGACCCGGTCCCCGCCTGGCGCGAGCTCTGCCCCGACCTGGCCGTGGAGGTCTGGCCGTACGACCACTACTCGATCGTCGAACCCGGCCGGGTCCCGGCCATCGCCGCCCGAGTCGCCGACTGGCTCGGCACGGCGCTCACTTCCGCACCCAATGGCAGGGGCTGACCGACCATGACCGAACTGTCCAAGGACGACATCCGGAACGCGGCCGCCGAGGTGCTCGCGGTGGCCCCCGAGACGATCACCGATTCGGCGAATCTGATCACCGTCGGGATGGATTCCATCCGGATGATGCGGCTGGCGGGCGGCTGGCGGCGCACCGGTTCGGCCGTGACCTTCCGCCAGCTCGCGGAAGATCCGACCGTGGAGCGCTGGCACGCGCTGCTGACCGCCCACCGGGCCACGCCGCAGGACATCACCTCGCAAGACACCACCTCGCGGAACACCACCCCGCAGGACACCGCGCCGCCCGCGGTGGATACGGAGCGGCCGCCGGTCGACGCCGCCGCGCCCTTCGGCCTCACGCCCGTACAGCGGGCCTACTGGATCGGCCGCAGCGAGGGGATGGCCCTCGGCGGCGTCGGCTGCCACGCCTACCTCGAACTCGACGGCACCGCCATCCGGCCGGACCGGCTGGAGACGGCCGTACGGCGAGTCCTCGCCCGGCACGGCATGCTGCGCGCCAGGTTCCTGGACGACGGACGGCAGCAGATCCTCCCCCTCAGTCCATGGCCGGGACTGCGCGTCCACGATGTCACGGCGTCCGGCACCGACAAGGCCGAGCAGCACCTTGAGGAGCTGCGCGCGAGCCTGTCCCACCGGGTGCTCGACGTCGCCGCGGGCGAGGTGTTCGACGTACAGCTCTCCCTGCTGCCGGACGAGGCCACCCGTATCCACGTCAACATCGATCTGCTGGTGGCGGACGTCGCCAGCATCGAACTGGTCCTCGCCGACCTCGCGACGGCATACGCGGACCCGGAGCGCTTGGGCGCGGAGCCCGGGTACGGCTTCCCGCAGTACCTGGACGACTACCGCGCCTGGTGCGGCGCCCCCGGCGCGGCGGACAGCCCGCTCGCCGTGGCACGGGAGTTCTGGCGCGGCAAGCTGTCCGAACTCCCCCTCTCCGGCCCCGCGCTCCCCCTCGCGGTACGCCCCGAGGACGTCACCAGGCCGGTGTTCTCGCGCCGCGGCTTCCTGCTCGACGCCGCCGACTGGGAGCGCGTCACCCGCCGTGCCCGCGAGCACCGACTGACGTCCGCGATGGTCCTGGCGACCGCGTACGCCGAGGTGCTGGGCGCCTGGAGCACGGAGCGGGACTTCCTGCTCAACGTGCCGCTGTTCGACCGGCAGCCGCTGGACCCGGCGGTGAACGGCATGGTCGCCGACTTCACCAACCTCGTGCTGCTCCGCGTGGACGTCCGGCGGCCCCTCCCCTTCGCGGAGCGCGTACGGGACCTCCAGCGGCAGCTCCAGGAGAACGCCTCGCACGCCCAGTACTCCACCCTGAGCGTGCTGCAGGACCTGCGCCGGGCCAACGGCGGGAAGCGGGCCGCCGCACCCGTGGTGTTCGCGTGCAACCTCGGCTCGGCGTTCGTCCGCCCCGAGGTGCGGGCGGAGCTCGGCGAGTGGAACTGGATGCTGTCCCAGACACCGCAGGTCTGGCTCGACCACCAGGTCTACAAAATCGGCGGCTCGGTGCTGCTGGCCTGGGACGCCGTGGACGAACTGTTCCCGGCCGGGCTGCTGGACGACATGCTCCGCTCCTACCAGCGGCTGCTCACCGCGCTGGCCGACGAGGACAACGACTGGTCGGAACCGGCCGCGGTGTCCACGGCGGGCGTGCCCGCACAACACTGAAACAGAAAGCCGTGAACGGACCCGACATGAACCACTTCCTGCTCGCTCCCCGATGGTGGGCCATCAATCTCTTCGTGGCCCTGGCCGTGCCCTTCTGCCTCTTCATGGGCAGTTGGCAGCTCGACCGCTTCTCGGCGCGCGTCGAATCCCATCAGGAGCAGCGGAAGGGCCGGGACGCACCGGCCGCACCGCTGACCGGCATGCTGCCCGTCACGACGGACACCGTGGGGCGGCTCGCCACGGTCACCGGCCGGTACGACCCCGGCGCGGAGTTCCTCGTACCGGACCGGCGACTGGAGGGCGAGCGCGGCTTCTTCGCCCTGTCCGTACTGCGTACGGAGGGCGGGGCCGCGCTGCCGGTGGTCCGCGGCTGGCTTCCCGGCACGGCCCGGGCGGCCGGGGTGCCCGCCCCGCCCACGGGCACGGTCACCGTCACCGGTGTGCTGCAGGCGCCGGAGAATCAGCGCACCAAGGGCGTACGGGTGGGCGGCCTCACGCCGGGCCGGATCGGCATCATCAGCGCGGCCTCGCTGGTCAACGTCGTGCCGTACGAGGTGTACGACGCGTGGATCACCCTTGCCGAGACGGGCGGCGGGCTCCGTGCGGTGCCACCGGCCGCCGTGCAGCGCACCGGGCTGGACCTCAAGGCGTTCCAGAACCTCGGCTACACCGGGGAGTGGTTCGTCTTCGCGGGCTTCGTCGTCTTCATGTGGTTCCGCCTCTACCGCCGGGAGCGGGAGGACGGGAGCGGCGCGGCGGACAACTGCCCCGCCACCGTCGGCACTCCAGACGCTCCCGCAGCTCCCGCTCTCCCCGTCAAGGCCGGGCCCGTCCTCGCCCCGGCCCGCGCCGACAGCCGTTCCGCCGATGCCCGCAAGGACCGCACGCTGAAGATCGCCGGGGGTGTTCTCGGCGCCGTGTTCCTCGCGTTCGTCGCCTGGAGCGGCACCGCGTACCTGTCGGGCCGGGACTACAGCGGTGAGCTGGTCACCTTCGAGGTCGTGTCGGACACCTCGGCCCGGGCACATCTGTCGGTCCGCAAGGACACCGGCACGGTCGTGGTGTGCACGCTGCGTTCGCTGTCGGAGGCGGGTGGCGAAGTCGGCCGCAAGGACGTCAACTTCGCGGAGCGGCGGGACAGCGTGGACAAGCTCGTGGAACTCCGTACGACGGGCCGTGCCACGGCGGTCGAGCTGGTCGGCTGCCAGGACGCGGCGGCGGGCTGACCGGCCGACCCATCAGTGTCCGTCGGCCTCGTGGCGTCCCACGGCGCGCAGAGCGGCGTCCAGCGCCTCGGCGTCCTCGGCGGACATGTGCTCGACGAAGCGCAGCAGCGCCGTCTTCCGGTCGGCGCTGCTGCCCAGCGCGTCCTGCATCAGCCCCACGGTGTAGTCCTCGCGGCTGCGTACGGGCTCGTACGTCCAGGCCCGCCCGCTCTTCCAGCGCATGAGCCAGCCCTTGCGGTACAGCGTGTCCGCCACGGTCGTCACGGTCGTGTAGGCCAAGGGACGGCTCGTGTTGATGTCGTCGACGATCTCGCGCACGGTTGCGGGCTGCCCCCAATCCCACAACCGGTTCATGATCTCGGCTTCCAGATCTCCCAAGCGTCGCATGAACGTGAGCGTAATCGCTCAGGGTTACCCGATCGGGGCCTATTCGGCCTCGATGCCGGTGATGGCGGCCTTGCCCATCGGCGCCGTGTCGCTGGTGTATCCGGCGTCGAGGAGGGCGCGTGCCGCGAGGTTGCGGGCGTTCCTTTCGGCTTCCCCGCTGTCTCCCGCCTCGACTTCGAGCCGGACGGTATACGTCGAGTTCTCTGTGTCGACGCTCAGCACATCGAGTTCGGCGGCCGGTTCGAAGTCGGTGCGGCCGGGGTCGGCGGACCTGAGGCCCTTGATGAGCCGGCTGCGGGCGTCCTCGGTCAGCGGGCTCATGAAGGTGCCGGGGAGGGTGACGACAAAGGTGGTCATCTGGACAAAGGTAGCGGATCAGTGGCCTCGGCTGGGCCTGATCCGCCAAGGATGAGCGTGCGCAGCAGGTCCGCGACGAGTGCGGCGGCGTCCGAGAGCGGCTGTACCTCGGGGGTGCACAGGGACATGGCGGTGCGCAGCCGGGCGTCGGCGAACCGGTAGGCGCGTATCTCGTCGGGGGCGAAGTGGGTCCTGGCGGCGGTGAGCGGCAGCACCGTGGCGCCGAGGCCGCTCACCACGGCGTCCCGCAGCACCATGCCCGTCTCGACCTCCGCGACGACCGAGCAGTGCAGCCCCGCTGCGTGGAAGGCGGCGTCGGTGATCCGCCGGACGGTGTGCAGCTCGTTCGGCAGGACGAAGCCCAGTCGGCTCGCCTCCTTGAGCGTGACGGTGTCACCACGGCGCGCGACGGGCGGGATCTTCGCGCTGGTGATCAGGTGGAAGTCGTCCTCCAGGACCTGCTGGACGACGAGCCCCTTCACATAGCCGGGGTCGTAGATGAGCGCCATGTCCACTTGGCCGAGCAGCACCGCCTGGCTCATGACCACCGTCAGGTTCTGGATCAGCTGGAGGTGGATGTTCGGATACCGTTCGCGCACCATCCGCAGCAGCGGCACGGCCAGGCCCGGCGCCATGCTGTACGAGGCCAGGCCGACGGTCACCAGTCCGGCCGGGGTGTCGCTGCCCGCGTGCAGGTCGATCCGGGCGGCCTTCTCCAGCCGGAGAATGCCCTGCGCGTAGCGGTAGAGGGAGCGTCCGGACGGTGTCACCTCCACCCCGCGCCCGGTGCGTTCGAGCAGGCGGGTCTTGACGTCGTTCTCCAGCGCCGAGATGTGCTGGCTGAGCGCCGATTGCGTGATGTGCAGCGAGTCCGCGGCCCTGGTGATGTTGCCGATGTCCACCACGCGGACGAAGTAGGCGAGCCTGCGGGTGTCCATCGCACTCCTCCTCGCCGGTCGCCGGCACCGACCACGGCGGCCCCGGCCACGCGGCACGAGGCACGCAGGTGAACCTACCTTTCGTGACCGGCCGACGGAACAGGTGAGCGGGCGCGATGTCCGGCGACCGGCGAGGGCCGTTCACTCCTCGACGACCAGCCCCTTGGCCTTCAGCTTCTCCACGAGGCCGTGCACCTCGATCAGCGACGCGTCCCCGCGCCGGTGCCGCGCCCGGATGCCGGCCTCGTGGTCCTCCCGCTGCTGGCAGAGCCGTACGACCTCCTCGGCCTCCGGCGGGTCGACCACGACGATGCCGTCGGCGTCGCCGCGCAGGATGTCGCCGGGCCGGACGATCTGCCCGCCGATGGAGATCGGGCGGTTCACCGGGCCCAGGGTCTCCTTGACCGTTCCCTCGATGCAGACCGTGCCGGAGAAGACGGGAAAGCCGAGTTTGCGCAGGTCAGCACTGTCGCGCACGCCGGAGTCGGTGACGAACGCGGCCAGCCCCTTGCTCTGGCACGCGGTGGCGAGCACATCCCCGAAGGAACCCGCCTGCTCGAACTCCGAACCGGCGACGATCACGACGTCACCGGGCTGTGCGTAGGAGATCGCGACCTGGACCATGATGTTGTCGCCCGCCTGCGCGTCGACGGTGAAGGCGGGGCCGCAGAACGACATGGCGGGGTCGACGGGCTTCAGCCGGTGCGCCAGCGCGCCCTTGCGCCCCTGCGCCTCGTGGATGGTGGCGGCGGAGAACCGGCCGAGCGCGGCCACCACGTCCGCGGACGGGCGGTCGATCTTGGTACGGACATGAATCATGTCGGTTTCCTTTCGTTCGGGGCTTCTCGTCGTTCGGGGCTTCTCGCGGTGGGCTTAACGCTGGGGGTCGTCGGACATCCGCAGCACCGTCTTGGACGACCGGGAGGCGTCCGCCGCACAGCCGAAGGCCTCCGCGGCGTCGTCGATGCCGTACTCATGGCTGAGCACCGCGTCGAGCGAGGGGTCCGCGGCGAGGACGGCGATCGCGGTGTCGAGTTCGGTGTCGAAGCGCTGCGAGCCGTACAGGGCGATCTCCTTGGCGATGACCGTCGACATGGCCACCGGCACCGGTTCGCGCGGCAGCATGCCGAGCTGGAGCACGGCCCCGCCGGGGCGCACCGCGCGCAGCGCGGTGGCGAGCGAGGGCACGGCGCCCGCCGCCTCGACCACGACGTCGAAGGAGGACTCCGGGACGGCGCCTCCGGCGGCCAGGTTCAGGGTCTCCCCCGCTCCGACCGCCGCCGCGACCGTGAGCGGGAAGTCCTGGAGGTCGGCGGCGACGATCTCGGCGGCGCCCGCGTGCCGGAGTCCGGCGATCGCGAGGGCGCCGATCGGCCCCGCGCCGCTGACCAGCGCCCGCGCACCCCGTACCCGCTCGCCGAGCTGCGCCACCCCGTGCAGGGCGACGGCCAGGGGTTCGGCGAGTACGGCCCGGCGCAGCGGGAGTCCGTCGGGCAGCGGCCGCAGCTGTCCGGGCAGCACCTCCAGCAGCTCGACGAAACCACCCTGGGTGTGCGGCTGGGTCGAGGCGCTGCCGAGGTACGTGCCGCCGGGGCGCAGATGCAGCCCCGTGGCGCCGGTGGCGCCGGGCGGCGCGCAGGGCGTTGCCGGGTGGAGCGCGACGCGGGTGCCGACGGCCGGGGCGTCGTCCCGTACGTCCTGGCCGGTCCGCGCGACGACGCCGACGACCTCGTGGCCGAGCACCAGTGGCTCGGTGACGGTGTACGGACCGTTGCGGCCGTCCGCCGCGTAGTGCAGGTCCGACCCGCAGATGCCTCCGTAGACGATGCGGACCGCGACCCGGTCCGGCGCCACCCGGAGGTCGGGCAGCGCGTCCACGCGCAGGTCCCCCGGTCCGTGGACGACGACGGCTTTCATGTCGGTGAAGCTCCTTTCAGCGGTGCGGGTTCAGCGGCCGAGGTAGCCGCCGTCGACGGGGATCACCGTCCCGTGGATGAACCGGGCGGCGTCGGACGCGAGGAAGAGCGCGGCCCCGGCGATGTCCCGCGCCGTGCCCCACCTCCCCGCCGGGATGCGTTCGAGGATCTGGCGGTTGCGGGTCTCGTCGGCGACGAGCGCGGTGTTCATCTCGGTGGCGATGAACCCCGGCGCGATGGCGTTGACCCGGACGCCCTTCGGCGCCCATTCGTTGGCCACCGACTTCGTGAACTGCCCGACGGCGCCCTTGGACGCGGCGTACGCGGAGGCGGTGAACCCGCCGGTGAAGGAGAGCATCGACGCCAGGTTGACGATCACCCCTGCCCCGCGTTCGAGCATCGGGCGGCCGAACGCCTGCGTCAGCTCCACCACCGTGCGGACGTTGAGCTGCTGCACCCGGTCCCAGTCGTCGAGCGGGAAGTCCTCGACGGGGTGGCGGATGTTGAGCCCCGCGTTGTTGACCAGGATGTCGACCCGGTGGTCCCGCAGCACCTCGGCCGCGGCGGCGCGCACCCGCGCCGGGTCGCCGAGGTCCGCGACCACCGGTACGTACTTTCCCGTGTGCGCGGCGGCCTCGCGGCGGTGGATGCCCACCACGGTGGCGCCGTTGCGCAGATAGAGGTCGGCGATGGCGTGCCCGATGCCACTGCTGGCTCCGGTGACCACGGCGGTCTTGCCGGTCAGGTCGGCGGTGAACGGAACGTCGTTGTCCACTGTGGCTTCCTCCGTGGTGGCCTCGTCGTGTGTCATGCGATGTGCGACCCGCCGTTGACGTCGTAGGTGACGCCCGTGAGGTATCCGGCGTGCTCGCTCAGCAGGAAGGCGATGACCGCCGCCACATCGCGTACGGTGCCGATCCGCCCGACGGGCAGCTCCTGGAGCAGCACGGCCTTGCGTTCGTCGGACAGCGGGCCGCCCATGATGTCGGTGTCGATGGAGCCGGGCGCCACGGAGTTGGCGGTGATGCCGTACGGTCCCAGCTCCCGGGCGAGCGTGCGGGCGAAGCCGAGCAGCGCGGCCTTCGAGGCCGAGTACGCGGCGCGCCCGTACACACCGCCGCCGCGTTCGGCGGAGGCGGACGAGACGTTGACGACGCGGCCGAGCCGGTGCCCGGCCATGATCTTCGCCGCGGCCTGGGTGACGTGGAAGGTGCCGTTGAGGTTGACATCGATCACCCGTTGCCATTCGGCCTCCGAGACCTCCAGGAACGGTACGGGCGAGCTCACCCCGGCGTTGTTGACGAGGCCGACGAGCTGCGGCAGCGCCTCGTCGACCCGGTCCACGGCCGTCTGGACCGCGCCCCGGTCGCGGATGTCCACGCCGATGCCCAGGCAGGGCACACCGTGTTCGTCCCTGAGACGGGTGGCGAGGTCCTGGCAGGCCTCCTCGTCCAGATCGAATACGGCGACCGACCAGCCCTCGGCCGCGAGCCAGGCGGCGGTCGCCCGGCCGATCCCTCGCTCGGAGGCGGCTCCGGTGACGATCGCGGTGCGTTCACGGGGGAAAGCCACGGTTCTCCTGTCGTTACGGTCGGGTGGGGACGGTCGGTGGGTGCGGGCGGTCAGCGGGAGCGCGGGAGGACGCGCCGGAGGTAGGCGGCGTTGGTGGCGCCCACGCTCAGGCCGTCACCGCCGTAGTGCTCGACGACGAACGCGCCGCCGAACCCGTGGGCGATCGCGTAGCGGACGGCGGCGCGGTAGTTCACGATGCCGAGTTCGAGCGGGGCCGGATGGGTGAGGACGGTGCCGGTGGCGGGGTCCTCCAGCCGCGCGTAGTTCTTGATGTGCCAGTAGTTGGTGCGTGGCGCGGTGACCGAGACCAGGTACTCCCAGGAGTCGACCGGCCGTTGCTGCCGGATGAGGTTGCCGAGGTCGGGGTTGAGCCCCACCGCGTCGTGGCCGATGTCGTCGAGGAAGCGGATCGCCTCGTCGGCGCTGCCCAGATACGTGTCCTCGTACAGCTCCAACGACAGCTCCACGCCGGCGTCGGCGGCGTGGTCGCCGAGTTCCCGGAAGCGGCGTACGGCCAGGTCGCGCACCCCGGGGTCGGCCGAGGCCACGTCCCCGGGCACCGTCCAGAACCACAGCGCCCGCTGCTGCTCGGCGGTCAGGGTGTCGTGGAGTCCGAGGCAGACGATGTCCGCGCCGAGGGCGGCGGCCGCGTCGATGGTCCGGTGCGAGAAGGCGAGGTTGCGCTCGCCCCGCTCCGGGTGGATGACGCTCTGCCGGACCACGCCGACCCCGGGCACCGCGAGCCCGGCGTCGTCCAGGACCTCGCCGAGCGCGGTCAGCCGGGCCGGGTCCAGGTCGCCGAGCGGCAGCCAGGCGGTGGACAGTTCCAGGTGGGTGAAGCCCTCGTCGACGACGGGCTGCAGGAGTCGGCGCCACTCGTCGGGGTCCAGCTTCTCCACCGGGGTGCCGTCCGCCGCGTGCGGCGGGAACTGGAGCATGGCGGCGGCGATCGGCCAGTCCTCGGGCGTGTGGGGCACGGCGAGCCGGGACGGCACGGCCAGGGACGGCCGCTCGGTGTGCACGGGTGTCTTATCCAATGCGAAGACCTCCGTTGATGTTGTAGGTCGCGCCGGTGATGTACCCGGCGTCCTCGCCGAGCAGGAACTCGATCAGCGCGGCGACGTCGCGCGTCGTACCGAGCCGCCCGACCGGCAGCTGCGCCAGGAACGTGGGCTTGCGGTCGTCGGTGATGCGGCCGCCCATGATGTCGGTGTCGATGGTGGCCGGTGCGACCACGTTGACCGTCACTCCCTGCGAGGCCACTTCCAGCGCGAGCGCGCGGCTGAACGCCTCCATCGCGCCCTTGGACGCGGCGTAGGTGGACTTGCTGTACGTACCGCCACCGTTCTGCATCGCCGTCGACCCGAGGCTCACCACCCGGCCGTAGCCGCGCTCCACCATGCCGGGCACGACGCGCTTGCTGACGACGAAGGTGCCGGTGGCGTTGATCCGCATGACGCGTTCCCAGGTGGCCAGGTCCACGTCGAGGAAGGAGAGCGGCGAGCTGATGCCCGCGATGTTGGCCAGCGCGGTGACGGGCGGCAGTTCCGTCTCGAACGTGGCGACGGCGGCGTCCACGGAGGCGGGGTCGGCGATGTCCGCGACCACACCGGCCGCCGCGACGCCGTGTTCGGCGCCCAGCGCGGCGGCCACCTTCTCGACCTCCGCGTCGACGTCGAGCAGGCCGAGGCTCCAGCCCGCGGCGGCCAGCCGCGCCGCCAGCGCGCGGCCGATGCCGCGCTCCGACGCCGCTCCGGTGATGACCGCCGTGCCGCGCTGCCCGGGTTCGTGGTCCGTCATGTCGTGTCCCTCTCGTCGTCGTGTTCGTTGGAATGGCCCCAAGTGCCTTGTGGGAAAGGGCCGTTGACCGTCTCGTCGGGATGCTCGCCACGGCTCACCGCGATCAGCGAGGCCATCACGCTCGCCGAGACGGCGGCGGTGTACTGATCCGTCCAGCAGAGCGAGTGCGGGGCGAGGATGACGTTGTCCAGCCCGGTCAGCGGGCTGTCCGCCTTCAGTGGCTCCTCGGTGAACACGTCCAGGCCGGCCCCGGCCAGCCGCCCGTCCGACAGCCGCGCGGTGAGCGCCCCCTCGTCGACCACCACGCCCCGCGAGACATTGACCAGCCGGGCGGTCGGCCGCATCAGCGAGAGTTCGCGCTCCCCGATGAGACGCCGCGTACCGGAGTTCGCGGCGACGGTGACCACCACATAGTCGCTCTCGGCCAACACCCCTTCCAGGGAACGGAGTTCGATGCCATTTTCGACCGCCTCACGGCCGCGGTCGCTCCGGTTGTACGCCAGCACCCGCAGCCCCTGCGCACGCACCCGGCGCGCGGTTTCCAGGCCGATACCGCCCAGTCCGACGATGCCCACCGTCGCACCGGTCAGCCCCGCGCCGCGCCACACCCCGCGTTCCGCCCACCGCCCCTCCCGTACCAGGCGGTCCTTGACGACGAGGTGGTGCGACAGCGCGTACAGCAGCGCGATGACGGAGTCGGCCACCGGCCTTCGTACCGCGGCGGCCGTGTTGGTCACCAGCACCCCGCGCCGGGCGCAGGCATCGGTGTCCACGGCGTCGAAACCGGCGCCGAAGCGCGCCACGTGCCGCAGCCGCCCGGAGACCGGGATGGACTCGGCCGAGACCCGCTCGTGGCCCAGTACGAGGACCGCGTCCGCCGCTTCGAGCTGGTCGGGCCGTAGCTCCTCGACCTCCTCGTCCAGCACCCGCCACGCCAGCCCGGCGTCGGTCAGCCGGGACAGTCCGATATCGCCGAAGACGGTCGTGCCGTCCCGCTCGGCATAACCCCGGGTGACCACGACCTGGTACGCCACGATGTCACCCGTTTCCCTGAGAACCGGCGGCGGTGGAAAGACCGTCGATCGCCTCGATGTCCGCCGGGGCGAGTGCGAGCGCGACGGCCGACAGGTTCCGCTCCATCCGGTCCCGGTGCGCGGACTTCACGGTCACGGCGACCCGGTGGTGCAGGTTCCAGGCCAGGACCACGTCGCGTGCCGAACGGTCGTAGCGCCGCGCGATATCGGCGAGCACCGGGTGGTCGAGGTCGGTGCTGCGCAGCGGGCTGTGCGCGCTGAGCACCACGCCGCGCTCGCGCAGCGCTTCGGCGAAGTCCGCGTCGTAGTCGCCCGGACCCCACTGCACCTGGTTGACGGCGGGATACACCCCGGTGGCCTCGTGCAGGGCGTCGATGAGCTCGATGGAGTAGTTGCTGACGCCGATGGCCCGTACGAGCCCCTCGTCGCGGGCGCGGAGGAACTCGCGCCAGCTGCTGACGCCCGGGAAGCCGCCCGGTGGCCAGTGGATCAGCCATAGGTCGGCGTAGTCGCAGCCGAGCGCGGTGAGGCTCTCCTCCAGCGTCAGCCGTTCCCGGCCGACCTGGTCGGGCGGCATCTTGGTGGTCACGAACAGTTCGGACCTGGGCAGGCCGCACGCCGTGAGCGCCGCGCCGACGGCGGCTTCGTTGCGGTAGCGGGTGGCGGTGTCGACGAGCCGGTAGCCGACCGAGAGCGCGGTCAGCACGGCCTCGGTGGCCGTCTCGCCGCGCATCGGATGGGTGCCGAAGCCGAGCAGCGGCATGACGCGGCCGCCCGCGTCGGCCGTGGGCACCCGGCCCGCTCCGGGCCGGAGGTTTCCGGGCTGGAGGGTCGTATCCATGACGGTTCTCCTCGTTGAGTGGTGGCGGGCCGGTGTCGGCGGGGCGGTTCCGGCGGGGCGGTTCCGGCGGGTCAGTGCAGTTCGACCAGGCGCAGTGGCGTCCGCGCCTGCGGCTCCGCGCCCGAGGCGGTCACCACGGCGGTCTCCGCCAGCTCGACCGCGCCGCCGCCCGGCGCCGTGACCCGGGTCCGTACGCCGAGCACCATGCCGGGCTGGGCGACCACCGCGCTGTCACGCGGCAGCGGTGGCGCCGCCGCGCCACCGCGCAGCGTGACGATCCGGCATGCCGCGGTATGCCCGGCGGCCTCGCGGTCGAACGCCTCGTAGCCCTCGCGGAGCGGCTCGCCCGGCCGCAGCGCGGCCAGCAGCGAGGCTGTCGCGGCGGCAGAGGTGTCCCCGGCGGCGCGCAGCGGGGCGTCGGGCTTGCCGAGTACGGCGCTCGCGGCGGCGTATCCGGCGACGCCCTCCAGCAGGGGGTGCAGGACGTAGCGGACGGGTGTCCCGGCGATCAGCCGGGCGGTGCCGGGGTCGTGGCCGCGGACGGTCACCAGATCCGATCCGGCCGCCGGGCCGTCCGTACCGCCGTCGCCGCCGTACGGGTCGTACCAGCCCAGCAGGCCACCGGCCCGGCGGATCGAGCGGTCGACGTTGCCCGACAGTTCCCGTACGTCCATGCCGACGCACAGGTGGTCCATGACCGCGGTGTAGCCGACGGCGGCGAGTTCGGCGGCCGCGGCGAACGCGGGCAGTTCACCGGGCCCACAGCTCGCCAGCTCGGCGAAGAGCAGGTCGGCGGCGGGGCGCAGCCGTATCCCGGCGGGGACGGACGCCTCCCACGGCAGGGCGGCGTCGGCACCGACGGCGCCGTCGGCCACACCGCAGGCGTGCAGCGCGGCGGTGAGGTCGCCGTCCGCCGCGCTCGCCACCGTGCCGTCGGTGGTGAGCAGGACGGCGGCACCGTCGGCGAGGCCGGGAGCCGATCCGAGGGCGTACCGGCGCCCTCCGGGCGAGGTCAGCAGCAGGGCCGCGAGGCCCGCCTTGTCCATCTGTTCGCGGAGCCGGTCCAGCCCGGTTCCGGCCTGGCGCGTGGCCGTTGTCGCCACGGGACCACCGTCCTTCCGAATGTGCGGGGCATGTGCGGGGATGTACGGGTGCGGGTCAGCGCTTGAGCGGTTCGAAGGCCGTCTCGCGGATGCGCAGCGCGGCGAACCCGGCCGCGGCGGAGGTGAGGACGAGGTAGAAGGCCGGAATCCAGGTGCTGCCGGTCGCGACGATCAGCGCGGTGACGAGCAGCGGGGCGGCGCCACCGAAGATCGCGGTGCCGATGTTGTAGCCGAAGCCGTAGGCCACGGTGCGGATGCGGGTCGGGAACAGCTCGGCGAGCGTCACCTGCATCACCCCGTTGGTACCGGCGAAACACAGCGCCATCAGGACCGCGCCGACCGTCGCCAGGGCGAAGGACCCCTGTGTCAGCAGCCAGTAGCAGGGGAAACCGATGACGACCATGCCGAACGCCGAGACGGCGAGCATCCTCTTGCGGCCCACCCGGTCGGAGAGCCGCCCGGCGTACAGCACGGCGAACGTGCCGACGGCGAGCATGATGCCCGTGACAAGCAGGCCTTCCAGCGCGGAGAAGTGCATGTCGTTCTTCATGAACGAGGGCATGTAGATGAACAGGATGAAGTAGCCGGAGCTGTTGAACAGCGGCAGCACGATCGTCATCAGCATCGCGCGGCGGGATTCCCGGCCGGAGAAGGCCTCGCGGAGCGGGCTGCCGGTCACCCGGCCCTCCTCCTCGGCCTTGGCGAACTCGGGCGATTCGTCGGCCAGGCGTCGCACGATCAGGCCCAGGACGCCCAGGGGCAGGGCGAGGAGGAACGGCAGCCGCCAGCCCCAGGCCTCCATGGACGAGCTGCTGAGCACGGCGGTGAGCAGGGCGGTGAACATGGTGCCGAGCAGCATCGCGATGAACGTGGCGGCGTTGGCGTAGGAGACCACCTGGCCCCGGCGCCCCTCTCCGGCGTGTTCGGCGAGGAACGAGTTGCCGTTGCCGACCTCGCCGCCCATCGCGAAGCCCTGCACGAAGCGCAGCAGCACCAGGGTGATCGGCGCCCAGGCGCCCGCCACGGCGTAGCTCGGCAGGGCGCCGACCAGGCCGGTGGACAGGCTCATCATGATGATGAGCACCAGCAGGACCCGCTTGCGGCCTATCCGGTCGCCCCACGACCCGGCGACCGCGGCGCCCAGCGGGCGGAAGAAGAACGGGATGGCGAAGGCCAGGAACGTCAGCAGAACACTCGTGGCGGGGGCGTCGCTGGGGAAGAACACGACCGCGAGCGTCCCGGCCACGAAGCCGTAGACGGCGTTGTCGTAGAGCTCGATGAAGACGCCGATGAGGCCACCGATGATCGATGCTCTCGTCGCTTTCGTCTTCGGCGCCGGGGGCCTCTGTGCGACCGGCGGGGCTTCGGAGACCTTGCTGTTCACGGGGACTACCTTTCTCAGAGGTGACGCCATTGTCACCGGAAGGAAATTTATGGCCGTCGGGCCGCCAGGGGGGAGGGGGCGGGCGGAATTCATGGGCGTCGGAGCAGGGATACCGAATGCGCGAGTCCGGAGACTGCCTCTCGAATGGTGTCGGAGTCCAATGCGAAGCTGGCCCGGAAATGGCCGGGGCAGCCATAGGCGTCACCGGTGATCACCACGACGCCGGAGGTCTCCAGGAGGTGCTCGGCGAAATCGGCGTCGGAGGCGAGCGCCGTCCCCGAGGGGGTCACGGCACCCGTCAGCGCGGACGCGTCGGTCCATACGTAGAAGCCGCCGCGGGGAACCGACGGGCGCAGCCCCTCGATCGCGTCGAGCCCGGACACGAGCAGGTCCCGGCGCTCGCGGTAGATCGCCACCGTACGGTCGATGAACCCCCGGCCGCCGTCGAGCGCGGCGCCCGCGGCCGCCTGGCTCACCGACGACGGGCAGGAGGAGCTCTGCGACTGGAGCGTGCCGATCGCCCCGCACAGCGACGCGGCCCCGGCGCCGTAGCCGATCCGCCAGCCGGTCATGGCGTACGCCTTGGACACGCCGTTGACCAGGAAGATGCGTTCCCGCAGGTCGGGGGCGACGGTCACGGCGCTGGGGACCGGCTCCGCGCCGAAGTTGATCTCGTCGTAGATTTCGTCGCACAGCAGCGAGACATGCGGGTGCGCGCGCAGGACATCGGCGATCTGCCGCAGTTCCTCCTCGCTGTAGACCGCGCCGGTGGGGTTGTTGGGCGTATTGAGCACGACCCATTTCGTCCGGTCGGTGATGGCCGCGCGCAGCCTGCCCGGGGTGAGCTTGTACCCGTCCGCAGCGGTGGCGGCGACGACCACGGGACGCCCGCCGTTCACCGTGACCATGTCCGGGTAGGACACCCAGTACGGTGCCGGGACGATCACCTCGTCGCCCTCGTCGAGGGTCGCCACGAACGCCAGGAAGATCAGCTGCTTGGCGCCGCCGCCCAGGCAGATCTCGCCGGTGCCGTAGGAGTGTCCGGTCTTGCGCCGCAGCCGGGAAATGATCGATTTCTGCAGAGCGGGCGTGCCGTTGGCCGAGGTGTATTTCGTCTCGCCCTCGCGAATTGCCGCGATCGCCGCGTCCTTCACATGGTCCGGCGTATCGAAATCGGGCTCACCGATCGTCAGCGGAAGAATTTTGCGGCCCGCCGCCTGAAATGCGCGCACCCGGTCCGCGACCCGGGAACTGGGCGATTCCCTGACGCGCGACATCCGCTCGGCCAGGACGGGGGTCCGCGGTACCTCGGGAAAGGACATCCCTTTCCTCCTTCGATGGTGCGAGTGCGATGGATGCAAGGTGTCGAGATGAGAGTGCGGGTGTCAGGAGAGTGCGGTGTCAGGAGAGTGCGGGTGTCAGGAGAGTGCGGCGAAGGCGGTGCGGGCGCGGAGCGCGACCCGGTCCAGGAGCCGCCGTCGCTCCAGATAGGCGACGGTGGCGGCGGCCGCGCTGGTCCGGCGGAAGCGGATCTCCTGCCCGGGCCTGAGCTGCGCCGCGACATCGAGGGCGCGCGAGGTGAGCACCGCGAGCACCGGGTAGCCCGCGGTGATTCCCCGGCCGCGCATCAGGACAAGCAGCTCATCGCCCGCGGGGACCTCGACCGCCCCGACCGGCACGCCCCGCGAGAGCACCTCGCCGGTGACGGAGCGCTGCGGCACATGCCCGGCCACGCGGAGGCCGACATGGTTGATCCGTGGGGTGACCGTGTACGGCGAGTCGAACAGCCGCTGGAGCCCGGTGCCGAACTCCGCGGCGTCGGGTCCCTCGATGACCTCCAGCACCGCGGGCACCCGGCCGATGTCGCGGGGGATGCCGAAGTCGAAAACGGTGGCGCCGAAGGCCCGGTTGACCAGCGGTGGATGGGAGCGGTGCAGGGAGAGGGACATCCCGGAGGTCACCGGGGTGCCGAACTCGATCATCGAGTCCGGCGCACAGCTCCCCATCAGCAGGGGCACGTCGAACGACCCGTGCACGGCGACGTACGCGCGCAGTCCCGTCTCGGCGATGCCCACCCGGACCGTCTCCCCCGCCCGCACCGACAGCGGTGACCACGCGGGGTGCGGCAGGCCGTCGACGGCCGGTTCGGCGGGCGCGCCGGTGACGGCCATGAGGACGTCGTGGCTGGGCCGGAACGTGACACCGAAACCGGTGGCCTCGATCAGCGGCGCGGTCGGCGCGTTGCCGACCAGGGCGTTCGCGGCGCGCGCGGCGAACTGGTCGAGTGCGCCGTTGACCGCCAGCCCGCGCGCGGGGCCGGAGGCGCGGCCGAGATCGGTCACCACACACGCCGTCGCGGCCTCCACGTACAGCTCGGGGCGGTCAGTCATGGTTCCGGTAGCGCATCGGGACGCCGAGCAGACCGGCGTACGTGGCCTCGTCCACGGGGAAGAACCGGACCCGGTCCCCCGGCCGGTACGGCACGACGGCCTCGCCGCCGTCGGCCCCTCCTGCCCCACCGGTCCTATCTGAGCCATCCGTCCGCAGGATGGTCAGCGGCGTACGGCCGATCTGCCGCCAGCCACTCGGCGCGGCGACGGGCCCGATCACCGCCTGACGTCCCGCGACGGAGATCGCGCCCGGCGGCACCCGCAGCCGGGGGGTGGCGAGCCGGGGAACCGGGACCCCGAATTCCGGACCGTCCGTCATGGCCGACGCGGCGGGCCCGCCCAGACAGCGGATGAGATGTTCCTTCGCGCAGACGAGGCCGACGACCTCCGCCACCGGGACACCGACCACACCGGCGACCCATTCCAGGTCGGGACCCGCGTCGCCGCCGAACAGCACCGGCACGTCGATCACGCCGGGGGACGGCACCGCGCTCCCCACGCAGGGGGCGGCGTCCCAGGAGCGGATGTACGACATGATCGCGTCGCCCGTGGTGTGGTACGGGTCGAACTCCACGAGCACCGCGTCGTACGTCGGCACGGCGGACACCGTGGGGTGGATCTCGCCACGGTTCAGCCATCCCGCGAGCCGGTGCACGGCCGCCCACACCTCGTCGGTGTCCTCGCCGTCGACGGTGACCCGCAGCGCGGCGTCGCCGCACGGCGATATCCCGATCGTGGGCGTTGTCCGCATGGCCGTCCTGCCACCCGGGTCACGCCGCCGGTCACGCCACCTGAGCGCGGGCATCCAGCACCTCGTCCAGTGGCGCCACCGCGACTCCGGCGTCCAGCAGTTCGCCACGGATGCGCCGCGCGAGCTCCAGCGCGGCGGGGCCGTCGCCGTGCAGCTGGACGCAGTCCGTGCGGACCGGCAGGTCCGTGCCGTACCGGCTGGTGATCACCCCTTCGGTCACCATCCGGACGGTCCGGCGGGTGACCTCGTCCGGGTCGTGGAGTACGGCGCCGGGTTCGGACCGGGACACCAGGGTGCCGTCGTCCTCGTACGCCCGGTCCGCGATGCCCACCATGGCCATCCGCAGACCGCGTTCGCGCGCGACGGCCGCCATCTCGCCCTCCTGCATGAGGATCACGAGGGACGGGTCGAAGGCCTCCACCGCGTCCGCCACCGCCTCGGCGTAGTCACGCCGGACGACCACGAGGTTGCCGAGGCGGCCATGCGGCGCCAGATGGTTGACGCGGGTGCCGTGCGCGCGGGTGAACGCGGACAGCGCCCCGATCTGGTACAGGACGTCGGTGCGCACCTCGTCCGGTGTCAGGTCCATCGCCCGGCGCCCGAAGCCCACCAGATCGGGGAAGCTCGGATGCGCGCCGACACCGACGCCACGCTCCACGCAGGCACGCACCGTCGCGTCCATCACCCGCGGATCTCCCGCGTGGAATCCGCACGCGACGTTCGCCGAGGTGAGCAGATTCAGCAGCTCGGCGTCATTGCCCATGGTGTAGGACCCGAAACTCTCTCCGAGGTCGGCCACCAGATCGACGACAGGCACAGCGAGGCTCCTTCCCGCAGGGGTCGGGACGGCGTCCGACCAGGTCGGACGCTCACACGAACCGGCCCGGCAAGGGACCGTGTCCAGCTGGACACTAGGTCCGGCGCGGCCCGGGAAGAAGAACACATCAGGAAGACCCATGGCTGTAGTGCGGTTCCCGATGGCTCCCGCCGGACCGCGCGGCGTCGCCGTCGGAGTCGGCGGTGCCCACCTCACATCGGCGACGCCGGGGGAGCCGCTACTTCGCGTACCACCCGCCCAGGGTGTTCGGTCCGGCGTCCGCCGCTACCCGCAGCGCGTCGGTGGAGCCCAGGAGGGCGGGCGGCAGATAACCGGACCGGACGCCCAGCTCCCACCCGTGCACCTGGACCGCGAGAGCGGCCACGGCGACGGCGCCGACCGGCAGCAGGCTCCTGGGCGAGGGATCGGGTCCCGCACCGTCCCCGTGCTCGGCGAGCCGGGCCACCAGAGCCTGCTCGAAGGTGTGCTGGTCATCGTCGAGCAGCGCGCGCAGCAGACGCTGGTCCGGTGTCAGGCCGCCGACCGCGTCCAGTCGCCGGGCCGCCTCGGCCCGCTCGTCCGCGTCCGGCTCGCACAGCGTCACGGTGGGCCAGTCGCGGGGCAGATGGCCGCTCTCCTCGGTCAGATAGCCGCACAGCGCGTCCATCGCGGCGACATCGGCCGGTTCCGACGTCGAGGTCAGCTTCGAGTACGGCACGCCGTCCCGGATCGCGGGCGCGTAATCCCCGCGCAGCAGCAGCCCGATCACCCGCTGCCATTCCCACACCGCGCCGCTGACCAGGCACATCGCAAACGTATCGAGCCATGTCCCGGCCGTGGGTGCCTGCTCGGCGACATCACGGAAGTCGATGTCCTCACTGCTGAGCCGCTCGCCGATGAGCGGAAATTCGATCTCCTGGTCGCCGCCGGGGAAACAGCCCACGCTCAACACGCCCAGGGAGCACTCCGCCGCGGTCCGCAGTGCCGCGCGCGACAGCTCGTCGCCGAGGGCGGGGTCCTCGACAGCACGGGCGGCGACGTGGTCGAGGAGTTCGTCCCGCATCTCCTTCATCCGCTCCGGGGACGGATCGTCGTAGCGCAGCCCGTGCCACCGCCCCAGGGTCCGTCCCGCGATGTCGTCGAGTGCCTGGGCTATACGCCCTTCACCGACCGCGTGGCACGTCACTTCCCGCATCGAACGCCAACTCCTCTTGATCCTCTGGCTGGAGGTGGCACGCTAACAGCGGCATCGGACAGTGGGGGCCGTCGTGTGAGCAGCCGTCAGCACCCGCTGCCCGGGCGGCGGGAGATCACGCGCCCGTGGCCACCGCCACGCCCAGCAGGAGCAGGACGACGCCGGTCGCCACGCTCAGCCTCCGCTGGACCGCCGGGCGGGAGACCAGGGCGCGCCCCCGGTTGACGAGCCAGGTGAACAGCAGATACCAGCAGGCATTGACCAGGGCCCACAGCACGCCGAGAGCGGTGCTGGCCAGAAAGACGGGCCCCGTGGTCGTGACGAACTGCGGCAGCACCGACACGGCGAACACCCCCGCCTTGGGGTTGCCGAGGCACGTGCCGAGTCCCATGAGGTAGCCGCCCCGGAAACCGCCTCGGCCCGCGCTCACACCGGCCGCGCCCCCGGCGTCACCGACGCCCGGCGGAGCCGAGCGTGCGGCCAGCAGCGTCCGCACCCCGAGCGTCACCAGCACGATGCCGCCCACGATCCGGACGGCGGCGTAGGCGCGGGGGCTCGCCATCAGGACGGCCGACAGCCCGGCGGCCGCGGCCACGGACCACAGCACGAGCCCGGAGGCGTTTCCGGCGATGGTGCCCCTGGCGCCGCGCAGGCCGCCCGCCAGCACCTGGCGGACCATGACCGCTTGCCCCGCGCCCGGCAGCATGGCCAGCAGCCATGTGGTGAGCAGGAACGCGGGCAGGTTGCTGAACACGCGAGGCCTTTCCGGAGCATCGGTTCGTTCGGACGTCGTCCAGCCTCGCTCACCAGCGGACTTAAGGGAACTTAAGAATCATGGGCACAGCATTAAGCTGATTACATGCCCGCACCCGTGGACCCCGGACAACTGCGGCTTCTGGCGTTGATCCAGGAGCTCGGCTCGCTGACCGCGGCGGCTCAGGCGCTGCGGCTCACTCCCGCCGCCGTCACCCAACAGGTGGTCAGAGCCGAGCGCGCATGGCAGGTGCCGCTGGTCGTCCGCGGCCCGCGCGGAGCGAAGCTCACCGAGCCCGGCGCGCTGCTCGCCGGCCACGGGCGGACCATCGACGCGGCGGCGGAGCGAGCCGCGACCGAGATGGCCGCGCTGCTGGGCCATCTGTCACTGCGGCTGCGCGTCGGCGCCTTCCAGGCCGCCGCCCTCCACCTGGTGCCACCGGCGCTGATCGCGCTGCGCCACCGTCATCCGGACGCGGACGTCTCCGTCGTCGACGTGATGTCCATCCGCGGCCTCGACGAGCTCGTCGCCAGGAGGCTCGACATGGCGGTCGTCGCCACCTGGGGCCCGGCCCCGGCACTGCCCCCGGAGATCTCCCCCCACCGGCTGCTGCACGACCCCATGGTCGTGGTGCTCCCCGACGACCATCCGCTCGTCGCCGCGACACCACCCGGCGCCCCGCTGCGCCTGGAGCGGCTGCGCGACGAATCCTGGGTCGCGATCCTGGCCGGGCACGTGGCCCGTGAGCAGTTCGACCGAGCCGCGGACGAGGCGGGCTTCACCCCCAGGGTCCGCTTCGAGACCGAGTCCTACGACGTCGCCCAGGCCCTGGTCGGCGCGGGCAGCGGGGTGGCCCTGGTCTCCCGCCTGGCGCTGACCGACACCCCGGGAACGACCCACCGCGAACTGATCCGGCCAAGGCTGCACCGCGAGATCCACGCGCTGACCCAGGCCGACACCGCCCTCACCCCGCTGGTGGACGTGTTCCTCGGACTGCTGCGCGACGTCGCACACGAACGCACCACCACCTGGCACGAGCCCCCCGCGAGCGGCTGACGTCACTCGGCCGGGCGCTTTCGAAGGCCCTGTTCGAGAACCGCCGGGAACGTTGACGCACCAGCCGCCACGGTCTACCTTCTGATCGATCCGCCGAACTCTGTTCGAAATACCGATCGAAATACCGGCACCATCTGGTGTCCGGCCACCTCTCTCATGCCGTTCGCCCGGCTCATTCATGCACCTCCCTTGGAGACCAAGATGAGTGCGATGCTCCGCCCCGGCCCCCAGCCGTCCCGCCGCCGCTTCCTCGGCATGGCCGCCGCCACTCCCCTGGCGGCGACCGGCGCCCTGGCGCTCGGCGCCGGAACAGCCCACGCCGCCGACTCGGCCTATGCGATGTGCTACTTCACCGAGTCGACCAGCCTCGGCGAGGGCACCGACTACGGCCTTCACCTCGCCGTCAGCGCGGACTCCCTCGAATGGACGCCGCTGAACCAGAACAACCCCCTGGTCACCCCCACCGCGGGCGCCCTCGGTCTGCGCGACCCGTTCCTCCTGCGCAAACGGGACGGCACGTTCGTCGTCCTCGCCACCGACCTCAAGGGGACCGACTGGAGCTACAACAGCCAGTACATCCACGTCTGGGACTCCGCGGACTTACGCACCTTCACCGGCTACCGGCGGCTGAAGCTGCACGGCATGACCACCCACAGCTGGGCCCCCGAGGCGTTCTGGGACGCGGGCAGAGGGCAGTACGCGGTCATCTACTCCTCGGTCGACTCCAGCGGCCACAACGTGATCATGGTCAACTACACCACCGACTTCGTCACCGCCTCCGCCCCGCAGGTGTTCTTCGACCCCGGCTACGACGTGATCGACGGAGACATGGCGGTCGGCGTGGGCGGCTACAACTACCTGTTCTTCAAGAAGAACCAGACCCTGGTGGCGGCCCGCTCCACCTCCCTGAACCCGGGCAGCTTCACGGAGTTCGGCGCCGGTGTCGCCCACGGCGGCACCGAGGCCCCGACCGTCTACAAGTCCCTGACCTCGAACGCCTGGTATCTGTGGGGCGACACCTACACCCCCAACGGGGTCTTCTACGCCTGGCGGAGCACCGACCTGGCCTCCGGCACCTGGACCGCGCTCGACCAGAAGACCTACGCCCAGCCCGTCAACTCCAAGCACTGCGGCATCACGACGATCACCACGGCCGAGTACAACAACCTGATCGCCCGGTGGGGCGCCCCGGCCTGGAACCGGCTGAAGTCGTACAACTACCCGGCCCGTTACATCCGCCACTCCGACTATGTCCTGCGCATCGACCCCATCTCCACGACGACCGAGCGCCAGGACGCGACCTTCCGCGTCGGCTACTGAACCGTCCGGGTCGCGGTCGCGCCGAAATCCCCTACAGGTGTGTGACGCAGACCACCTGAGCCCGCGGCCCGCCACGCCGGCCACCTCCGCACCCCCGGGTGCGCATCGCCTCAGCTCACGTCGATGCCGATGAGACAGGTGTCGTCGTCGGTGTCGGAGCGCGCGTGGGTCAGCAGGACGTCGAGGTGCTCGCCGAGTTGCGGGGTGGCGGCGCCGACGGTGGCCAGGAGCTGTTCGAGCGCCTTCTCCACGGAGCGGTCCCGGCGTTCGATCAGCCCGTCGGTGTACATCAGCAGCCGGTCTCCGGGCACCAGGCCGAGCAGGTTCTCCTCGTACTGCGCCTCGGCGACCGCGCCCAGCAGGATGCCGCCGGGCAGCGGCAGGGCCGCGGCGGTGCCCTCGTGGATCAGGACCGGGGGCGGATGACCGGCCCGCGCCCAGGCCAGCACGCGGGTCTGCGGATCGTAGACGCCACAGACCACGGTGGCCGTGACGTGTTCGGTGAGGTGGTGGGCCACCGTGTTCAGCCAGCCCAGCAGCTGGGCCGGTCCCGCGCCCGTCGCGGCGAGACCGCGCAGCGCGTTGCGCAGGACCACCATGCCCGTCGCCGCCTCGATGCCATGGCCTGCCACATCGCCGACCGCCAGCAGCACCTTCTTATGGGGCAGGACCACGGCGTCGTACCAGTCGCCGCCCACCAAGTGCCCCTCCTCGGCCGGGCGGTAGCGCACCGCCACATGCAGTCCCGCGATGGCGACCGGCGCGTGGGACGAGGGCATGATGGCCCGCTGCAGCTGGAGGGCCAGCCGGTTGCGTTCCGCGGCGTGCTCCTCGGAGTCGGCGAGCTGGTCGCGCGTGGCCGCGAGCGCCACCTCCGTCCAGTGCTGGCTGGAGCAGTCCTGGTAGGCCCCGCGCACCGCGAGCAGATGCCCGGCCGGATCGGTCACCGGCTCCGCGACGACGCGGATGTGCCGGACGGCTCCGTCGGCCCGCTGGAGCCGGAACGCGGTCGAGGCGGAGTGCCGGTGGTGCAGAAGGGTGCGCAGGAAGCGGCCGATGGCCACGGAGTCATCGGGGTGCGCGTGGTTGTTCAGCCGCTCCACCGGCACGGGGGACGCGGTGGGCGGGAGGCCGAAGAGCGAGAACAGATGTCTGTTCCACAGGATCTCGCCGCTGACCGCGTCCTCCTGGAAGCCGCCGATCCGGCCGAGCCGCTGGACGTGTTCGAGCAGGGCGGCAAGCCGTGCCGCCTCGCCCTCCGGCCGCCAGCTCAGCACCACCGCGTCCCCGTAGCGGCCGATGCCCACGGAGACGATCCAGGTCAGGGACACATCGTCGACGAGGACACGCAGGGCGAACCGCTCCGCGCGGAACGGCCGGCCCGTCGCGTGGACCCGCGACACGTGCTCGTAGAGACCGCCTTCGCTGGCCGTGAGGGGGTACGCCTCCAGCAGCCGCATACCCGTGATCATGGTGCGGGGGCGGCCCGCCGGATCGGCGAAGCGCTCGTTGACGTAGGCGATGGAGAAGTCGGCCACCTGGTCGTGGTCGTCGAGCACCGGCCGCAGGATCAGCACCGGGTCGAGCAGGCCGTCGGCGAGATCCATCGCGGGACCGGCCGGGAGCGCCGTATCGGCGGTGGTACCGGCCGCCGTCTCCGCCGTGCCGGGCAGGGCGTGGGCGCACAGCTCGGCCAGTGCGTTCAACTGGCGGCCGACCGGGGCGGACAGCGGGGGCCGCGGGTGGGGCCAGCACACCTCCAGCACACCGAGGACGCGGCCGCCCAGCTCGGCCGGGAGTATGGCACGGGCACCGTCGCTGCCGTGGCGCGTTCCGATGGCCGCCACGTCGGTGGGCATCGCCGCGAACCACCGCGTCCGCCGCTCGGCCATGGCGCGCTGAGCGGGCACCCGCAGGCCCGGCGGGACGAACCGCCACCGCTCGGCCTCGCCGCGCGGAAAGCCCGCGTGCCCGGCGAGGGCCAGCGCGTCGCCGGACACCACGGCCCACAGCGCCACCGCGCTCACTCCGAGCGGCGCGAGCACCTGCTCGATCAGCGTGTCCACCACCGTCTGGGGGTCGCCGGTGAGCGAACCGGCCTCGGCCGCCCGCAGCCGCAGGACGTCCGGAGGGCTGTGGTGTGCGCCGCCAGGCCCCTGCGGTGCGCCGAACAGCGCCCGGGCGACCGTGTCCCCGGCCGCCCCGTCGACCACGTCGGCGGCCAGCTCCAGAAGCGGCTGCCCGGCGGCCTCGGCCAGCTCCTCCAGATGGCGGGCGGCCCGTGTCGGGCCGCCGTGGCCGCGTTCGACCAGGATGCCGGTGGCGATGCCGATCAGGGTTCGCGCGTCCGCGGCCTCCTGTACCGCGGTGAGTTCGCCGCGCAGTCGCTCGACGGTGGCCGCAAGCGCGTTCAGACGCCGTTCACGCCCGCTCACCGGTGCAGCCAGCGGCGCACGCAGGCCACGAGCTCATCGGCGTCCAACGGCTTGGTGATGTAATCGCTGGCCCCGGCGGCCAGCGTCTGTTCCCGGTCGCCCGCCATGGCCTTGGCGGTCACCGCGATGATCGGCAGATCGGCGTACTCGGGCATGGCCCTGATCGCCGCGGTGGCGGCGTAGCCGTCCATCTCGGGCATCATGATGTCCATCAGCAGCAGCTCGACCATCTCGTGGCGGGACAGCATCTCCAGCCCCTTGCGCCCGTTCTCGGCGTGCAGGACGCGCATGCCGTGCAGCTCCAGGATGCCGGTGAGCGCGTAGACGTTACGGGCGTCGTCGTCCACGATGAGCACCCCCCGCCCGGCGAGGTCGCCGTCCGCGCCCGCGTGCGCGGCCCCGGCAGCGGCGAGAGCCGGTACGGAGGCGGACGGCACCAGGGGCAGGACGTCGGCCGGATGGTCGGCCGTCAGATGCAGCACGACGCGCTCGCGCAGCTCGTCCAGGCTCGGCAGCAGCTCCCATGGCTCACCCTGGAAACGGTCCGTCAGCCGCCGGTTCCACGGGGGGTCGAGCCGCCGGGTGTGGTGGGCCAGGACCGGCACCTGCCGGGCGGCCGGTACGCCGTCCAGCTCGTCGAGGAAGCGCAGGGCGGCCTCGTCGGGCATGTCGAGGCCGAGGACGACGCAGTGGCACAGCTCGTCGGTGAGCGCCGCGACGGCCTCCCGCGGATCGGCCACGGTCCGCACCCGCACCGCGCCGGTGGCCTTGCCACCGGCCGCCAGCTCGGCCACGGCACTCTCGACCAGGAGCGACAGCAGCCCGTGCGGCCGCTCCTCGACCACCAGCAGCAGGCGCTGCTCCGCGACACCGGCGGCCTGCGACGCCGGGAAAGGCTCCTGCCCGTCCTCGCCCCGCGGCGGGTCGGGGAGGCGGAACCTGCCGACGGGCAGGTAGAACGTGAAGGTGCTGCCCTCGCCGAGGGTGCTGGCGGCGCGGACCGCCCCGCCCAGCAGATGGGCGATCTCCCGGCTGATGGACAGGCCAAGCCCCGTGCCGCCGTACTTGCGGCTCGTGGTGCCGTCCGCCTGCTGGAACGCGGCGAAGATGGCTTCGAGCTGCTGCTCGGCGATGCCTATGCCGGTGTCCACCACCCGGAACGCGAGCGCGGGCCCCTGGCCGCGGACCTCCCGGGGCAGATCGGATTCCGCGGCGGGCGCGATGCGCAGCTCCACGCAGCCGGATTCGGTGAACTTGACCGCGTTGGACAGCAGATTACGCAGCACCTGGCGCATCCGGGAGTCGTCCGTGACCAGTTCGGCGGGGACGGCGGGCGAGACGCTGATACGGAAGTCGAGGCCCTTTTGCGCCGTCATCGGCCGGAAGGTGGCCTCCACATAGTCGAGCAGCCGCTGCAGCGGCACCCGCTCGGGCTCGACGTCCATCTTCCCGGCCTCGACCTTGGACAGATCCAGGATGTCGTCGATCAGCTGCAGCAGATCGGAACCCGCCGAGTGGATGACGCCCGCGTACTCCACCTGCTTGGGCGTGAGGTTCCGGGCCGGGTTCTGCGCCAGGAGCTGCGCGAGGATCAGCAGGCTGTTGAGCGGGGTACGCAGCTCATGGCTCATATTGGCCAGGAACTCCGACTTGTACTTGGAGGCCAGCGTGAGCTGCCGGGCCCGTTCCTCCAGCTCCTGGCGGGCCTGCTCGATCTCCCGGGTCTTGGTCTCGATGTCGCGGTTCTGCGCGGCCAGCAGGGCGGCCTTGTCCTCCAGTTCGGCGTTGGAGTTCTGCAGTTCGTCCTGGCCTACCTGCAACTCCTGGGAACGCGCCTGGAGCTCGGCGGTCAGCCTCTGGGACTCCTCCAGCAGCTCATCGGTCCTGGCGTTGGCCACGATGGTGTTGACGTTGACCCCGACGGTCTCCATGAGCTGATCGAGGAAGTCCCGGTGGACCTGGGTGAAGCGGCTGACCGAGGCCACCTCGATGACGCCGAGGATCTGCTCCTCGACCACGATGGGCAGGACGAGGAGGCTGGACGCCTCGGCCGCGCCGAGTCCCGAGGAGACGGTGACGTAGCCGGGCGGGAGCTGCTCGATGGCGATGGTGCGGCGGCTGCGGGCCGCCTGTCCGACGAGCGACTCGCCGAGCCGGAACCGCACCGGGCGCTCCCCGGAGTCCGCGGCGGGCAGTCCGTAGGAGCCGAGCAGCCGCAGTTCCACCCCGTCCGGGGCCTCGTGGGCGAGGTAGAAGCCGCCGTACTGGGCGCCGACCAGCGGGGTCAGCCGGTCCATGACCAGGTCGGCGACGACCGTCAGATCGCGCTGGCCCTGCATCAGCCCGGAGATGAGGGCGAGGTTGGTCTTGAGCCAGTCCTGCTCCTGGTTGGTCCGGGTGGTCTCGCGCAGGGACTCCACCATGGCGTTGATGTTGTCCTTGAGCTCGGAGACCTCGCCGGAGGCGTCCACCGTGATGGAGCGCGTCAGATCGCCCTCGGCCACGGCGCTGGTGACCTCGGCGATGGCCCGGACCTGCCGGGTCAGGTTCCCGGCCAGTTCGTTGACGTTCTCGGTCAGCCGCTTCCAGGTCCCCGAGACGCCCTCGACCTCGGCCTGACCGCCGAGCCGCCCTTCGCTGCCCACCTCGCGGGCCACGCGCGTGACTTCGGCGGCGAACGAGGAGAGCTGGTCCACCATCGTGTTGATGGTGGTCTTCAGCTCCAGGATCTCGCCCCGCGCGTCCACGTCGATCTTGCGCGTCAGATCGCCCTGCGCCACCGCCGTGGTGACCTGGGCGATGTTGCGGACCTGGTTGGTCAGGTTGTTCGCCATGGAGTTGACGTTGTCGGTGAGGTCCTTCCAGGTGCCCGCCACATGGGGCACCTGCGCCTGGCCGCCGAGTATGCCCTCGGTGCCGACCTCACGGGCCACCCGCGTCACCTCGTCCGCGAACGCCGAGAGGGTGGTCACCATGGTGTTGATCACCCCGGCGAGCGCGGCCACCTCGCCCTTGGCCTCGACGGTGATCTTCTGCGACAGATCGCCGCGGGCCACCGCCGTCGCCACCTGGGCGATGGACCGCACCTGACTGGTGAGGTTGGACGCCATGACGTTGACGTTGTCGGTCAGGTCCTTCCAGGTGCCCGAGACGCCCCGGACGGTGGCCTGGCCACCGAGGTTGCCCTCGGTGCCGACCTCGCGGGCCACCCTCGTCACCTCGTCGGCGAAGCCCGACAGCTGATCGACCATCGTGTTGATGGTGGTCTTCAGCTCCAGGATCTCGCCCCGCGCGTCCACCCGGATCTTCTGCGACAGATCGCCCTGCGCCACGGCGGTGGTGACCTCGGCGATGGACCGCACCTGGGCGGTGAGGTTGTCACCCATCACGTTGACCGACTCGGTGAGGTCCTTCCAGGTGCCCGAGACGCCCTGGACATCGGCCTGGCCACCGAGCCGTCCCTCGGTGCCGACGTCGCGGGCCACGCGCGTGACTTCGGCGGCGAACGAGGAGAGCTGGTCCACCATCGTGTTGATGGTGGTCTTCAGCTCCAGGATCTCGCCCCGCGCGTCCACATCGATCTTGCGCGTCAGATCGCCCTGCGCCACCGCCGTGGCCACGCGCGCGATCGACCGCACCTGGGCGGTGAGGTTTCCGGCCATGGAGTTGACGGAGTCGGTCAGATCCCGCCAGGTGCCGCCGACGCCCGGCACCTGGGCCTGGCCGCCGAGGATGCCCTCGGTGCCGACCTCACGGGCCACCCGCGTCACCTCGGCCGCGAACGAGGACAGTTCGTCCACCATGGTGTTGATGGTGTTCTTCAGCTCATGGATCTCGCCCCGGGCCACGACCGTGATCTTCTGCGAGAGATCGCCCTTGGCCACCGCCGTGGCGACCTGGGCGATGTCGCGCACCTGCGTGGTGAGGTTGCCCGCCATGGCGTTGACGGAGTCGGTGAGGTCCTTCCAGGTGCCGTCCACCCCCGGTACCGCGGCCTGGCCGCCGAGACGGCCCTCGGTACCCACTTCCCGGGCGACCCGCGTCACCTCGGAGGTGAACAGCGACAGTTGGTCGACCATGCCGTTGAAGACGGTGGCGATCTCCCCCAGGAGGCCGTCCCGGTCGGTCGGCAGATGAGTGCCGAAGTCGCCGTCCCTGACCGCCGTGAGACCGACCAGTAACTGCCGCAACTCCGGTTCCGCGACCGTGCCGACACCACGTCCCTTGGCCGTGCGCGGCACCGCGCGCTGTCCCGCGCCGGAACTCGCCACCATGGTTCTCCGCCCCTCGAGTAGCGGTCCCGTCTCACCGGGCGCCTCTGAACGAGAGACCGGCGAGCCTACGGCCCGGGAGTGATCAGACGCTCCGAAGCGTCATACTGCCACATTTGCCGTCCGGCAACTATTGACGAACAGGCCCGCCCACCCAAAGGCTGACGCGTTCGAGCGCCACCGTGACAGCGATGAGCGGAGGTACCGAAGATAATTGTCGTACGACAACTGTTGTCGCAGTGACGCATAGAATGCGCGCGCGGTGATCACAGACATCGCCGCACCTCCGGCGCGTTTCAAGAAGCAGGACGATGTGGACAAAATTTCTATGGTCGAGCAGGCGCTGCACACAGCCGCACCCCACGCTCTGCTCGATGTCGTCACGGCCGCCCTGGCGGAGCAGTACGGCGCCGAGCGGGTCGAGCTCCGCATGGTGGACTACGGGATGCGGTCACTCCAGACCGTGGGCCCGGAGCCCCGCGGCGCGGAGCCGGTGCCCATTCAGGGCAGCCCCCAGGGCCGCGCCTTCGGCTCCCAGGAACCGTGCGTCACCCGGCACCCCCGGCACGACGCGGTGACCGTGCACCTTCCGATGACCATCCGCGGCGACCGGATGGGGGTGCTGTCCGTACGGCTGCCGGCCGAACATGACGCCCGGCCACAGATATCCCGCCTCCAGGCGGTCTGCGCGGCCCTCGGCCGCGAGATCCTCGTCGCCGAGCGCGACACGGACCTCTACCTCCTGGCCCGGCGCGCCACCCGGCTGACCCTGGCCGCCGAGATGCAGTGGCAGTTGCTGCCCGGCCACTCCTGCGCACGTCCGGAGTTCTCGCTCGGGGCGCATCTGGAGCCCGCGTACGCGATCTTCGGCGACAACTTCGACTGGTCGGTCTCCGCCGACCATCTGACGCTCGTCCTCACCAACGGCATGGGAGAGGGCATCGAGGCGTCGCTGCTGACCAACCTCGCCATCAACGCCCTGCGCAACGCCCGGCGCGCGGGCCTCGACCTGTGCGATCAGGCCAGCCTGGCCGACCAGGCGGTCTACGCCCGCTACCGGGGCGCGTGCTATCTGTCGGCGCTGCTGCTGCAGTTCGACCTCGCCACCGGGGACGTGGAGGTCGTCGACGCGGGGTCGCCACGGATGTGGCGCCAGCGGGAGGGCGCGGTGGAGTCCGTGCGATTCGACGCGCAGCTGCCGCTCGGGATGTTCGAGGACACCGTCTATGTCGGCGAGCACTTCACCGCCCGCCCCGGCGATCGCCTCCTGTTCGGGAGCGACGGGGTGTACGAAGCGCTGTCCCCGTCCGGCGAGAACTACGGGGAACGGGCACTGGCCCGCGCCCTGGGCAACACCCGGCTGCTGCCGCCGACCCAGGTACCCCAGGCGATCCTGCATCAGCTGGCCGGCTTCCGCTCCGAGAGTCCGCTCGACGACGACGCCCTGGTGGTCTGCCTCGACTGGTACGGGCGGAAGGAGCGGAGCGGATCGGGCGAAGGGGGCGCGCCGGAAGGGGATTTCCCGGGGATCGTTGCCATTTGACAACTGTGCCCGATTGACAACAATCTAGGAGCGTCGCGCCGCAATTCCTTCGGCGCTCGGAGCGTCGCGCCGGACTCCTCCGGCGCACGCGGGCGGCAGCCGATGACAGACGGGGGCGGGCGGTGGCGCACCGGACGGACAGGCATGCGCGCCCGCGCCGGGCGGCGCGCTCAGGCGAACCGGACCGCTCCGTCCGCGGCCTCCCGCTGATGGCCCGACTCCGTCTTGTCCACGGCCTCCTGGAACCCCGTCAGCCCTTCCAGCAGCGCCTTGCGGGCGGTCGGCGTCATCGCGGCAATGGCGGCCAGCAGGGCTTCCTCCCGGCGGGCCCGCAGCTCCAGCAGGTACGCCTTGCCATGGCTGGTCAGCCGCAGTTCGAGCTCCCGGCGGCTGACGGGGCTGGGCGCGCGCTCCACGAATCCGAGGGCCTGCAACCGGTCGCACAGACGGCTCACGGAGGAGGGCGCCGAGCCCAGAAGCTCCCCGAGCGTGCGGAGGTTGATACCCTCCTCGCGCTCCAGGCTGTACAGCACCCGCAGCTGTGACGCCGACACCGGAGACGAGGAGACGGCGTCCCGCCCCCGCTCCCACAGCACCTCGAGCGACTCGATCACCTCGCACGCCATCTGAGCAGCGTCGCGGGACCGACGGTGAGAGGGTGCCGGATTCACGCCCATAACAGTGCACTCCGAATCAGCGTCTTCGGCGCCTTCGTGCCGACCCGGCGCCTTGCTCCCTCCGCAACCATATCCCCGGTCCGGCACCCGCCCCCCTCGGACCTGTATACGGCCGCGCCGGAGACCCCTTGGGTAGGGTGGTACGGGCCTCCGGCCGCTCGTACGGAGTTGTCCGGGGCCGGGGCCGGGCCCTGTCCTTCCTCGATCGGGGTGACGCCGTGGTGACCGCCGAAGCCGTCGCCGGTCCCTTCACCCACCCTGCCCTCTTCTACCGGAACGACGAGGACTACCTGGCCGGGACCCTGCCCTTCGTGCTCGACGGGCTGCACGCCGCCGAGCCCGTCGCGGTGGCCGTGCCCGGCGCCGCCCTGCGGCTCCTGCGGACCGCGCTGGGGCGGGACGGCGAGCGCGTGCGGTTCCTCGACATGACCGAGGCCGGGCGCAACCCCGGGCGGATCATCCCCGCGGTGCTGCGGGACTTCGCCGACCGGCATCCCGGCGGCCGGGTCCGCATCATCGGCGAACCCATCTGGGCCGGTCGCACCGCGGCCGAGTACGGCGCGTGCGTCCAGCACGAGGCGCTGATCAACCTGGCCTTCCTCGGCCGTGCGGTCACCATCCTGTGTCCGTACGACACCGGCGGGCTGGACGCCGACGCGCTCGCCGACGCATGGCTGACCCACCCCGTGATCATCGAGAACGGCCAGGAGCGCCCGAGCCACGACTACGCCCCCCAGCGCGCCATCGCGGCCCACAACGAGCCACTGCCCCCGCCCGCCGGGATCGCCGCCTTCTCCTTCGACGCGGACCGTCTGCCCGTCGCCCGTGAGTTCGCGGTCACGGCCGGTGAACGGCTCGGCCTCACCGGTCAGCGCCTGGGTGATCTGGCCCTGGCGGTCGCCGAGCTGACCACCAACAGCGTGGTGCACGGTGCGGGCCGCGGCACGGTGCGGGTCTGGGCACGGGCCGGACAGGTGCTGTGCCAGGTCGAGGACGGCGGCCGCCTCAGCGACCCCCTCGCCGGGCGCCGCCCGGCCCCACCCGGCCAGATCGGCGGCCGGGGCCTGCTCATGGTGCACCAGGTGGCCGACCTGGTCCGCGTCCACACCGGCCCGAACGGCACCACCATCCGCTTCCACCTCGGCCGGTAGCCCCTTTACCCGAGGCCGTCCCAGAACGCGCAGTGGTGGCGGAGCCGCACCGTGTGGGTGGGGACGACGCGGTCCGGTGCGAGGGACAACGCCGTCTGCCGGGACCAGTGCGGGGACGACGGGCCGTTCGGGTCGGCGGTGCGGGCGAAACGGGTCCAGTAGTCGATCATGGTGTCGGCCAGCCGGTGCTGCGCCGCGGTCAGGTCGCGCGGTCGGCCGCCCAGGTCGAACAGGTAGGGCAGTTCGCTCGCGTGTGGTGCGCCGAGCGGGAACGGCGGGGCGCCCGGGGTGAGCGGCGGGGCGTGTTCGTCGGCGAACTCATAAGACCAGACGGGTACTTGGGCGGCGAGAAGGCGACCGGTGTGCGCCGTCGGGCAGGCGAAGTCGGCGTCGCCGATGACCGCGCCGAACACCGGGCCCCCGTCGGTGCGGTGCACCGGGTACTCGCGGACGATCGCCTTCGCCTGCCCCGGGGAGGGGAAGAAGGTGGCCGCGACGTCGGGCCAGGTGCCGGGAGTGACGGGGTTACCTGCCTGGACGATCCCGGCGGCCCAGCCGTTGCCCTCGTCGTGATTGCCGCCGAGGAGCACGGGGACGCGGTGGAAGCGGCCCGCGGCGATCGCCGCCGCGGGATCGCGCGGCAGCAACGGGGTGGCGTAGGCGGGCTGTTGATCGGTGTCCTGCGCCGCGAGCAGACGGGAGACGTGCACGCGCCGCAGACAGGCCAGGACGTCGCGGGCAGAGCCGCAGCCGACCTTCGCCGCGAGGTCCGTGCCCGTGGCGCGCGCCGTGGACAGGGGGACGGAGGACGGGGCGAACGGCCGGTCGGGGCGGCCGGTGCACGGGCCGCTCTCGATGACCGCCCGGTCGAAGAGCCCCTCGGCGGCGGGCGAGGCGAGCTGGGCGCAGACGCTGTAGCCGCCCGCCGACTCACCGGCCAGCGTCACCTTGTGCGCGTCGCCGCCGAAGGCGCCGATCTCGGCGCGGACCCAGCGCAGCGCCGCCTGCTGGTCGGCCAGGCCGAAGGTGCCGGAGCCGGGCAGCCCGCCGTGGGCGAGGAAACCGAGGGCCCCGAGACGGTAGTTGACGGTGACGACCACGACGTCGCCGCGGGTGGCCATGCGGTGGGCGTCGTACGAGCTGCCCGTCCCGGTGGTGAAACCGCCGCCGTGCAGCCACACGATCACCGGCCGGGGGCGGGCCGGTGCCGCGCCGTCGGGTGTCGTGACGTTCAGGTGGAGGCAGTCCTCGTCGGTGCTGCCGCCGGGCACCTCACCGGCGGCCTGCGGGCAGGCGCTCGCGGGACGGGTCGCGTCCCGTACCCCGGACCAGGGAGCCGCGGGGCGGGGCGGCGCCCAGCGCAGCCTGCCGACCGGGGGCGCCGCGTAGGGGATGCCCTCGAAGGTGCGGTAGCCGTCGTGGGCGGCGCCCCGTAACGGGCCGTCGTGGGTGCGTACGGTCGTGGCGGCGGCGGGCCGGGCGGGCCCGGTCGGCGGCCCGGCCGGTGGTCCCGCGGACCAGGCCGTCGTGAGCACGGCGGTCAGGGCGCAGCCCAGGGTGGTCAGGACGCGGTGCATGGTCATCGTCTCCCCGTTCGGTCAGCTGCCGCCCATGCCGCCCTGTGCGGCGATCATGGTCGTCGGCAGCGCGCGTACCGCTTTCTCCAGTCCGGGCGCGAGGGCGGCGAGCTGCCCCGTGCAGGCGTTGATACGGGCCCGGAAAGTCTTCTGGTCCTGCCGGGAGACGACCGCGCGGATACCGCCCGCCGAGGCCAGCGCCAGCAGCGCGGCGTCGGCGGCGGGGAGCTCCCGCACGGGGCCGTCCCCGTACAGCGCGGCGGACACGCGGGCGCGGAGTGCGGCGGACACGGTGGGGTCCGTCACGGTCAGCCGCCGGGTGCCGAAGCGGGTGCGGGGCGCCGTCACGGTGAGGAGCCCGGCCGCGGCGAGCCGGTCCTCCACCTCCGTCAGGGTCCGCTTGCGGTGGCGACGTACGAGGTGCTTCCAGCCGTGCCCGTCGGCGGCGTCGCGCAGAACGCCGTCCAGGACGGGGTCGCCGGTCGGTTCCGCTCCGGACACGGCGACCGCACCGGCCACCTCCCCCAGCCGGCCGCGCAGCGCGAGGTCGGCCAGGGCGGCGGCACGGACCAGCAGCTCCGTCCGGGAACGGTCGTACGGGCCTTCGGCCGCGTCGTCGTGGGCGAGCAGATACATGAGGCAGGCCAGGTCGTCGGTCACACCTCGACGCTATGGCCGGCCACCCCGGCCACGGATCGGCCGCAAGAACGGACCGGCACTGGGAACACAGGAGGACCGCGGCCCGGCCTCCTCCTTGAGGAGGAGCCGTTCCGGCGCCGTCAGGGGCGGCGCGGCGCCACGAGTCCGTGGTCGTAGGCGGCGACGACGGCCTGGACGCGGTCGCGCAGGCCGAGTTTGCGCAGCACCGCGGTGACATGGTTCTTGACGGTGGCCTCCGACAGACGCAGCCGCTGGGCGATCTCCGCGTTCGACAGCGCCTGCCCGATCAGGGTGAGCACCTCCCGCTCACGCCCGGAGAGGTCCCGCAGGGAGGGCGGCGGCGCCGGGTCGGCCGTGCTGCGCAGGAACCGGTCGAGGACGCGCCGCATCACGGTCGGCGCCAGCAGGGCGTCGCCGCGTGCGGTGAGGCGGATCGCGTCGACGAGATCGGCGGGGCGGATGTCCTTCAGCAGGAAACCGCTCGCCCCGGCCCGGAGGGCGGCGACGACGTGCGCGTCCACGTCCCAGGTGGTCAGCACGAGCACCCGGGCCCGGCTGCCGCTCTCCGCGATCTGCCGGGTCGCCTCGATACCGTCCACGACGGGCATGCGGACGTCCATCAGCACCACGTCGGGCGCCAGTTCCCGCGTCAGCCGCACCGCGTCCCGGCCGTCGGACGCCTCACCGACCACCTCCAGGTCGTCCCGGGCGTCGATGATCATGCGGAACCCGGTACGGACCAGCAGCTGGTCGTCGGCCACCACCACGCGCAGCGTCATGACACGCCATCCACCGGCAGCCGCGCCGCCACCTCGAACCCGCCCTGGGGCAGCGGACCGGCGCGCAGGGTGCCGCCCACGAGCCGGGCGCGCTCCTTCATCCCCACCAGGCCCCGTCCCGCTCCGGCCGTGGCCGAACCGCCCTGCGCCGTACGCCCGTTGTCGACCACCGTGATCTCCACGCACTCCCCTTCGACCGTCACGCGCACGCTCACCTCGTCGGCCCCGGCCGCGTGGCGCAGCGTGTTGGTGAGGGCCTCCTGGACGATCCGGTACGCCGCCAGGTCCACGGCGGCAGGCAGCCCGTCGGTGGCGCCCGCGCGGCGTATGTGCACGGTCATCCCGGTCGCGCGCACGGTGTCGGCCAGCTCCTCCAGGCGCGCGAGCGAGGGCCCCGGCTCCCGCCGCTCCCCGGCCGGGTCCTCCCCCTCATCGGGTTCGTCGGGCCCGAACGCCCGGAGCAGCAGCCGGAGTTCACCGAGCGCCGAGCGGGCGCCCGTCTCCACGGCCCGCAGCGCCTGCCGGGCCTGTTCGGGCCGCCGGGTGAACACATCGTCGGCGGCGCCCGCCTGGATGACCATCACCGACAGGGTGTGCGCCACGACGTCGTGCACCTCGCGCGCGATCCGCGCGCGCTCCTCCACCACGGCCCGGCGCGTCTCGGCCCTCATCCGTGCCTGCTGCGCCGCGCGCCACTGCCCCGCGGTCCACGCCAGGACGACCGCCAGCAGATAGACCGCGATCCCCGCGGGGCCGCCGCCCGCCCCGAACGCCAGCGGCGCGGGCAGGCACATCGCCGCGAGCGCCCGTACCGACACCCGCCGCGGCCTGGTGGCCGACACCACGCACAACGCGACCTGCGCCGCGAGCAGCGCCCCCGTCAACGTCACGGCGGGCAGCAGCGCCCACACCGCGAGCCCGGTCGCCGCGTTCACGGCCAGTACGGCCAGTACGGCGGCCGGGGCGCGGGCCACCCACCTCAGGGCGCAGACCTGCGCCAGGACCAGGGCCACCGCCATGGCCAGCCGCCCGCCATGCCCCGCACCGGCGACGAGCACCGACGTGCCGAGGACGGCGAGCACCAGACCGGCCGACCCCCACCACAGCGCCCGGGCCGCCCGGGGCGACAGCTCGCCCCGCGCCTCCCCGGCGACGGCGTCGTCGGGCCGTCCGCTGCTGCGTTCCACGCCCCGACCCTACCCAGCGGCGCGGCCCTGGCCTGCCCATCCCTCGTCCGCTCCCTCCGGCGCGCGCGACCGGGGCGTGGCTGGTCTGCTGGTTCCGGGGGATTTGGGATGTCGTCCCCGTACCCCGGAGAGATCCAGATGAGCAGCTGTCGCGTCGCGCAGGTCGCTTCCGCCGGTGGTGCGTTGGAGATCGTCGAGCGGGAGGTGCCGCGGCCCGCCCCCTGCCATGTGCGGATCGCCGTGGAGGCCTGCGGGGTCTGCCACAGCGACAGCGTCTTCGTGAACGCCCAGGTCCCGGGCGTGCGGTTTCCCCTGGTGGCCGGACATGAGATCGCCGGACGCATCGACGAGCTCGGTGCGGGCACGGATGACGTCTGGCGGGTGGGCGACCGGGTGACGGTGGGCTGGTTCGGCGGCAGCTGCGGCCACTGCCCGCCCTGTCGGCACGGCGACTTCATGGTCTGCGAGAACCTGAAGATCCCCGGATTGACGTACGACGGGGGCTACGCCGAGGCGGTGATCGCGCCGGTGGACGCCCTGGCCCGGATTCCCGACGCGCTGTCCGCGACCGACGCGGGCCCCCTGGCCTGCGCGGGGGTGACCGCGTACAACGGGCTGCGGCGCAGCTCGGCCCGGCCCGGCGACCTGGTCGCCGTACTCGGCATCGGTGGCCTCGGCCACCTGGGGGTGCAGTACGCGGCCGCGATGGGCTTCGAGACCGTGGCCATCGCCCGCGGAGCCGCCAAGGCCGACCTCGCCCAGCGGCTCGGCGCGCACCACTACATCGACAGCACGGCGGACACCTCCGTCGCGGACGCGCTGCGCTCCCTCGGCGGCGCCAAGGCCGTGCTGGCCACCGCCGCCAACTCCGACGCCATCACGGCGACCGTGGACGGGCTCGCCCCCCGCGGCGAGCTGGTGGTCATCGGCGTGGACGCCACCCCGCTGGGAATCAACCCGACCCAGCTGCTGATGGCAGGCCGGATCGTCCGTGGCCACCCGTCCGGCACCGCGCAGGACGTCCAGGACACCATGGCGTTCAGCGCACTGCGCGGCATCCGCCCGATGGTCGAGACCGTGCCGCTCGACCAGGCGGACGAGGCGTACCGGAAGATGATGTCCGGGGCCGCCCGCTTCCGGATGGTGCTCACCACCCGCTGACGCGCCCCGTCGTGCGGCGCGTGCCGGATCGTCTCACTCCACGTTGACGGTGATCGTCTTCGGGCGCTGATATTCGGTGAGTGCCAGCACGCTCATGTCCGTTCCGTGGCCGGATTCCTTGCGCCCGCCGTGCGGGAGCTCACCGGTCTGTTCCAGGTGGCAGTTGACCCAGACCTCCCCCGCGTCCAGCCGGGTCGCCAGCCGCAGGACGGCGGAGGTGTCCCGGCCCCACACACTGGCGGCGAGCGCGTGAGGCATACCGTTCGCGGCCGCGACCAGGTCTTCCACGGACTCCACCGCCTGCACCGTCAGCACGGGACCGAAGACCTCCTCGACGACCGCGGGGTCGTCCTCGGGGACGTCGGCGAGGATCAGGCCCGGCCGCCAGTAGCCACCCGTCTCGCCGTCGCCGGTGTCCACCGGGGCCTCCTGACGGATACCGGCCGAGCTCGCGCCGACGATGCCGTCGAAGCGGCGTGCCTGGTCGGGATTGTTCAGCGGCCCGAAGTCCCGCCCGGCCCGTCGGCGGCCCATCGCGTCGGACAGCTCCTGCACCGTACGGTCGTAGCACTCCCGCAGCGTCAGCACCCGTGCCGGAGACGCGCAGCTCTGCCCCGCGTTGTACGTGGCCGCCGCCGTCAACCGCTCCCAGGTGTCCTCGGGGGCGTCCGGCAGCACCACCGCCGCGCAGTTCCCGCCCAGCTCCAGGCTGACCCGGCGCAGTCCGGCGCGCGCGACGACGTCGAGCCCGCCCGTACGACTGCCGGTGAACGCGATCGCGTCCACCCCCTGGCACTCCACGAGCGACCGGCCCGTCTCCCGGTCGCCGGGCAGGACGGTGAGGACGTCCGGGCCGAGGGTCTCCCGGGCGTGCTGTGCGGCCAGCAGCATGCTGTCCGCCGTCGTCTCGGCGGGCTTCACCACAACGGTGTTCCCCGCGGCGAGCGCGGGGGCGAACCGCCACACCGCCATCATCAGCGGGTAGTTCCACGGCACGATCGCCGCGACCACTCCGAGCGGCTCCCAGCGCACCCAGCTCTCCCGGCCCGGCAACCGGTGCCCGCTGCCCGGCGTCAGGTCGCTGCGGATCGCTCCCGCGTAGAAGCGCACGAGATCGATGCCCCCGGCGACCTCACCGACCGCCTCCGGCCTGGGCTTTCCCGTTCCGGCCTGCTCGGCCGCCACGTACTGTTCGGCGTTGTCCTCCATCAGGGCCGCGAAGGCCAGCAGCCGACGCGACCGCTCGCCGGTCGTCAGCCCGCTCCAGCCGGGCTGCGCCGCCCGGGCAGCGGACACCGTCGCCCTCACCGCCCGCCGGTCGGCGGCCGGTGGCGCGGTGCGGGGGAGGCCGGTCCGAGGATCAGTAAGGGCAGCTGAGGCCGACGTGGTGCCCATCGAGATGTTCGACATGGCCTCGCACTACCCAACGGACCGACATTGCACTCTCATTACCATTGGCAGGGCAGGTATTTACCATCGAGGGGAGGGCGGTGCCGGGTCAGCCGAGGGTGAGCAGCTGCTCGTAGAAGCCGCCGAATCCCCCGTCCCGGTCGATGAGATGGATCTCCTGAATCCAGTGGCAGTCGCGCCCGGTCTTGTCGGTGCGGCGCAGCGGGGTGTCGTTGGCGGGGGTGATGTACGACTCGGTGTCCGCGCCGTCGATGGTCTCGTGCGGGAACTCGCCGACCAGGTGTCCGGCGTGCCAGCCGCCCAGTTCCCAGCCGGCCTCGGTGGCCAGCCGTTCGACCTCGGTGTGCAGCTGCTTGCCGGTGATGTGCGGGTCGCTTTCGAAGTGGCGTTTGCCCGCCGCGAAGAGCGTGGCCAGATCGTCCCGCAGGCGGTGCTTGACCGGGTCCTCACCCAGGACGAAGGTCCGCCCGAAGTCGGCCTCGTACTCCTCGAAGATCGGCCCGAAGTCGGCGAACACGATGTCGTCCGCGCCGATCACCCGGTCCGGCGGGTTCTCCCGGTACGGCAGGAGGGTGTTCGGCCCGGAGCGCACGATCCGCTTGTGCCAGTGGCGGGTCGTACCGAACATCTCGTTCGCCAGATCCCGGATGCGGTCGCTGACCGCCCGCTCGCCCTCGCCGGGCGCGACGAGCCCGCGCTTCCCGATCTCAGCGAAGAGCCGCTCCGCCTTCGCCTGGGCTTCCAGCAGCCGTGCCGCGCGTGTTTGTTCGTCATCCGCCATGCTGGCGAACGTACGGTCGCCTGTCCGGCTGCGGCAAATCGAAGCGAATCCGCACGTGGCGGCCCACTTCCACTGGCCGGTGGCCGAGCGACAGGGGGCGGTACGGAGGTCACCGGTCCGGGTCCTGTCGGCGAAGGCCGTCGAGGATGACGCTCATCAGCGGCCGCGCCGTCGACTCCCACTCGCTCCGCTCCAGTCGGCCGAGGTAGGCGATGAGCATCAGAACTCCGTGGGCGTCCACATCCGTGCGGAGGGAACCGGCCGCCTTACCCGCGTCCAGCAGCTGAGCGAGGGCGCCTTCGATGGGGTTCTCGCTGTGGGCGACGAGGTCCTGCCACGCCACCGGTTCGAGCGCCGCCAGGACGCCGCACTTGATCTCGGCGTAGTCGATCACCCGGTCGAGCCAGTGCCGCAGGGCCTCCACGGGCTCGTGTTCCACCAGCAGCGCGGAGGCCGCGGTCACGAGTTCCTCGACATCGCGACGGTAGACCTCGGCGAGAAGCGCCTCCCGGTTGGGGAAGTTCCGGTAGAGCGTCCCCTGCCCCACACCGGCGCGCTTGGCGATCTCGTTGAGGCGGACGTCGCTGGACTCGGCGACGGCGGCGCGGGCGGCCTCCACGATGCGGGTCCGGTTCCGCGCCGCGTCCATACGGCGTGCCGGGGCGTTCATAGATACCACCTCCCGGATGACCGTACCCGAGCCGACCTTCCACTCAAACGCACATACGACCCAGGACGCCTGATCACCTGGTGCATGCCAGGCAAGAGAGCCTCTGCCGCTCGCATCCGCGAAAGCATGCACAGTACATGCACACCTGCCGGGCGGGGCACCGGGAAACTGCCCGGCAACGCCGTTGTACCGCCCGGAATTTTGGCGTTCGGGAGCAAAAACGTGCGCCGGTTCGCGCCCGGCGTGCTGCCGCACGTACTGGCTGGGTGAAGAGGTCGGCTCTTTCGACAGCCGTCGGGAGACGGCGTGGAGGAAAAGGTGGGGTCACGGATGCAGGTGCTGCTCGTCGAGGATGATGCCTCGATCGCCAAACCGTTGGTGGACGGCCTGGCGCACTACGGGTTCGCGGTGGACTGGGTCGGTACCGGCGCCGCCGCCCTCGACGCCCCGCGGGGTGAGATGGTCCTGCTGGATCTGGGGCTGCCCGACATGGACGGTATCGACGTGTGCCGGCGCCTGCGGCAGGACTGCGATGTGCCCGTCATCATGCTCACCGCCCGGCGGGAGGAAGCGGACCGGGTGGTGGGGCTGGAACTCGGGGCGGACGACTATCTGCCGAAACCCTTCAGCCTGCGCGAACTCGTCGCCCGGATGCGGGCGGTGACCCGGCGCACCGCGGCGGGCGGCAAGCCCGGTGCGCCGGGTGCTCCGGGTGGCCCGGGGACGGCGCGGCCCGGGGAGTCGGTGCAGGTGGTCGGCAACCTGACCATCGACCGGCGGACCCGGCGGGTCGAGCTGGCGGGCGAGCCCGTCACGCTCGCGCCCAAGGAGTTCGATCTGCTCGCGCTGCTGGCCGAGGACCCGGGCGCGGTGTGCTCGCGGCAGCGGATCCTGGACACCGTGTGGGAGACCCATTTCTTCGGCCCGACCAAGACCCTGGACGTGCACATCTCGGCGCTGCGCCGCAAGCTCGGCGACCCCGGCCGCATCGAGACGCTGCGCTGTGTGGGGTTCCGTCTCGTCGTACCGGCACAGGACGGGCTGGACGGGCCGGATGCGATGGCGGACACGGACGTGGACGCGGACTGAGGCCGGTCGTCACCTCCGGGGCCCGGCGGGCGGTTTGTGCTGCTTGGTACCGAAGTCGGTGCCAACCGCCGTGCCGCCCGCGGCCACCAGCCGTACGACGACGTGGAGACCGCCCCCGGGGGCCCGGTCGAGCGTGATCTCGCCGCCACCGGCGTGCACCAGCTGCTGGACGATGGCCAGCCCGAGCCCGGAGCCCTCGTGGGAGGAGTCCGGGGCGCGCCAGAACCGGTCGAAGGCGCGCCGGCGCTGCTCCTCGGTCATGCCGGGTCCCTGGTCGATCACATGGAACTCCACCATGGGCTCGCCGCCCCCGTCGCCGCGGGTCCGGGCGCCGGGGGCGGTGGCCAGGGTGATCGTGCTGTGGAACGGGGCGAAGGACAGGGCGTTGGCGAGGAGGTTGTCGATGATCTGCTCCAGGGCGTCCGGGATCGCCCGGGCCCAGCCGACCGGCGGTCCGGTGACCGCGACGGTGACACCGTGCTCGGCCGCGAACCCGGCCCACATCTCGGCCCGGTCCCGGAGGACTCCGTCGAGGTGCACGGGCCCGGGGGTGGTCGCGGAGTCCTCCAGGTGGGCGAGGGCGAGCAGGCCCTGGACCATGCGGGTCAGCCGGTCGATCTCCTCGACGGCCGCGTCGACGGCGGCGTGCGCCCGGGCGCCGAGCCCCATCCGCAGGGTCTCCAGCTGCAGGCGCAACGCCGTGAGCGGGGTCTGGAGCTGGTGCGACGCCTCCGCCGCGAACGACCGCTGGGCGCGCAGCACATGCTGGAGCCGGGTGGCCGTGCGGTTGAACGACCCGGCCAGGCGGCGCAGTTCCGGCGGCCCCAGATCGGCGGCCAGCGGGGCGGAGAGGGCACCGTCGTACCCCAGTTGCGCGGTGGCCCCCTCCAGCGCGCGCACCGGGCGGGTGATCCAGCGGGCCAGCGCGAAGGCGATGAGCACGACCATCGCGAGCACGGCGACACCGATCACGGACAGCGTCCACCACGCCTTGTGTATCCGGGTGTCGACGCTCGTCGCGGGCGAGGTCGTCCACACCGCGCCGCGCACCTCGGGCCCCACGGTCACCGGCTCGGCCACGGAGACGAGCGCACGGCCCTTCGCGGGGCCGCGGAACATGCCGACCGAGCGCTCGTTGCGCAGCGCGGCCGTGACGGCGCGGTGGACGGTGGCTCCGTGCGCCGCGGCCGCGGCCGGTCCGGCCGTGGGGTTGTCGGAGTCCGTGAGGACCTCGCCGTCGAGGCTGAAAACCACCACCCGGCCGCCCATACACTGCGCGTACTCGGTCACGAAGGCGGCGAGGGTGGGGGTGCGGCCGGAGGGGACGTCCTCCTCGATCAGTTCGGCCACCATGAACGCGTCCCGCTGGGCGGAGTGGTACAGATGGGACACCTCATTGCGCTGAAAGAGCACGCCGAGCGGGATCTCAAGCCCCAACAGGACCAGCACGGTCAGGGAGAGATAGCTCAGCAGCAGCCGTCGAGTCATCGTGCCACGTCCTTCATCACATGCCGACGGGCCGCCGACGGCGGCCCGTACCGGGGGGAATCGCGGAGGCGGCGGCGGTTCACCCGCCGGCCCGGCACTCCTCCAGCATCCGCAGGAACCCTCGCACTTCGGTGAGGGCCCGTGGGTCGAGATCGGCCATGAGGATGTCCTCGCGCGCGGCCGGGAGCCGCCCGGCCGTCTCGCCACCGGGCCCGTGGACGGTCGTGCCGCCCGCGCACGGCCGGTGCGCGGGCCCGCCCACGGGGTTGACGAACAGCGCGTACATCGTGTTCTCCAGTGCCCGTGCGGCGAGGTAGACGGCGGCCCGGTGCTCGTTGCCGGCCGCGAAGGCGCCGGGACACAGGTAGCCGTGGGCCCCGGCGAGGGCGGCGGCCCGCGCGTGCTCGGGGAAGGAGAGGTCGTAACAGATCCCGAGCGCCAGCCGCCAGCCCTCGACCACGACGGCCGCGCCCCGCCCGCCCGGTGTGAACAGGCCGCGTTCGTCGGCGTGCCACAGGTGCTGCTTGTCGTACGCCACGACCGGCGCACCGGCGGGGGCGACGGCCAGCACGGAGTTGGTGAGGGTGCCGTCGTCGCGTCGTACGGCGGCTCCGGCCAGCACGGTCACGGAATGGTCCGCGGCGGCTTCGGCGAGCGGGTCCAGGCGCTGGTCGGCGACCCGGCCGAGGGCGTCGGCGCTCACCTCGTGGCGGTCGGGGGCGGCGGCGAGCCCGGGCAGGTCGTATCCGCACAGGTGCAGTTCGGGGAGGACGAGCACGCGGGCACCGCCGTCCGCGGCGCGTGCCGTCAGGGCGGCGGCGCGGCGCGCGTTGCCCGCCACGTCGCCGGGTACGGACTCGGTCTGGGCGGCCGCCACCCGGAGCGGGGCGGCGGGCAGGGCGGGAGCGGCGGTCGGGTTCATCGGGGTACCCCATGAGTGACGGGGGCGGTGCGGGCGACGGAGCGCGCGCCGAGTCCGGTGACCGCCGCGTATCCGGGCTCGGCGCCGTCCCGTTCGACCCGTACCCGGCAGCCGCCCAGCCGTTCCACCGGCAGCCCGGCGGGCAGCGGCAGATCGCGGAGGAAGTCGCCGTGCGGGGAGGGCGGATGGGCGCCGAGCGATACGGTCCCGCCGTCGGCCGTCAGCAGGCTCACCCGCCACCGGCCGTCCCCGTCTCCCGCCGGGCCGGTGGCGGCGATCCGCAGCGTCCCGGCGGGCAGCCACCGCGCGGAGGCGACGACCTCGGTGCGCCGTACCGGCGTGCCGAGGGTGTGCATCGCCCCGTGTTTGACCAGCGGCCGCAGGGCTTCCTCGGGCAGATGGGCGGCGACGACCTCGCCCGCGTACAGGGTGTGCGCCGGGAACCGTACGGTCTCGCGGAGTACGCATTCGAGCGCGACCACACCGCCCCGCACCCAGGGCGTGCCGGTGGCCTCGGGCTCGCCGAACCGGATCAGCTCGCTGCCGGTCTTGTCGATGTCGGCCACGGAGAAGCTGCCCGCGAAGTCGGCGACCGCGGCCTGGTCCTCCGAGCACAGGGTCAGCGAGAACTCCCCGGCCGCGGCGAGCAGCGCCCGGGAGGCGGCTCGCGGGCCGAGCACCACGGCGGCGTACAGGGGCGCCTTGTTGACGAAGTAGGACCACTCGGCCGCCATCACGTTCGCGGTGTCCTCGTGCCGCACGGAGACCAGGCCGACCGTGCTGGTGAGCTTCTTCCACAGGTCGCCGGGGACGTTCGGGGTCATGGTGTGCTCCAGCCTTTCGAGGCCGCCACCACTCGCGGTCGCGAGCCGGTGGCCAGCCGGAAGCCGACGGGGTAGAGGGGGCTGGGGAACGCGCCGTGGCGTCGGCGGGTGCGGGCGAGGTCGCCGAAGCGGGCGAAGCCGCCCCCGCGTGCCACCCGGTACCCGCCACCGGGGGCCGCGCCGGTGCGGGCCCCGGTGTGGACCAGGTCGTCGGCGACGTACGGGCCGCCGGGGTACGGGCGGTAGGTGTCGGCCACGAACTCCTCGACGTTCCCTGCCATGTCGAAGGCGCCGAACGGTGAGCGCCCCGCCGGGAAGGAACCGACCGGGGTGGTGGTGTGCACGCCGGTCTCCCGGGTGTTGGCCGCGGCCGGGTCGAAGGTGTCGCCCCACGGGTATTCCAGGCCCGATGGGCCCCCCGCCGCGTACTCCCACTCGGCCTCGCCGGGCAGCCGCCACGGATGGCCGGTGCGCTCCGAGAGCCAGGCGGCGTAGGCGTCGGCGTCCTCGGGGCACACTCCGGCGACCGGGTGGTTGCCCCGCTCGTACGGGTAGGCGCCCAGGTACCAGGTGGTGGGCCGCCGGGGGCGGCCGGTGTCCGCGAGGAAGTCCCGGTATTCGGCGTTGGTCACCGGATAGGCGGCGATCCAGAAGTCGGCGAGTTCGACCGGGTGCGCCGGTGTCTCCTTCTCGATCCACGCCTCCTCCACCCCGACGTGCGCCCACGCGTCGGTCACCGATGCCACCCGGTGCGGCGGCAGCCCGACGCGTACGGCGCCGCCGGGTACGGCGCGGGTGGCGGGCACCGGGCCGATCCGGGGGTCTCCGAGGAGCGCGAGCAGCCCGCCGGCGGCCAGCCGTTCGGCGAGCGGCCGGGCCGGGTCCTCCACGGCCTCGGCCAGCCCGGACGGGGTGAGCGCGGTGAGCCGGGCCGCGGCGTCGGGGGCGGGGCGCAGATGCCGTGGATCGGCGAGCTCGGCGTGCTCACGGAAGTGGGAGGAGACAGAGAAGGAGGGGGAGGAATCCGAGGGGGACGAGGCCGTCGTCCCGGTGGCGCTCATGCCCCCGCTCCGTGGAGCGGGCCGAGGGCGAGGGTGTGCCCGGCGTGACGTGCCTTGGCGGCCAGATAGCGGGCGTTGTCGTCGGTCAGGTGCAGTTCGGTCGGCACGGTGGCCGTCACCTCGATGCCGTGCTCGCGCAACTGCCGTACCTTGTCCGGGTTGTTGGTGAGCAGCCGGACCCGGCACAGGCCCAGCGCGCGCAGCATGGCCGCCGCCGTGCCGTACGTCCGCTCGTCGGCGCCGCGGCCGATGAGCCGGTTGGCCTGGTAGGTGTCGATGTCCCGGTCCTGGAGCAGATAGGCGTCCAGCTTGTTGTAGAGGCCGATGCCGCGCCCCTCCTGGCGGAGGTAGAGCACCGCCCCGCCGTGCTCGGCCACGCGGCGCAGCGCCTCGTCGAGTTGGGGGCCGCAGTCGCACCGGGTGGAGCCGAAGACGTCGCCGGTGAGGCATTCGCTGTGCAGCCGGACGAGGGGGACGTCCGTACCGCGCGGTGGCACGAGGCAGGCGAGGTGCTCCCCGGCGTCCGGCAGTCCGTGGAAGGTGACGAGTTCGGCGCGGCGGCGGTGGGCGCGGGCGAGGGGGATCGTGACGCGCGCCCGTACGCTCGCCCCGGCGCCGGAGTCGGTGGGGTCCTCGTGACCGGCGGCGCTCAACCCGCCACCCGCTCCGACTCGCGGACCGTCCGGGCCGCCTCTTCGGCCAGCTCGCCGATGTCCCAGGAGCGCAGTTCCCGGACCGTACCGCGGTGGTCGCGGCCGACGACGGACAGCCGTCCGTCCCAGCCCGCGACCGCCATGCGCCGCTCGTCCAGCCGCGCCATGCAGGACAGCCCCTGCCGGAACTCGGCGACGAGGCGGCCCTGGGACAGCGTGGCGGCGCCGTCCCCCCAGTCGTCCCCCCAGTCGACCTCCCAGGCGTAGAGGCCGAAGTCGTACGAACCGGCGAGCACCACGGGGGCCCGCGGGTCGCCGAGCAGGCCCACGCATTTGACGGACTCGTCGGGCCCGAGCAGGGTCCGCACCTCCGTCACCCGGACGCCGCCCCGCTCCCCCGGCGCCAGCAGGCCGACCTTGACCGTGTGGTCGCGCGACGCGGACGCGGCCACCCGTCCGCCCAGCTGGGTCACCGCGTTGACCAGGTTGCCGTGCTGCCAGAGGGGCACCCGGTCGTGCAGCGAACCGGCGGCGACGGTGCGGTCGGTGGCCGCCGAGAGGAAGCCGTCGCCGAGCGCGGACAGCGACTTCACCGATCCGCCGTGCGGCTCGCCGCGCTCGGTCACGGCGAGCGTCACCGGGTCCAGAGCGATCAGCTCCCCGTTGTAGGTGCCCGCGACGAGCCGGCCCCCGGTGAGGCAGAGCGACGGTACGGGCGCCCCGAGACCTGGGCTGACGGACCGTTCGGCGCTGTGGGGGCCCCGGCGGACCACATGTCCGGCGTAGGTACCGGCGTACACGGCGCCGTCCCCGGCGGCGAGCGAGAGCACGGGACCGTCGCAGAACTCCCGGGCCCGCACGGGCGGGGCCACGGCCCGGGCCTCGGCCCCGTCGGTGTCCATGGCGAGCACCAGGCCCGAGTCGCAGCCGATCAGCAGGTCGTCGCCGCGTACCGCGAGCGCGTTGACACCGTGGCCCGGCCGGTCCGGGGCGCTCAGCTCGGCCCCGGTGGCGAGGTCCAGCAGATGCGGACCGTTCCAGAAACTGCCCGCGGCCACCAGGCCGTGCGCTGTGGCCACCGACCGCGGCCACAGCCGGGCGTCGTGTACGCGCCGGACCCGCTCCCCGGTGAGGTCGAAGACATGCAGCGAGCCGTCGTACGCGCCCACCACGAAGGAGCGGTCGTCGTCCGCCCAGGCGACGGCGCGCGCCGCCGTGGTCGAGACGGCCACCGTCCGTACCCGTTCCAGCCGTGGGGTCAGCAGGTCCACGGCACCGTCGTCACGGGTGACGGCGAGCAACGCGCCGGAGTGCGACCAGGCGCAGCCCTCGACGGAGGAGGCGTAGTGGCGGGTGGCGGTCCGGGCGTGGCGGGGCGGGTGGCTGAGCGGGCCCGGTTCGCCGACGGCCACCATGCCGTCCTCGCCGACCGTGGCCACCAGGCCGTCACGGCTGACCGAGACCATCATGCAGTGGGCACCGTGGGTGGCGATCCCGGCGAGCAGCGCACCGGTCGTGGTGTCCCACAGGGTGGCCCGGCCGTCCTCGGAGACGCAGATCAGCCGCCGTCCGTCGGGCATCCAGGCGACCGCGTTGATGTCGTCGGTGTGCCGGGCCAGCACGGTGACCAGGCGGTGCCGTCCATGGTCCGGCACCCGCCACACCGCCACCGTCTTGTCCGCTGACGCCGTGGCCAGCAGCGAGGGCTGGGTGGGGTTCCAGGCGGCGGCGTTGACCAGGCGGCGGTGGCGCAGTTGGGTCAGCGGTACGGGGCGGATCGGCTCGGAGGTGTCCCACACCAGGACGGTGCCGTCGTACGAGCAGGTGGCGAGCCGTTTGCCGTCGGCGCGAAAGGCCACATGGGTGACGGGGGCGGCGTGGCCGCTCGGATCGGAGCGGAGCTCTATCGCGCGCATCGTGATTCCCTTCCTCGGCGGTCTGTCGTCACGCGCTCGTCCTCGCGGAGTGGTCGTGGTGTTCGCGGTCGTGGGCGTGGTCGTGGTCGTGGTCGTGGGCGTGGTGTTCCAGGACGTATGCGGCCGGGCGGCGGGGCAGCCAGTGGTCACGGAGCTTGCGGAACCGCAGCTTCTTGGGGCCCCGGTCCAGCCGGTAGAGCGACAGCAGCCCGGTGCGGCAGCCGACGAGGAGGTGGGGCGCCGTGCCGGTGTCCTGAGGAACGATCGACAGGGCCTTGGGGTAGTCGGGAAGGTCCTCCAGCAGGCCGAGGAACGCGCCGGTGAGGTAGTCGTAAGCAGCCAGCTGCATGCCGTAGGAGCTCGCGCACACCAGGTCGTCGGTGACCACGGCGTTCTCCACGGTGTTGGAGAGCAGCTTCAGCCAGCGGGCCACCACACCCTCGCCGATGATCAGTTCCTTCACCCCGCCGTCCCCGGTGAGGTAGGCCCGTCCGTTCCGCATCCACAGACGCTTGGGGTACTCGCCCTGGTCGAACCGCCAGCGCACGCTCCCGTCCGCCCGGTCGAGCAGGACGATGACGCCGTTGCGGGTGATGAGGAGACGGTCGCCGTCCGGTGTGTAGACGGCGGCCCACACCGGCAGCCCGTCCACGGAGAACGTGGCGAGCGGCCGTCCGTCGGCGGCGTCCAGCTCCACGGCGCCCGCGTTGGTCGCCACCAGCACCCGTCCGCCGTCCGGATCGGCGGCGACGGTGTGCGGCAGGGCGGGCAGTTCACGGCTCCAGCGGATCGTGCCGTCGGTATCGGAGCGGAAGGCCCGGTGGTCGCGGGTGATGCCCAGCCAGCCGGAGCGGAGCGGGGCCACCCGCCGGGTGAAGCCGAAGCCGGTGCGGTGTTCCGCCGCCACGTCCAGCATCGGTCCCGCCCCGGAGTCCCGTACCCGGACGACGGTGACACCGGTGTCGGTGGCGCAGTAGAGCGTACGGGGGTCCTCGGGCGATGGCTGGATGTCCCAGACGGCCTGCCGTGCGAACCCCATGGCTCGTACGAAATTCCCCTCGGCGTCGAGCTCGATCACCTCTCCGTCCTGGCACAGCACATACACCTCACCGCCCGCTCCCACGGTCAGATCGGAGAGCTGGTGCGGGAAGCCGGTCACGGTGCGGGCGATCCGGGGCTCCCGGTCGGTGTTGTCGAAGATGTGGAGCTCGCCGTCGAACCCTCCCGCGTAGGCGCGCAGATGGTCGCGGGAGAAGGTGACGAACTCGACGTCGTCGCGGGCGAAGAGGGATTCGGCCTCCTTCTCCCCCGCCGCGTCCACGATGACGATCCCGTTGGCGATGTCGGCGTTCTCCCCGGCACCGAAGTCCTGGGTGGCCCAGAATCTGTCGTGGCGCGCGTCATAGCGCACCCGGTGGATGTTGCCGTCGTCCAGTTTCACCAGGTCGGGGAAGGACCCGTCGGTGAACGAGCCGAAGCGCAGATGGCCTTTCTTGTCGGACACCGCGTGGCGAGTCGGATGGTCGGTGCAGGCCCACTCCATGGGGCTGGGGCCGCAGATGTTCGGGCGGATCTCCAGCACCTCGAAGGTATGGAGATCCACGACGAGCATCTGGCGGTGGTAGCCGCTGGTGACGAAGACCCGCCCCTCCCAGATCCCGATGCCGCGCGAACTCACCGGTGACGGGCGCTCCTTGGGGAGCAGCAGCGACGGATCGCACACGGTCGCCGGGTCCAGCCGGTCCACCAGCTCCAGCGTGTCCAGGGACCAGCGGAGGATCGCGCCCATCCGGTCCTTGCCGATCACCCAGCCGTCGGCGGCGGTGAGGCCGTAGACCGGCCGGCCCTGCGGCACGGCGGGGGACGACGCGACGACGTCCAGCCGTGCGTCGAGCAGATGGATTCGTCCGTGGGTGTCCGAGGCGAGCAGCCCGGTGCCGTCCACGTACACGATTCTGACGATGCGGTCTGTCGGCTTCACGATGGCGATTCCCTGCTGGTCCGGAGGCGGGGTGCGAAGGGCGGCCGGGGCCCGGCGGACGCCCCGGCCGACGGGCCGGTGGCGGCCGGGGCGGGTACAACCGGGGCGGTGGCGGCCGGGGCGGGTACGGGGCCTACTTGTTCGGCTCGACGCCCTGCCGGTCGCCGTCGTCGTCATCGGCGTCGTCATCATCGATGTCGTCGGCGTCGTCATCGGCGTCGTCGTCGTCGCACGAATCGTCGTCGAAGGTGCTGGCGCCGTCGGCCACTGCGGGGTCGGCGGCGGTCTCGGTGACCGCCCGGGTGAGGGCGTCCACCTGCGCGCCGCGCAGCCCGCCCTCGCCGACGAAGGTGACCTTCCAGACCGCGCGGCCGTTCTCCTCGCCCAGCCCGACTCCCGTGACCCGGCCGCCGCCCACATCCTGGAGCACCAGGTCCGCGGCCTGGGCGGCGTTCACCACTTCGGGCGTGGCCAACCCGGACCCGGTGCCGGAATCGGCCTTGGTCTGGGCGACCACGCCCTTCCCGCTCTCGTCGGACTGCCCCTCACCGGCCATGGCAAGCCCGGTCCCGCCGAGTGCCAGACCTCCGGCGGCGATGACGGCCAATAACGATTTCCGCATGAGTGCCTCCTGTGCGTCGGGTGTTTCCCGATTGGTTATAGGAGGCGCGGAGACCGTGTCGCCGTGGCGTTGTCCAAGCCTTATCCGCCCGCTGTCCATTTGCTGTTCTCTGCGTGGCCCTGGCCGACGTTTCGAGGATTCACCGGGGACGGGTCGGCGGGCATTGCTGGACAGCGGTCCGGCCGCCATGGCGGCCGTGGAGAATTCAGGGCAGTATACAGAGTGCGGCGAAGCCGTATCCAGCGCGATGTGCTACACGTCGGTGACGATCCGGGGGCACACACTGGCGTCCGGCCGACAACGGAAGAAGAGGAACGAACTTTTATGAGCCGAGGCAAGTCCGAAGCGGTCTATGACCAGCTCAAGGCTCAGATCCAGTCCCTCCGGCTTCCTCCCGGTGCGAAGCTGAGCGAGGTGCTCATCGGCGAACAGGTCGGCGCGTCCAGGACTCCGGTGCGTGAGGCGATTCGGCGTCTGGCCCGCGAGGGGCTGGTCGACTTCCGTCCCGGTGAGATCGCCCAGGTCGCGTCCATCTCGCTGAGCAGGGTGCGGGCACTGTTCGAGTTCCGCATGATCCTCGAACCGGCGGCGGCACGGATGGTCACCCTCGACGGCATCGCCCGCCCCGAGCTCCTGGAGCCCTTCCGGCGGATCGCCGTCGAACTCGGCGAGATCGCCGCCATCCTCGACACCGCGAGCCGTGAAGAGCTGGTGGCACGCTTCTACGATCTGACCGAGCGCTTCGATCAGTCCGTGATCGCCGCATGTCACAACGAACCCCTGGTGGCGACCATCGCCGACCAACGAGGACAGACGGCGCGGCTGCGCGGGATCTCCCACGCCGACCCCGCTCGACTGCGTCGCTCGCTCGAAGAGCACCAGCGAATGTGCGAGGCGATCCTCAGCGGAGACCCGGAGGCCGCGGCCCGGGAACTCAGCTATCACCTCACCGAGAGCCTGCGGACCATCATCAACGGCCTGACCAGCTCCATCGCAGGAACAGGCTCGCTGGAGATCGACATTCGGCCTTCGGCCTGACTCCGGCCGCCGCAACATCTGGCGGCCCTTTGCCGTGCGCCTGTATACTGGCCGAAATACTGCTCGTGACGGAAGGACGCCCATGCCTGCGATCACGGTGGAAGCCTCGTCGCTGACCAGGTTCAGCAGCGCGGTCCTGACCTCGACCGGCGTACCGGAACCCGACGCCCACCTGCTCGCGGACAGCCTGACCACGGCAGAACTGTGGGGTCACTCCTCGCACGGCATGCTCCGGCTGCCCTGGTACGTCGCCCGGCTGCGCAGCGGAGCGATGAAGAAGGTCACCGCCCCGACGACGGTCACGGACACGGGACCGCTGGTCGTGCTCGACGGCCACGACGGGATCGGTCAGGTGCTCACGAACCGAGCCGTGGAGGCGGGCATCGAGCGTGCCCGGACCCACGGCATCGCCGGCGTGGCGGTACGCAACTCCAACCACTTCGGCACCGCGGCCTATTTCACGCTCAAGGCCGCCGACGCCGGCTGCCTGGCGCTGCTGTCGACCAATGCCAGTCCGGCCATGGCACCGTGGGGCGGGCGGCGGAAGTCGGTGGGCAACAACCCGTGGTCGATCGCCGCGCCCGCGGGCTCCTACGGTTCCGTGGTGATGGACCTCGCGAACACGGCCGTAGCCCGGGGCAAGATCTATCTCGCCGCGGAACGTGGCGAACCCGTCCCCGAGGGATGGGCCGCGGATGAGCAGGGCGTTCCCACCACCGACGCCGACAAGGCGGTGGACGGTCTCATCCTGCCGATCGCGGGCCACAAGGGCTACGCGATGTCGTTCATGTTCGATGTGCTCGCGGGCGTGCTGACCGGCAGCTCTTTCGGAACTGACGTCGCCGGGCCCTACGACCCGGATCGGCGCTCCGGCTGCGGACACTTCCTGATGGTCGTCGATATCGCCGCGATGCAGCCGATCGAGGACTTCACCGCACGGATGGAGACCCTGGTGTCCCGCACCAAATCGGTGCCGACCGCGCCGGGCTTTCCGGAGATCTTCGTACCGGGCGAGATCGAGGAGCGCAACCGGTCCCGCGCGGTGGTCGAGGGCATCCCCCTCCCGCGGAAAACCTGGAAGGACCTCAGCACGCTCGCGGCCGAGGCCGATGTCCCGATGCCCGCTGTCACCGAGCCCGCGACCGTATGAACAGCGGCCGTGTGTACAGCAAGCGTGTGTACAGCGGCCGAAACGCGCATACCCGGTCCTCCCGGACCGCCTGACAACGTACGGAGCCGCCCATGCTCGCCCTGACCGTCTCCCTGCGGGTCCGCCCCGGCCACCGGGACCAGTTCGTGGCCGCCATCACCAAGAACGCTCAGGCGTCGTTCACCGACGAGCCCGGCTGCCGGTACTTCGACGTCACCGTCGACACCGCTGACGACCACCACTTCCTGTTCTACGAGCTCTACACCGACCAGGCCGCCCTCGACGCCCACCGCGCCGCTCCCCACTTCGCCGAGTGGCGCAAGGCAGCCGAGCGGCACGTCGTCCCCGGCAGCCAGAAGAACACCATCACCGAGCTTCTGCTGCACCACGTCTGAGGCCGCGCGTTCACCACCATCCGCACCTGCTGGGTCACCGGCTGACCCACCCCTGTCGAAGGAGCATCGTGTCCGCTGAGTCCGCCCATCGCCGCGACACCTTCCCGCCGTCCGTCCTGCGTCCGGCCGAGTTGGATGCCTTCTCCCGAGGCGGTGGCGCCAGGACGATCCCGCTGGTGACCAGGGCCCGCGGGGCCGAGGTGTTCCTGAGCGGTCAGACCCTGTTCGACGGAGGCGCGGGAATCCCGCTGCACACCCACAACTGCCCGGAGAGCGTGGTGATCCTCGAAGGCGACGCGATCGTCGAGATCGACGGACACGAGTACGAGGTCACGACGTTCGACACGACCTACGTCGACGCCGGCGTCCCGCACCGCTTCCGCAACGCCTCGGATACCGCGCCGATGCGCATCCTGTGGACGTACGCCTCGGTCGAAGCCACCCGCACGATCGCCGAGACGAGCGTCACGACCCGGGTCGACGCCGAGCACCACAGGCACTGAGGCGGCGCCGCGAAAGTGAGATCCCGCCCGATCCTCACTCCGCCGCCCCGGACCGGCGCGGCCAGCAGCTGGGGGCGTGTCTCGCTTTGACCGACCGTTCCGACAAAGAGGGCGGACCGCCGGTGTAGCCTACGGATCAGCTGTCATGGTTCCGAAGTACTGGTCGCCCGTGAGTTTGCGCACGGGCGATTTTGCTGTTCAGAGTCTCTGAGGACCAAGACGATCACCTCCGGCTCCCGCACGGTGCGGGAGCCGACTTCAGTACCCATGGAGGGCACAATGGCCAGCGGAACCGTCAAGTGGTTCAACTCGGAAAAGGGCTTCGGCTTCATCGAGCAGGACGGCGGCGGCCCCGACGTCTTCGCTCACTACTCGAACATCGCCAGCTCCGGCTTCCGTGAGCTCCAGGAAGGCCAGAAGGTGAACTTCGACGTCACCCAGGGCCAGAAGGGCCCCCAGGCGGAGAACATCACCCCCGCCTGATCGTGCACCTGCACTGCGCCCGCCCCGCGACACTAGCTGGGCGGGCGCCGTGCGCGCCGGGGCCGGGCTCACCTGCTCCTGAACGGCTTTCCGTCAGCAGGTGACGTCGGCGGCCGGTACCCGGCAGGGTGAACGTGACCTCGGGCTCAGGAGTCGCTCGGCGCGGACCCGGGGGTGGTGGGCACCGGCTTGTCGAGCATGGTGCAGACCGCGGCGTTCACCAGGGCCTTGTTGGCGGCGCCGGTCTTCGGCGGGGTCAGACCGAAGATCGTGGTGGTGAAGACCGAGACCGTGCGTCGGCCGGACGCGTCGGTGTAGTCCTCGCTGGAGTAGCCGGGGACCTGGCCGTTATGGCCCCAGACGGTGCCACAGGGGGTGTCCACCTTCTCCAGACCCAGCCCGTACCGGCGGTTCGGGAACTCGGACTCCTCGGCGACGGTGGTGCGCATCTCCTTCAGCTGGGCGGGCGGCAGGAGCTTGCCGGACAGCAGCGCGCTGTCGAACCGGGCCCAGTCCCGCGCGGTGGAGACCATGCCCCCGGCGGCCCACTCCGTGCTGGCGTTGATCCAGGTGGTGTCGACGTATCCCGCGGGCCGGGCCGGTCCGGCGAACGCCGTCCCGGCGGGCGTGCCCGGGGGAAGCAGCGGGCCGATGCGGGCGGCGGCCGGTTCGTAGCCGTGGGCGAGTGCGGGACTCTTCGCGGTGCCGGAGCGGGTGCCGGTGCCGGTGACCAGGTAGGTGTGCTTCAGGTGCAGCGGCCCGGCGATCCGCTCCTGGATCAGGTCGTCCAGGGGGTGTCCGGTCGCCTTCTCGGCGATCAGGCCGAGCGCGACGTAGTTGGTGTTGCTGTAGGAGTAGCCCGTGCCGGGTGCGAACAGCGGGTCGTGCCGGACGGCGGCGGCGATCAGCTCCCGGGGCGTCCAGGCCCTGGTGTCCTGGCCCGTGAACGCCTTGAGCGCGTCGGGGTCGTTGATGTAGTTGAACAGGCCGCTGGTGTGGTTCAGCAGCATCCGCAGGGTGATCGCGGCCCCGTTCGGGATGAGGCCCGGCAGCCATTTCTCGACCGGGTCGGTCAACTGGAGCCGGTGTTCGGCGACCAGTTGGAGGACCACGGTGGCGACCATCGTCTTGGTGTTGGAGCCCATCCGGAACGCGTCGCTCGCGGCGAGCTTGTGGTCGGCCCTGGTCCAGGGCGCCTGCCGGGCGATCTCGATAACCCGCCCGTTGCCCTTGTCGACCCGTACGACAACGCCGGGAGCTCCGGCGTCCACGTCCTGCTGGGCGAGCCTTGCCAGTCGGGCCTCCTGGGCTGCCAGCGCGCTGGGCCATCCGGTCGGAGTGCGGGCGGCGGTGCCCTGCGCCGAGGCGGACGTCTCGCAGCCCGCGAGCGTAACCGTCAGTGCCGCGGCCAGGGCCAGCGTCAGGTATGCCTGCCGAGTGTGGCGCGCGTAGGGCGTGTTCGGGAGCATGCGGTGTCCTCCTGGACGTGGGGCTTGGGTCGTCCGACCACTCCAGCCTCCCGGCCACGGGTACGAAGAACACGGGTGCCAGACCCCTGTGATGGTGGACAAACCCCCACTGTGCGGAGCCCGGCCCGCCGGTCATCATCAACGTCTGGCCCGCGATCGCGGCCTGGCGTCGGTCGGCCGGTCGATCAATCGACGCGGCACCGGCGCACGATGAGGGAGCGTGATGACTCACTCCGGCGAGCGCCACTCCCCCGGCGGCCCCGCCCCGCGCCCGGGCAGCGCCCCGCGTTCCGGCCCCGCCCCGCGTTCCGGTCTCGCCCTGCGGGTGAGCCTGCTGGGCTGGTCGCTGGTGCTGCTGCTCGGCGCGGTCCTGGGTTTCGGCCTGCTGACGCTCTGGAGCACCTCGGTGGCAGTCGTCGCGCTCGGGGTCGGCGTCCCACAGACCCTGCTGTCGACCGTCCTGGTGCGCTGGTTCGCCGACCTGCACCGCCAGTGGGCCGCCGACCGTCTGGGTGAACCGGTGGACCGGCCCTACGTGCCGACTCCCGACGGCCGTTGGCCGGTGCGGCTGTGGGCGATCCTGCGCGACCCGGCGAGCTGGCGGGACTGGGCCTGGCTGGTGGCCAACTCGATCACCGGGTGGTTCACCTATGGGCTGTCGTTCCTGTTCTTCCTCTGCGGCGCCTTCTACTTGAGCTATCCGCTGCTGTATGCGCTGACCCCGCCTCAGGTGTTCCGCACGCCGCTGGGCAACGGCTTCCGTCCGCACAGCGTCCAGGAGTCGTTCGCGCTGGTTCCGCTCGGCCCGGTGTTCTTCCTGCTCTGGTACACCACCGCCGTGCGGCTGGCGAACCTCAACGCCCGGGTGATCCGCTCCCTGCTGGCGCCCACCGAGCAGGCACGGCTACGGGCCCGCGTCGCGCAACTGGCCGCCTCGCGGGCCGAGACCGTCGACACCCAGGCGGGCGAACTGCGCCGGATCGAACGGGACCTGCACGACGGCGCACAGGCCCGACTGGTGTCGCTGGGCATGAGCCTGGGCCTGGCCGAACAACTCCTGCCCAACGATCCACAGGCCGTCCAGCAGCTGCTGGCCGAGGCCCGCGCGTCAACCGCCGGTGCCCTGGCCGAACTGCGCGATCTGGTACGCGGCATCCATCCGCCGGTGCTCGCGGACCGCGGCCTGGACGGCGCGCTGAAGGCCCTGGCCCTGGCCAATCCGATACCGACGACGGTGGTCACCCGCCTGCCCGGGCGGTTGCCCGCGCCGGTGGAGTCCGCGGCCTACTTCGCCGTCGCCGAGGCCCTGACGAACGCCATCAAGCACGCCCGGGCCCGGCGCATCCAGATCACCGTGGAGTTCACGCCCCACCCGGGCACGACGGCGGGATCACTGACGATGCGGGTGTCCGACGACGGCCGCGGCGGCGCCAGTCCCGACGGCGGCACCGGCCTGCGGGGCATCGCGCACCGACTGGCGGCCTTCGACGGCACCCTGACCGCCGACAGTCCGCCCGGCGGACCCACCGAGATAAGGATGTCGCTGCCGTGCGCATCGTCATAGCCGAAGACCTCTCCCTGCTCCGGGAGGGCCTGATCAGGATCTTCCAGGCCAACGGCTTCGAGGTCGCCGACGCCGTCGACAACGCACCCTTTCTGATCAGGGCGCTGACGACCCACCGGCCCGATGTCGCGATCGTCGACGTACGGCTGCCCCCGACCTTCACCAACGAGGGCCTGCGCGCCGTGATCGACGTACGCAAGCAGATCCCCGCCCTGCCCATCGTGGTGCTCTCGCAGTACGTCGAGCAGCTGTACGCCAGGGAACTGATGTCGGACCGCGCCGGGGCGGTGGGCTACCTGCTGAAGGACCGGGTGCTGGACGTCGGCCGGTTCGTCGCAGCCGTCCGGCAGGTCGCCGCGGGCAGTACGGTCATGGACCCCGACGTGATCAGCGCCCTCCTCACCCACCGCTCGGCGGACCCCCTCCTGCGGGAGCTGACCCCGCGTGAGCACGAGGTGCTCTCGCTGATGGCCCAGGGCCGCTCCAACGCCGCCATCGCCGGGCGGATGTTCGTCAGCGAGAAGACCGTCAGCAAGCACAGCTACAACATCTTCGCCAAACTCGGACTCGAACCGTCCGAGGACGACAACCGCCGGATACTGGCCGTACTCGCCTACCTGGAAGGCTGAGCCGGCCCCGGCACCGCCGACCCCGGCACCGCCGCTCGCGCACAAGCACACGGCGAGAATTGATACGCATATCGCATGTATATATGCCGGTTTGATGCTGGACGCCGATCCGCTGTCGCTCGGAAACTCTCGGCGTAAGACCTCCGCACCCGGCCCGTCCCGCCCATCGCACGCTCCCGCCCAGAAAACCCAGGCCACCGGACGACGCGAAGAGGACCCATGCCAAGGATCACCAGACGTACGGCACTCACCGCAGCCGCGAGCGCCGTCACCGCGACCGCGTTAACCCCGGCGACGACCGCGGCGGCGACCGACGCCACGACAGCGCGCCGACCGGGAACACCCAAGCTGAATCCGGTTCTGCGCTGCGACCTGCTCACGCGGGTGACGCCGAGGCACAACTGGCTGGTGACAGCCGTCGCCATCCGGTACGCGGCGCCCATCGACCCGCGCGGCGACGTGATCCCGCCCTCCTCGTTCCAGGTCACCGCCACCGTGGGCGGGAAGACCGCGGCCCGGACGGTGACCCGCGTCTACCCGAACACCGCGGCCGAGGTGGACGACCGTGCCCGCCCAGGACGTCCGGGCGACCACCTGATCATCGAGCTCGACCCCGGCGACACCAACGCGCGGGCCTCCGGGGCGACCGACCCGCTTCCGCTCGACCGCGCCTACGCGGTCAGGCAGGTGGCCGACGTAACGGCGCACGGCAACGGCAACGGCAACGGACCAGTGCTCGCGGCGCGTCCGTTCGCCATCCGCAACGATGGAGTCCGCACCCCCGTGGTGGAGGGCTTCACCTCCGGATCGTTCACCGACTCCACCGGGTTCGAGCTGGACTTCCGCCTCCATCAGCCGACCGGGTACCTTCGGCGGCCCGGGGCGGGCACCCGGTATCCGCTCGTGGTCACCCTGCACGGCGGCGGCGAGGTCGCCGACAACAACATGACCCAGCTCACCGCCAACCGGATAGCGGTCGCCTTCGCCAAGCCCGAACGCCAGCGCAGGAACCCGGCATTCGTGCTCGCCCCGCAGATCCCGCTGCCCCGCCCCATGGACGGCCCGGACGGCACGGACTGGACCGACGCCAAGGTGCGGGGCGCGTTGGTCGCGCTCATCGACGCCACTGCGGCCGCGTACCCGGTCGACGCGGACCGGCTCTACCTCGTCGGCCTGTCGTCGGGCGCGCGGGGAATCCTCGACCTGCTCCCGAAGCAGCCCCGCAGATACGCCGCGGCCCTCGCCACCGCGGGCTGGGGAGACCCGTCCGTCATGGCCGGGATCGCGCACATCCCGCTGTGGGCCGACCACTCCGTCGACGACCCCACCGTCCCCTACAAGGAGGGGCGCTTCGGCAAACCCGGCACCTGGACGCTGATGAACGCGCTGGAGGACTCCGGCGCCAAGGTCACCCGCGGGGAATGGGGCAACGACCTGCCCAAGGCGGACTTCGAAGCCCGGTCCCGGGCGCTGCTGAGCCAAGCCCGCCGTACGGGCAGCCATGCGCTGTTCACCAGCTACCCGGCCGGAACGACGCCGGTGAACCCACACGGGGCCTGGGCGCAGACATACGAGAACGACGTCGTCATCGACTGGCTCTTCGACCAGTCGCGCTAGCCGACCGGGCCTTCCCCTTGCCACGGGGACCCGCTCACCGCGCGGTGTACCCGCCGTCCGCGTAGACCTCCGAGCCAGTCATAAAGGTGGAATCGTCGCTCACCAGGAAGGCGACGACGGCCGCGATCTCCTCACCACGGCCCAGCCGTCCGATCGGGGTGCCGTCCAGCATGGCTTCGTGGCGGGCCGTTCCCTCGTACCGCTCGAGCAACTGCCGGGTCCCGATGAATCCGGGGTGCAGGGAGTTGACGCGCACTCCGGATTCCGCCCAGTGCAGCGCCGCGTTCTTGGTGAGCGTGCGAACGGCCCCCTTCGCCGCGTGGTAGGCCGCGCTGTTCCCCATGCCGCCCACCGTGCCGAGGATCGAGGACAGGTTGACGATCGATCCGCCTCCCGAGGAGGCGATGAGCGGGCCGAGGTGCTTCATGCCGAGCCAGACCCCGGTGGAACCGATCGACATGACCGCCTCCCAGTGCTCGACCGTCTCGTCCTCGACCGTGGCGATGCTGCCGATGGCAGCGTTGTTGACCAGCCCGTCCAGTCGGCCGTACTCACTCCGGATGAGGCTCGCCACCTCGATCCACCGCGACTCCTCGGCCACGTCGAGCCGCGCCGTCACATGCCGTCCGGGCGTGCCGTCCAACTCGGCGGCGAGAGCGGCGCACGCCTGCTCGTCCAGGTCGGTGAGCACCAGGTGGGCGCCCTCCTCCGCGAGTCTGGCCGCCGTGGCCGCGCCCAGCCCCCCGGTGGCGCCGGTCACGCACACGACCTTGTCCCTGATGCGTTCGTCTACCGCTGGCACAGCACACCTCATTCATCGGGTCAGCCGAGGCTGACGAGCGTCTTCCCGGTCGTCCGACCGGCGATCATCTCCGTCAGCGCGTGCGGAGCCGACTCCAAGCCCGCGAAAACGGTCTCGCGATAGTCCAGCTCGCCGCTGCGCAGCCACCCGGTCATCCGGTGCCGCATCCGCTCCATGAGATGCAGGTTGCCGCTCCCGCGGAACCCGCGGAGGGTCAGGTCCTTGGACACCGCGAGGAACAGGTTCCGCGGCCCGGCCGGGCCGGACTCGTACTCCGAGATGGCGCCGCACATCGCTACCCGCCCGCCCCTCCTCAGGTGCGACAGGGCGGCCTCGAGGTGGGTCCCCCCGACGGAGTCGAAATAGACGTCGATTCCGTCGGGCGCGAGGTCGCCCAGCCTTGCCCCGATGTTCCCCGCGCGGTAGTTGAAGGCGTCGGCGCCCAGGCGGTCGCGCAGCCAGTCGACCTTGTCGTCGGTGCCCGCGCTGGCCACTACCCGGTTGCCCATGAGCCGGGCGATCTGCACGGCCAGGCTGCCCACCGCCCCCGCGGCGGCCGAGACCCAGACCGTTTCCCCGCCTCGCAGCGCGTCGACGACGTGCAGACCGGCGTAGGCCGTCAGCCCCATCCCGCCCAGCGGGCCGAGATACCACCGCGGCTCGCATTCCTCGACGTCCAGGCGTGTCAGGGTGCCGAGTCCGCCGAGCTGCTCGGCACCCGCCTCCACGACGGCGTACTCGCGCCAGCCCTGGGCGTGCCACACGACGTCACCCGGGGCGAAGCCCTCGGCCCGGGACTCCACCACCTCGCCCACGGTCATGATGCCGTCCATGGCGCGGCCGGGAGGGAAGGCGGCGAAATATCCGGAGGGCGCGTCGGGACGCAGCCGCAGCCGGAGCCCGGGGTCCACCGATGTCCACGTGTTGCGTACGAGCACCTGCCCCGGCCCGGGCCGGGGCACAGCGACCTCGACCACCTCGAAGTCGTCCGGACCGACGCCGCCGACCGGGTACGTCCTGACCCGGATCTCCCGTCCTGTCCGCATCATGCCGGTACCGGCTTCGGCGCGCAGCACTGTTCAGTGCCTCCGGCGTGGCTGGCGGGGATCACAGCGAGGACCATACTGAACCAATATCAGTTTGGTTTGACCCAGTGCAACGGTAAAGCGTGTCTTGACCGCCGAAAGTTGGCCGACCCTGACCTCACTCCTCAGTCCCGCATGACCTCGGGTTCGTGCCGCCGCAGCAGGCGGGCCACCGCGAAGCCGCAGACCAGCCCGATCGCCAGAAGCACACCGAGGTCGATGCCCCACTGGGTGACGGTGTGGGCCCACAGCGGGTCGACCTCGTCCGGCTTGTCGAGATCCCAGGGCGGCATGGTGTGCGCGAGGTCGAGCGTCGTCCCGGCGCCCGCGACCGCCCAGCGGGCGGGCATCAGCCAGCCGATCTGTTCGATGCCCGGAGAGTCGAACAGCTTGAAGAGGACCCCGGTGAAGACGACCTGGACGACGGCGAACATCACGAGCAGCGGCATGGTCTTCTCCGCGGTCCTCACCAGCGCGGAGATGACCAGGCCGAACATCATGGCGGTGAAGCCCAGCGCGCTGATGACCACGCAGACCTCGACGGCCGTGGGCATGAGCAGTCCTTGGGCGGGCAGCTGACGGACGGAGAAGCCGATCGCGCAGATGACGACACCCTGCATCGCGGTGATCAGACCGAGGACGATCACCTTCGACATCAGATACGCGGACCGGGACAGCCCCGTGGCCCTCTCCCGTTCGTAGATCACCCGTTCTTTGATCAATTCACGCACGGAGTTGGACGCGCCGGAGAAGCACATGCCGACGACCAGCACCAGCAGGATCGTTCCGGACTCCTGGTTGTAGCGGAAACGGCTGCCCGGCGGTGGTGGGGCGAGTCCGAAGGTCGCGGGAATCAGGCAGCTCACTCCGCCCAGCACGGCCGGGAGCAGCAGCATCAGCACCATGAAGCCCTTGTCGGAGGCGATGACCGACACATAGCGGAGCATCAGCGTCCACAACTGACCGATCCAGCCCTGTGGTTTGGGCTTCAGAGCTCGTGCGGGCGGCTGCGTCGCGGGGGCGCCCGGCTGTCGCGGCGGTTCGGCCGAGTCGATCTCCGCGGCGCACCGGTCGTACTGCCGGGACGCCAGCCAGCGCCCGCCCCAGTCGTCGTCGCGATGGTTCTCGAAGGCGGAGAACACATCGGCCCAGCTTTCGTGACCGAAGTAGTCCAGGGCCTCGCCCGGGGGACCGAAGTACGCCACGGAGCCACCGGGCGCCATGACCAACACCCGGTCGCACAGGGCCAGTTCGGCCACCGAGTGCGTCACCACCAGCACGGTGCGGCCGTCGTCGGCGAGCTCCCGCAGCAACTTCATGACGTCACGGTCCAGGCCCGGGTCCAGACCGGAGGTGGGCTCGTCGAGGAAGAGCAGGGAGGGCTTGGTCAGCAGTTCCAGGGCAACGGACACCCGCTTGCGCTGACCGCCGGAGAGCGAGGCGATCTCCTTGCCCCGGTGAACGTCGAGTTTGAGCTCCTGGAGCACCTCGTCGATACGGGCCTTGCGCTCGGCCGCCTTGGTGTCACCGGGAAAGCGGAGCCTGGCGGCATACTTCAGAGCGACGTCGACGGTCAGCTCCTTGTGCAGGATGTCATCCTGCGGGACGAGGCCGATACGGTGGCGCAGCTCGGCGAACTGGGCGTAGAGATCACGGTGGTCGTAGAACACCTGACCACGGTCCGCGGGCCGGTAGCCGGTGAGCGCGCGCAGCAGGGTGGACTTCCCGGAGCCCGACGGCCCGATCACCGCGACCAGCGACTTCTCGGGGACGCCGAAGGAGACGTCGTCCAGGATGGTCTTGCCGCGCCCGACGGTCACTGTCAGGTTGCGGGCGGTGAAGGAGACCTCCCCGGTGTCGACGAACTCCTCCAGCCGGTCCCCGGCGAGACGGAAGGTGGAGTGGCCGACGCCGACGATGTCATGCGGGCCGATGATCCGGCGGCGGTCCACGGGCTGCCCATTGACATAGGTGCCGTTGTGACTGCCGAGGTCGACGATTTCGAAGCGGCCGCCGGGCAGGGGCCGGAACTCCGCGTGGTAGCGGGAGACATACGGCCCCTCCACCATGAGTTCGTTGTCGTCCGCGCGACCGATGCGCAGCCGCTGCCCCAGGACGAGTCGGTGGACGCCCGAGGGTTCCCGGTCGAGGGAAAGGGTCGCGGCGGCTCCACGGGGCTCGGCCGTGGGTCCTTCGGACCGGTGGGTGTCCCGGGCCCCACCCGCGTCCACGGGAGTCCGGGGAACGTCGGCACGGGCGAGGTCGGATGCGGCGTGGTGGAGGTCGGATGCGGCGTGGTGAGAGAGGGGCCGGAACAGATCCTCGCCATGGGCCACCGCCCCCATGGGGGCTCCCGGAACCTCCCCCGCCCGGGGACCCGGTACCACCGGGGGCGTGGCAACGGCCTCCGACGTGCCCCGATCCGTGGCACCCGGGGCCATGGGACGAGCCTCGCCCTGGGGCAGCCCCGCGCCTGCCCGAACATCGGCACGCGCCTGATCGTCACTCACCGCCGCCGCCACCGGCGCTTCGGTGAAGTCCAGCCGCGTGCCGGTGGAGACGTCTCCCAGCCGGATGATCGAACCGCGGCCGATCTCGATCCGCTGGATACGGTGCCCGTCGGCGAACGTGCCGTTCGCGCTGCCGAGATCTTCGATGACCCACGTTCCGCCGTCGCAGCGGATCACGAGGTGCCGGCGGGAAACCCGGCGGTCGATGCACGAGATGTCGGCCTGCTGATCACGCCCGATGGTGTAGCTCCGGGACGCGTCCAGGGTCCAGGTGCGTCCAATGGCATGCAGTACAAGTTCCGGCACGTCTGCCCCAAGTCGGTCGTGTGCGCCGAGCCGTCGTCTGTACGAGGACAGACGACGGCTCGGACGGTTCCTGCGGTTCCGGCGTGCGCCCGGACGTCCCGCGTGCGGATGAGCGTCATACGGGTCTGCGACCCGGTCCCGGGCACGTCGGCCCCTACGATCATGGCCGGTATGGAAGAGGGCGCGGGACATCCGGAGGTTGCGCGTCATCGCACGGAGTCGGGGTCCCTGAGGCCCGGAAATCCGAATGTGCCTGGTGGCAGTGTGCGTTGCGCCCGGCTGCGTGTGTAACAGGAGTGTATTAGGAGGCGGTTGGACGGAACGGCTCACCGGCGGGTTTGATCTTGGTGACCGGAAACGCACCCCCAACCCGTACTGAGGAAGAAACAATGCGCGTTCACAAGCTCACCTTCGCGGCTCTCGCCGTTGCCGCGGGTCTCTCGCTCACGGCCTGCCAGAACGACGACGACGGCACGGCACAGAGCGACCCCTCCTCCGCGTCCTCCACGTCCTCCGCGTCTTCCTCGGGTGGCGGTTCGGGCTCGGGCGGCTCGGATCAGGGCAGCGGGAAGGACTCCGGCGAGCAGGGCACGTCCGCCGGGACCGGCTCCGACGAGAACGGTGAAGCCGACAAGTGCCGCACCGACGAGCTGGAGGTCACGGCGGCGGACCGCACCATCGACGGCGACGGCGAGGGCACCGTCGCGGTGACGCTGAAGAACGGTGGCGGCCGGGACTGCGCGATCTCCGGGCACGCGGGCGTCGACCTGAAGACCAACGAGGGTGCGCTGTCCGCGAAGCGCAGCGGTCAGCCGGCCGACACCCACATCCTCAAGGACGGGGAGTCGACGTACTTCGGCGTCAACTACCCGGTCAACAAGACGGGTGGCTCCGGCGTCCGCATCACGGGGCTGGTGGTGACCCCGCCGAACGAGACGAAGTCGGTCACCCTCGACTGGCCGGGCACCGGCACACTGCCGGTCACGGACGGTACCGGCTCCGCGGTGAAGGTCGGACCGATCGGGGGCATCGGCCAGGGCGGCTGACCCGCACGTCCCAGGGTGCTCGGGTGGCACCACGCCGCTGCCCGAGCATCCACCGGTGCGGACCGCGAAGCCGACCGCCGGCGATTCATGTGATGGCAGACTGGGACGCCACGGCGCCGTCGGTCTCCGCCGTGCCGGGGCGATCGACGATCGCCCCGGCGGCGCGCAGGGCGTTCTGGAGATCGGCAACCGGCAAGTCGCCCGGGTCCACATCGGCCTTGGCCGAGAGGGCGGCGGCGGTCCCGGCCGCTTGGCCGAGGGGCATCACCCCACCCATGTGCCGCAGGCCCGCCATCGCGGCGGGCTCGGCGGAGAGGATGCGCCCCGCGACCAGCACCCCGGGGGCGCCGACCGGCAGCAGGCACCGATAGGGCACGGCGAAGGGCCCGTCAGGGCTCGAGAGATGCACGTCGTGCCCCTCATGGACGTCGACCGGCCCGCCGCCCCAGCTCACGGCGTCCCCAAACTCCCGGCCCGAGCGGACATCGTCGCCGGTCAGGCAGTAGCGGCCGCGGACACGGCGGGTCTCACGGACTCCGATCCAGGAAGCCGTAGTCGTGAGCGAGGCCTTCTCGAACCCGGGCATCTCGGCCCGCAGATAGTCGAGCGTGCTGCGGGCCTGGCGGCGTCCTTCGACCTCGGCGCGGCTGAGGTCTTCGGCCGAGGTGCCGTCGTGGCCGGCGACCGCGGTCATCAGCAGGAACGCGTCACCGTTCGACGGGCTCCACGACAGAGCCAGCGTGCGGTAGAACAGCCGCCCCGCCGCGACACCGTTGTGCACGATCTCCCGTCGCGTCTGCTTGGGGGTGCTCAGCAACCGCTCACGGTCGACGCCGGAGACCCGCAGCATCAACGTCATCGGCTGACGCGCCGCGGTCTCGACGTCGGGAAGGAACTCCGCGCCCGCCCGGACGGCGACAGCCCCCTGCCCGGTCGCGTCGACGAGCCGGGCCGCGGTCACGGCGGCGGGCCCGGCCGGTCCTTCGTAGAAGACGGTGGTGCGGGTGTCACCGGGAACGAGGTCGTTCACGTGTGCGTGGTGCACGACTCGCACACCCGTCTCGCCGATCAGGTCGTCCAGCACGAACTTGAGGATTTCGGGATCGAACGGGAACGTCTCAAAAGCCAGCGGCCGGTCGGTCAGCTCGCCGGCCACGTGCCGCACGAACTCATCCCCTCCTCCGGCCTGGCGGAGCCGACGGGTGATCTCGTACGGGATTCCACCGGTGACCTGGACATCGCGCCAGAAGAAGCCGTTGAAGGCGGCGACCATGCCGCCGGTCGCCGTCCCACCGAGGAAGCCCGCACGTTCGAGGAGGGTGACCGAGGCTCCGGAACGGGCTGCCGCGACCGCGGCGCAGACCCCCGCGGGCCCGCCGCCGACGACCAGGACGTCACACGATCCCCGCGGTGTCGGAACCGGCCGGGCGGGTCGCGTGATGTGAGTGGGTGTCACGAGTGCGTCACCTTCGTCGTCTTCTCGTCTGCCGTCTCACCGGTTGGGGGTTCGGTGGTGGTGGGCTCCGGTGCGTCGGCGGGCAGCGGGGGGACCGGGCGCCGGTCGAGGACGGCACGGGCACGGTCGAGGTCCAGCACCCCCTCCCAGCGGGAGACGACCAGGCCCGCCACGGTGTTGCCGCACAGGTTCGTGATGGCCGCGCCGTCGGAGAGGAAGCGGTTGATTCCGAAGATCAGCATGATCCCGGCCACCGGCACGGTTCCCACCGCGGAGAGTGTCGCGGCCAGCACGATGAACCCGGCCCCTGTCACGGCCGCGACTCCCTTGGAGGTCAGCATGAGGATCGCGACAAGTCCGATCTGCTGCCAGAGGCCGAGGTGAACGCCCGCGGCCTGGGCGATGAACAGCGAACAGAAGGTGTAATAGATCGAGGTGCCGTCCTGGTTGAACGAGTACCCGGTGGGCACGGTGAGCCCGTTGACCTCGCGCGGCGATCCGAGGTTCTCCAGCTTGCGCAGGATCTGCGGCAGGACGACCTCCGATGAGGAGGTGCCGAGGACGACCAGGATCTCGCTGCGGATATACCGGAGCAGTTTGAAGATGTTGAGCCCGATCATCCGCATGACACCACCGAGCACGACCACGATGAACAGGGCCGCGGTCAACCAGTACAAGCCGATGAACTCGCCGAGCCCGGCCAGTTTGCCGGGGCCGAAGGTCCCCACGATCGCGGTGAGAGCGCCGAAGACACCGACCGGCGCCGCGTACATCACGATACGAAGCACCTTGAACAGCACCTGGCCGACGGCCTCGACACCGCTGACGATGGGGCGTGCCGGAGCGCCGACCATGCGCAGTGCTACGGCGAACAGGACCGCCACGAACAGGATTTGCAGGATGTCGCCCTCGACGAAGGGGGCGACAACGCTCTTGGGGACCACGCCGGTGAGGATTTCCCACCAGTCCTTGTGCTCACCGGCGTCGATGTAGCCCGCGACCTGGGGGTCGACGGAGATGGCCTTCAAGTCGATGTTCATGCCCTGGCCGGGCTTGACCACGTTCATCACGACCAGGCCGATGATCAGCGCGATGGTGGTGACGGCCTCGAAGTAGATGAGGGAACGGAGCCCGATCCGGCCCGCGACCTTCAAGTCGGCCACACCTCCGATCCCCGTGACCACCAGGCAGAACACGATCGGTCCCACGATCATGCTGATCGCGCTGATGAACACGGTGCCGAGGGGCTGCAGCGACTGGGCCGTGCCGGGTGCCAGCACGCCGAACGCGACGGCCGCGGCCACGGCGACCAGTACCCAGAACAGGAGTTCCTGGTAGAAGCGCTTTCTGGGCTTCGGCGATGCCGATGCCGTGTCGGCAGACCGCATTGTCTGCTCCTTCCGCGGAGCCGGGCGGAGCCCGGGAGAGAGATCGGTAACCGTTCCGCTCCCGGTCTCGCCGTTCGGTGGCCGGGGTTCCTCCTGCTCCGAAGGCCGCTCACCGACCGTGGGGCATGTGTCAGGCCGAGTCGCTCAGCGCTTCGCCGAGCGAGGCCGACAGTTCGCGTGCCGCCCGGATCACCGACGGCGCGAGTTCGTGGAGCCGTTCCCGCGGCATCCGGTAGACCGGGGCCGAAACAGCGAGCGCCGCGACCGTGGTGTGGGTGTGGTCCCGAACGGGCGCGGCGACGGAGGCGAACTCCAGGTGAGACTCCTGGAACGCCACCGCGTAGCCCTGACGGCCCGCCTCGTCCACCTCGGCCCGCAGCGCCTCACCCGACGTGATGCTGTGCGGCGTGCTGGCCGGCAGGGGGCCGTGCACGAACGGCTCCCGCTGTGTGTCGGACAGTCCGGCAAGCAACACCTTGCCGAGGGCCGTGGTGTGCACCGGGCGGATCTCACCGACGTGAGTCGCCACCCGGATCGCCACCGGGGGTTCGGTGACCGCCAGGTACACGACCCCGTGCTCCGTCAGCTTTCCGAGGAACACCGCCTCGCCGACCTCATCGGTGAGGCGGTGCATCACCGGTCGCGCGGAGGGGACCAGGTCGATCCCTTCAAGAGCGATCGAACCGAGCTGCGCGAATCGGAGTCCGAGGGTGTAGCGGTGTGTGTCGGGGTCCTGGTCGATCAGACCGACGTCGCCGAGCTGGATCAACAGCCGCCGGACCGTGCTGGCCGGAAGTCCGGCACTCCGGGCGATCTCACTGAGCGTCCGGGCAGGGCGATCGACGGCGAAGGCCCCCAGGACGGCGGCGACCCGCGACACCACGTCCACACTCGCACCATTCCGCTCAGTGGAGCGGATTCCGTCTGTTGGCATGGCCGAAATCGTGTGGCCGAATCACGGCCAGTGTCAAGAGGTGACACCGACCGTCTCCGCTGGGGAGCCTTGCCGTAACGCTCCGGAACGGCTTCGCCGTGCGGGGTTTCCGTAACTCAGCCAAGCCTCTTGAGCGCCGGATCGGTCGTGCCGTGGAAGTTGACGTCCTTGGTTTCCGGTGTGCACGCGTAGGGGGAGCGGTGCCGCAGCAGATGGCGGACGATCCGGCCGTCGGGACGGACGGCCAGGACCCGCACGGTGGGCCGGGGACGGGGCTTGAGGTTCTTGATGGTGGCCCAGGCCGCCCTCCTGACCGCGGTGGCGGCGTGGTGCAGCCAGCTCACAGCGGGTTCCCGCGGCCCGGCCAGGGCGACCCAGAACACCCCGTCGGTGCCCCTGGTGAGGTTGTCGGGGTAGCCGGGCAGGTCGTTCACGAGGGTGTCGCGCTTTCCTGTTCGGGGCCCGGTCAGCCAGTGGCGGCTGATGCGGCGGTCGCCGCTCTCCGCGACGGCGACGAAGGACTCGTCGGGGGCAAGGGCGACTTCCGTTGGCGAACTGCAGCCCGTCGCACAGCACTTCCGGACGGCCGCCGGGCTGGAGCCGCAGCAGTTGTCCGTGCCGCGGTGTTCCAGGATGTGGCCGAGCCAGTTCTCCAGGGCGTAACGACGACTGGAGACGGTGAAGTAGACCGTGCCGTCCGCCGCCGTTGTCACGTTGCTGCGGAACCGGAGCGGGGTGCCGTTCACCTCGTCGGCGAGGGTGCGCACCGTCCGGCTCCGTGGGTCGACGCGCAGCAGGCCGCGGCGGGCGTACGGCAGCGTCAGACGCCAGATGTGCCCGTCCTCGGTCCCGGTCAGTATCCGGCCCTCGGCGTCGACGGTCACATGTTCCGGGCCTCGCATGTTCCGGGCCAGGACGCGCGGAGGAGGAAGCGGCTCGACCGCACCGTGTGCCGCGGCTTCGTGCGGAGAAGTGCGCCGCCGCATGGCCTCAGACCACCTTCCGGGCCCGTGCCGCCCTGACACAGCGCGTCATCTCCTCGGCGTAGGGCAGCGCGACGAACGCGCCCACGGCCAGCCCGATGGCTGCTCGGCTGCCCGAGGCAGACTTTCCGTGAGCAGATTCCCGGCGTCGTTGAACGCCACCAGCGTCGCGCCTGCCGCCTGACCTGTCAGCTCAACTCCCTGGTCAAGGAGTTAGCGGGCCGGGCCGGCTCCCGCCCGTCCTGTCTTCTCCGTCACCCCGAGCGGGAGGCGTACCCGCCCAAACGTGCCGTTTCCGCCCTCGCACGCGGGAGTGAGGTGCTTGCGCGGCAGAACACCGGGTAGGCGCCAGCCACACCGTCGATGAGCGCACGCGCCGAAGGAGAAACAGCCTATGACAAAAGGCGAACCGGCCACCAGGAACCCGAACAAGGGCTATGTAGCGCTTCTCGGCTGGAGTCTCAATGCGGTGGAAGCCCTCGACCGGTTCGACCGGCGATACGTCGTCGTGGCACCGGAATGGGCCGAGAAGTACTGCGTCGAGCACGACATCCCCTATGTGCCGTGGAATTTCGAACGGCTCAACGACCGCTCCATGGAGATCGCCGAGACTCTTCAGAACGAGGGTGTCGACGTCGCGATCCCGCTGTTCGAGGAAACGGTTGAATGGGCAGGGGCGATCAACTCCGTTCTGCTGGACAACCCGCGTTTGTACGGTCAGGCCCTGCTGCTGCGGGATAAGGCGCTGATGAAGCGCCGCGCGCAGCTCGGCGGCATCCGGGTCGGAATATTCGAGGAAGCCCGCGACCGGGACGATGTGATCCGCTTCCTCAAGCGTGTCAATCAGACCCTGCTCAAGCTGGACGGTGACCCGAACGACCCGATCCACCTCAAGGCGTTCGACAAGGCAGGATGCCTCGGGCACCGCGTCATCCGCACCCCGGACGAGGTCGACACGATTCCGGAAGAGGAATTCCCGGTTCTCATGGAATCCCACCTCGATGGCTGGGAATTCGCGGTCGAGGCCTGGGTGCACAACGGGAAGATCAAGTTCCTCAATATCTCCGAATACGTCACGCTGGGATATTCGGTGTTCGTGCCGGCAACCCCGGACCTGGAACGGTACCGCCCGCAGATCACGGCGCAGATCGAGAAGCTCATCAAGACGTTCGACATCGAGTTCGGCTTCGTTCACCCAGAGTATTTCGTCACCAGTGACGGCGAGATGTACTTCGGCGAGGTAGCCTACCGGCCGCCGGGCTTCAAGGTGTTCGAGCTGCTGGAGCGGGCATACGGGTTCAACGCCTACCATGCACTGGTGCTGGCGTTCGACCCGAAGACGACCGAGGAGGAGATCGACGCCTTCTTCCCGCGCGAAGTGGTCGACGCGTCCGGGGTCGCCGGCTGCTTCGGTGTCTACCCGCGCCGCCGCGTCGTCAGCGACCTGGAGATCCCGGAGGAGACCGAGGACGACGACTACTACGAGTCGCACGACCTCTCGACGCCGCTCGAGGAGACTGTCACCAAGAGGACCGCGTTCGGAACCCACTGGGGTCTGGTGTACTTCTTCGGTGAGGACCCCTACCGGATGCGCGACCTGTTGAAGAAGCAGGAAGAGCTCGACTTCTACGTCTGACGACCGCGTGGACGCAGGAGACCTACCCGAGGAAACCCATTGAAACCGACCGTCGACGTCAGCGGTGAGGTCACGACGCTGGACAAGCGCGTGACCTCACTCGACGACGCCATCCAGGCCATGGCCGAAACCCGCGACTTCGGCAAGCACACGAAGCTGCGGCGGGTCCTGGAAGCATTGCGGCGGGTGCTCATGCAGCCGGGCGGCGCCGCGGCGGTCCAGGCCAGGGCGCAGGCCCTTGAGGAAGCCGGGCTTTTCCAGGGGACGGACTGGGCGTCACCGGAGATCCTTATCCCGTCGCTGGTCAGGCCGGGCCTGCACAGCGGAGACGCGGACACCGTTGTCATGGAGGCGACCAGCGAGCTGCGGATGCTCGCCGTCGCCAATGGCGACTTCGCGCACCCGAAGTTGCCCGCCGAGGACGCCCGCCAGTTCCTGTCCCAGGTACTGGCAATGAACCTGGAGCTGCTGTTCACCCCGCCCAGCGAGGCGGAGCGAACCCAGCAGGGCCGGACAGCACAGCTCATCCGGAGCCTGTTCCGCCACCTCGCCGACGGCATCGGTTACGACAGCGTCATGGACAACCTGGTCGACGAGATCTGGCGGATCTTGCGCCAGCGTCCGATCCAGGTCGAGGCGGTGCAGTCCCTGATCACCCGGATCGCGACATACCGCGACGATCCGGACGTCGCTCTTGGCGTGTCGTCGGGGCTGGGCATCGACCGGCTCATCACGAGCCTGTTCGGGACCACCGAGGCGTGCCGGGAGGACCCGGGCATCGAGGTTTTCCGCTCCCGGCTCGAGGCGATGGACACCGGCGGCCTGCAGTACGAGGCGACGGGGTTCGCGCGGGCGATGCACGACACCGGCCTGGTGTCGCCGTACCACGCGGAACTGCTCCGGTTCCTCCTGGGCGAGAGCGACTACCTCCTCGGTGAGGCGCTCGGTCTGTCCGACACCGGCCGGAACTGCCTGCTGCGCTACAGCCAGCTGGTGCACCGGCTGATCGAGGTGGCCGTGCACCCGCAGACCGCGCAAAGCGTCTACGGGCTGGCGCTGCTGCTCGACCGCGGCATCCTTTACGAGCCGCCGGTGGTGCCCTCGCTGTGGCGCCAGCTGGGGCTCGAGCTCTCCCCGGTCACGCGGGAGCGGTTGACGACGGTTTTCGGCGAGGTGCCGGGGCCGCGGGCGCGGCTGGTCGCGGGGGTGCTCTCGATGCTGGGCCAGCCGCTCGGCGTCGGTCAGGGCGACAACCCCACCTGCCAGTCGGCCCGCGCGCTGTCGATGTGGTCCTACAACGACCCGGACTACCTGCTGCAAATGGTGGTCTGGGCGGCCCGCGACGACGAGGTCATCATGCACTTCGAGGGTCAGCCGATCTCGTCGAAGGACAGCGCGACCGGAGTCGCGAGCACGCTGCCGATGGACCTGGACCCCGTGTCGCTGCTCGTGGTCCCCCACTTGGACCGGATCTACGCCGAGATGGGGCGGCGCTGCGCCGCGCGGCCAGGGGACCCGCACCGGTGGGTCAACCCCGAGTTTCACGGCTGGTGGGCGGGGCGTGGGTTCCACATCAACGTCGACGTCGCGACCGGAAACCTGGTCGACCTCGACGAGTTCCTGCGGCAGTTCCACGCCACCTACCACCCGTCCTACAACGGCGAGCAGCCGCTGATCCATCCGCAGCCGGCCGGCGTCGCCGTCACCGACAGCGCGGCCCGCTACGTCGGCTGGCACGCGATCACGATCCTGCGGGCCGCGCCGGACCCACAGGACGTCATGCGGGTGTATTTCTTCAACCCGAACAACGACAGCGGCCAGGACTGGGGCGACGGCGTCGTCGTCTCCACCGCGGGCAACGGCGAGCGGTTCGGCGAGGCCTCACTGCCGTTCGACCAGTTCGCCTCGCGGCTCTACATCTTCCACGCCGACCCGCTCGAGCGCGGCGAACCGGAGCGGGTGCCCGCCGAAGACGTCGCGCGGATCATCGGCTACATCGAGCGCAGCTGGGGCAACGACCGGCTACCCGCGGGGATGCTGCAAGCCCTCGAAGGGCCCACGACCCTATGAGCCTCGCGCTCCAGCCGGAGTTCACCGTCTGACCTGTGGGTTCGCCGGGCGGCTGGAGTGCGGCCGGGCCATGGAGTGCTCAGGGGCGGTTTCACGGAGACCGCCCCTCGGACGAGCGACAACGCCGCAGGTAATGACAGCGACGGGCGACGCCACGGGCAACCAGCTGCTGCGCAGCTCGCCGTCGGAGACGACGTTCTACCTGCCCGGCATGGAGCTGCATCAGAACAAGTCCACCGGCGCGATCACCGCCACGCGTTACTACTCCCTCGGCGACCAGACGATAGCGGTCCGCGACACCGGTGGCGTCACCTTCCTGTCCGGCGACCACCACGGCACTGCCCAGCTCGCGGTGGACGCCGTCACCGGACAGACCCAGCGCCGTCGCCTGGACCCCTTCGGCCAGGTACGCGACGACGACTCCTCCCCCGCCTCGCCCTGGGTCGACGACAAAGGCTTCGTCGGCGGCACCAACGACGACACCTCCGGCACTTCGACCGTGCGCCCGCCGCTGATGGGGCGGACACGCCAAGAGCTGGGCGGGGGCTCCTCGTTGTGGAAGAAGCCGCCGATCGGCGTCGCACCGTCACGGCAGGTGCAGGACCGGACCCGGGGTGGCGACGTAACGCACTTCGCGCGGAGCCGATCTGACCCGGCTCAAGAGGAAGTCGAACCGGGAGCCGAGGTGGTCGCGCAGCTCGGCGTCCATCAGTGCTGGTAGCGCAAGTACGTCGGAGACTCGTCCGCCCCCTCCTGCAAGGCGAACCGGCGGACTTCGCGGAGGTCCGCGACGAAGTCCTGGAGCAGATGTGCTGTCTGGACCCAGCCATTGCCCGGTGCGCAGGCGCACGCCCTCGGCACCGCCCCGACAGTCGGCTACCGTGCCGACTCCGCCGACGCGTCGGGCTCCGCAGCCGCTCGGCTGCCTCGCGCGTCCTCCGGAGCCTGAGCCTTCACATTCCCCCGCATCCGCGACACCGCGACCCCGGACAGGCACAGGAGGCCGCCGAGCAGCGTCAGCCAGCCGGGCACCTCGCCGAGGAACAACCACGACATGAAGACGACGAGCACCGGCACCGCATAGGTCGTCGCACCCATCTTCCCGGCGGTCGTACGAGAGATCGCATAGGCCCACGTGGTGAACGCGAGAGCGGTCGGGAAGACGCCCAGGTACACCATCTGCAACGTCGCCGACGTGGGAGCCCGGCTTACCTGCGACACCAACTGGCCCGCGAACGGCAGGCATACCAGCGCTCCGGCAAGCGCACCGAACGTCGTCACCTGCATCGGTGTGGCGTGCTTCAACGCCGGCTTCTGCACCACTACGCCCACCGCGTACACCACTGCCGCGAACAGGCAGAGCAGGACGCCGAGGAGCGACGATCCTCCCCCACCGGACGTGGACAGTCCGACCACCACGGCCCCGGCGAACGACACCGCCACGCCCGCCATGAGCTTGGGCGGGAAGCCCTCCTTCAACAGCCACCCGCCCAGGAGCGCCATCAGGATCGGACCGACATTGACGATCAGGGACGCCGTACCGGCATCCACGATCTGCTCACCCCGGTTCAACGCGACCGTGTACGCGCCGAACCACAGGACTCCCGAGGCGAGGATGCCGGGCCACGCCTTGCGGGGCGGGAACCCGCCACGCCGGATCAGCAGGAGACCGCTCAACACGACGGACGCCACCGCCAGCCTGCCGAAGGCGAGCGCGCCCGGCCCGAAATGCGCAGCGGAGCTGCGGATCGCGATGAACGACGATGCCCACAGCAGCACAGTGACCGAGGCCGCAGCGAGCGCGCGGCCGTCCACCCCGCTCCCAGCGCCCGCATCGCCGTCCGCCGCTGTCGCCCCCACCCGTCGGCTCACGATCGCGTCCTCCCCGAGCTCTCCGCGTGCGTCCTGCGCGCACGTCAGCGGCAAGCTTGCATGATCCGACTCTTTGGAGGAAGGCGAACAGTGCGCTGTTCCGGGCAAGAACCGGCAGGCCCTCGACATGTCACGGCTCACCGTGCACAAGGTCGTTAGCCGGGAGCCAGGCGTCACCCGAAGCCTGGAAGCGAACGCCTCCGGCACAATCCGGCACAAGACGCGTCGACGCCCGGGCAGACACGATCCTGCGCGCGCCGCCCGACAAAGGACCGAAAATCGCCGCATCATACGAGGTTCCTGTGGGGAGATACGAGCGATCGCACGCTCAGAGTAATCAGGGAGTTACGTGGGGTGGAAACAGGCGTTCGAGGACGCGACGAAAGAGCTGCGGGAGACCCGCAGACAACTGGAGCGTCTCGACGACCCGACGGTCGGGCTGTCCGCACTACATGGAGGGATCGCACAGAGCCGCCTGAAGATCCAAGAAGCAGTCCAGACGGGCGTCACCGGACTGCGCGAGGAGAACCGCGAAGTACGCCGACGCCAAGACCGGATGATCAACGACCTGAACGAGACCCGGGCCGAGCTCCGGCAACTCCTGGACCTCACCGACGTCCTGCGCCACGCCGCCCTCCCCGGGGCCGATGGCCCGATTCAGGGTGACCGGCCAGCCCAGGACGATGGGGCAGAGAAGCCTTCGAAGGAAGCCCCCGAGGCGCAGCTCGCGGATTCCGGGATGCCGACAGACCACGAACTTGGGCCTGGCTCCGCCGTCACCACAGCGCACCAGCACGCCGAGACCGGCGTCGATCAGCAGGGGGAGACCATGGAGAGCATCGAGCGGCAGCCGCAGGCCGAGACCAAGGACGACGACCAGGACCTCGCCCTCAGGCATGCGATCGAGACCGCCTACCGCGGCACCGAGGCCCCCGTGCAAGCCTTGCCCTCCGCGCCGCAGGCTTCCGGGAGTCAGTCCGAGGACCCACGGGTCACCCACGGCGTCCTGCTGCTGAAAGCCGCCGGCGTCGCCTCCGCCGAACTCGTCGCGCACCGCGACACCTGGGAGTGGCTCGCCGCCCTGGCCGTCGACCACGGCCACTTCCGCACCCCGCCCGCGGTGGAGGACATCAAAGAGGGCCGCATCCAGACCGTCCTGTCCGGACGCTCTCTCATCGCCCTACTGATCGAACTGTGGAACACCCGCTCCACCGCCGCCCCGCTGGAGGCCGACTGGGCCCTGGCGACGACCACCTACAACCGCATCGCGACCGAGCTCACCAACATCGCAGGCCAGGGTGAGACCATCCGCATCGTCCTCGACGACGGCCTCCCCCACGGCGCCGATGACTGACCGCAACCGCGGACGGAACGCGTGAAGGCCGCCCGGACTCCGGGCGGCCTTCGTGTATCCGCGGTGGCTACCGCTCCGGGGCCACCGCGGGCGGCACCATCCCGGCGGCCCGTCCGTCCGCGCGGGTGCTGAACCCTCTGTGTGCCGGGCACCAGCGTCGCCCGGCCGAAGCGGCGGTCTTCTCGATCGATGTCCTGCCGGGCATTATCGGTTGCATGCCCGTTTTCACGGAGATGTCAGGACAGGGCGGCATGGAGCCGGGGCCGGTGGTGACGGTGGGCACCGATTCCGTCCCGGTGCCGGAGCGGTTCGGCTGGTGGTCCGAGATGGTCGGCCACGAAGTCATGCCCGTGGCGGTACGCAGCGCGCACACGGCCGCCTTCCGGGGCCGGGCGGAAGCCGTCGAGCTGCCGCACAGCCAGGTGACAGCCTTCGATTTCTCCCCGATGACAGCCCGCCGCTCGCCGGTCCACATCCGTCGCCACGACCCCGAGAACTACTACCTGCTCCTGGTCCGGGACAGCTCGGTCCGGCTGGAGCAGGCGCGCGGCGTCGCCTGCCTCCAAGCCGGCGACATGGCCCTGTTCTCCACCTCGCATCCACTGGCCTGCGAGTTCCTCGACCACGGCTGCCAGACCCGCCTGACGCTGATGCGGCTGCCGCGCCCCGTCCCGGCGCTGGCCGGCGGCCGGGCCGACCGGCTGCTGGCCGAGCCGCTGCCGCACCGGGCCGGGTCGGCGGCCCTGCTCGGCCTGTATCTGGCACAACTGCCGCAGGCCGCCCGCACCTGCGGCCCGGCGGAGCTGGCCCGGCTCGGCGCCATCGGGATGGACCTGGCCACCACCTTGCTGGCGACCCGGCTCGGAGTCCAGGACTCCCTGCCCGCCGAGACACGCAATGCGGTGCTGCTGGCCCGGATCAACGCCTTCATCGACCACCACCTGGGCGACCCCGAGTTATGCCCCGCGGCCATCGCCGCCCACCACCACGTCTCCGTACGCACTCTCCACCTGCTGTTCCAAAGCGAACCGGAAACCGTCAGCGCCTGGATACGTCGGCGCCGCCTGGAACGCTGCCACGCCGACCTCACCGACCCCCGGCTGCGGCGGCGGTCGATCAGCGCCGTCGCCGCCCGGTGGGGATTCCTGCGCCCGGCGGACTTCAGCCGGGCGTTCCGCGCCGCGTACGGCGTGACGCCCAGAGAACTCCGGCAGGCGGCGCTGCGCGGTCTGCCGGATGCGCGACGGGCTGCGCAGAGCGACAAGTAAGGCTGCACGCATCGCCAACTCGCGGCCGACGGCGCGCGTCACGATGTGAGGGAACGGGGGCACTGGCACCGCGCTTCGCCCCCGCGGCTTCCACCTCTTGCCCAACTGGTCACAGCAGGGTTGCCGCGCCAGATCAGTACCTCCACACCGCTCCTAGCCAAAAGGGGGAACATTCATGCGAAGACTGCTAGCCGTGTTCGCCGGTGTCGCCGCGCTCGCAGCGACACTCGCCGGACCGAACTCCGCAAGCGCATCCGAGACCCGCTTCACCGAAGTCGCCGGGGTCAGCGGGCTGTACAGGGTGACTGGAGCCAGCAGCGAAGCCATCGCGCAGGACGCGTACGACCGTTGTGGGGCGGGCACGTGCTTCTTCCAGCACTACCGGGGCGAAGGGCTGTTCTGGACCGTCCCCAGCTGCGGACGACACCATCTCCCCGGCTACCTCGACGGCAAGGCGACCTCGGCCTGGAACAGGACACCAACCCCCGTCGTCCTCTACGACGGCACCTACACCGGGCGGCTGGGAACCATGCCGGGGTGGTTCAAGGGCGACCTCAACCCTGCCCACGACAACAAGCTGAGCTCCGTCGACGCGGCCTGCTGAGCCGGTCCAAAACCTCAGCGTTCCGTTGACACCCGGGGCGTGCTGGCGTCGGTGTCCTGCTGCCTGAAGTCGGCGGCAGGACACCGACGGTGCGCCCCGCGTCGGCGCCGACCGTCCAGGTGCCCTTGCTGGTCACTCCGCGATCGGTCCTCCGCTGGCACGCACATGGAGATGGGCCCCTGGCCTGCGTATGCACCGTCGGGACGACAGGATTTGAACCTGCAACCCCTTGACCCCCAGGGGTGTTGTTCAGGCGCGCGCATACCGTATGGCCCCAAACTGGTCCCGGAAGAGTCAAGGCGTTTCGTACACCGCTGTCCTCATTCACAGCGCCCCTCAGTCGCGCAATACACAAGCCATGGCCTCAGCTCGGCGCGCCACCCCACGTACATTCTGCCGCACTCGACCTTCCCCACTCCCTGGTCGAGTGGGTCACCATGCTCATCGTCACCGGGGGTGTGACCGCCGCTGCAAGCTCCCACCGCACCAGCGTGCCCTGGTCGGCCTGGTGTACCTGCGCCGGCACGACACCCTCGCCCAGATCGCGGCCGGGTTCGGCATCTCCGTCGGCACCGCCCACGCCTACACGACAGCCGTCGTCGGCCTGCTTGCCGACCGCTCTCCTGGCCTGCTGCGTGCCCTGCGAGGCGGACCCGGACTCCGTCTTGCTCGACGGCACCCTGAGTGCGACCGGGTCGGCGACGGCCGGGCCGACTTCTCCCACAAGCACCGCCGACACGGAGTAAACGTGCGGATGGTGACCGACCCGGTCGGGCGGCTGCTGTGGATCTCACCGACTATCCCGGCCGCGCGCACGATCTCACTGCGGCCCGCGCCCACCGGATCATCCGGATCTGCGAACGCCGGGGCGTTCCCATCCTCGCCGACCGCGCCTACATGGGAGCTGGCCCGTGGGTGACGACACCCCTCACTCTGGAGCGGCAATGCTGAAAGAGCTCATTGACTCAGCCGCCGCTCTTGCGCCGGAACGACCGCTGGCTCGCAGCCGGGCCGTTCGCCCTACGGATCTTCGACGCCTCGACGTTCGCAGCGAGGTCAGCGGCGTCCGCCTGCACACTGCGCTTGCGCTCCAGGGCCTCCCGGAACTTGCGTTTCAGGTCGTAGTGGCCGTCGCTATCGGGCACCAGAGCGGACGTCTCGGGGTCGGTCGGCTCCGAACCTTCTTTGGATGCAGACTCTGCGGTCATGGAGACCTCCTGGGTTCGGGCAGTGGGAAGCACAGCTTGTCATGCCGAGCACACCACGAGGGCGTTCATCTCGTAGGTGTATGCACCGGAGTTCCGGGCTCGGAAGTTTTCGACTATCAGGGCGACGGCTCTCAGCCGCCGCGACGCACCCGGGCCGCCTTGCGGGCTTCGGCGAGCTCGCGGGCCTCGCGAGCCTTTCTGGACTTGCCGCCGGCGCCGCGGGAGGTGTCCTTGCTGGTACCCAGGCCGCGGAAGGGCGCGTTGGTGTTCTTGGGCCGGGGCGCGGCCGGCCCGCCGTCGAGCGGGGTGCCGGAGGGGGCCTTGGCCCCGGTGATCCGGCTCAGCTCCGCCTCGCCCGAGCGTACCGTGGTGATGGTCGGCTCGATGCCGGCCTCTGCCATCAGTCGGCTCATCTCGCGGCGCTGGCCCGCCAGCACCAACGTGACGACGCTGCCGGACTCACCGGCCCGGGCGGTACGGCCCGCGCGGTGCACATAGTCCTTGGGGTCGGTGGGCGGGTCGACGTTGACCACGAGATCGAGGTCGTCGACGTGCAGGCCACGGCCCGCGACATTGGTCGCCACCAGGACGGTGATCTGGCCGTTCTTGAACTGCGCCAGGGCCCGTGTGCGCTGTGGCTGGGGCTTGCCGCTGTGCAGGGCCACGGCGTGCACTCCGCTGGCCCGCAGATGCCGGGTGAGCTGGTCGACCGCGTGCTTGGTGTCCAGGAACAGCAGTACGCGGCCGTCGCGGGCGGCGATCTCCGTGGTGACGGCGTACCGGTCGGGGCCGTGGACGACCAGAACATGGTGGTCCATCGTCGTGACCGCGCCCGCGGACGTGTCGACCGAGTGGACGACGGGATCGCGGAGGTAGCGGCGGACCAGGTGGTCGACGTCGCGGTCCAGAGTGGCCGAGAACAGCATCCGCTGACCGTCGGGGTATACCTGGTCGAGCGCCTCGGTCACGTGCGGCAGGAAGCCCATGTCGCACATCTGGTCGGCCTCGTCGAGGACAGTGATCCCTACCCGTCCCAGGCGGCAGGCCCTGCGCTCGATGAGGTCGTGCAGACGGCCGGGGGTGGCGACGACCACCTCGGCTCCATCGCGCAGCGCAGCAACCTGCCGGCCGATCGACATGCCACCGACGACCGTGGCCATCCGCAGCCGCAGTGCCTTTGCGTATGGCGCAAGCGCCTCGGTGACCTGTTGGGCCAGCTCTCGGGTAGGCACCAGGATCAGAGCCAGGGGCTGCTTCGGTTCCGCGCGCCGCCCAGCCAGCCGTGCGAGCAGCGGTAGGCCGAAAGCGAGCGTCTTGCCCGATCCGGTGCGCCCGCGCCCCAGGACATCGCGTCCCGCAAGGGCGTTGGGCAGCGTGGCTGCTTGGATCGGGAAGGGCTCGCGCACACCGAGTTCGCTGAGCGTTCGCAGCACCTCGGTTGGTAGTTCCAGGCTGGCGAAGGAAGCGACCGGGGGCACCGTTGGCGCAGTGGCCATGAGCGGGGCGGGATCGCTGTGCGAGGTGCCGGGGAGGTCAGGGTGATTCATGAAGAGCCTTCCGCATGCGAACGTACCGAGGAAGGCCCGGTAGGAATGAGCAGTCGACGAACAAGAGGAACCGGACAGGCAGGATCGCCAACCGTCACGAGCACGCAAAAGCATGAGGGTAACACGAAGTGACAGCCCCGCGTCCCGCGACAGCATCAGCAGGTCACGGCGGGCCAAGCGCGTCCGCTGGTCGCCGACCTCGGCTGCGGCCCCGGCTCCCTCACCGCACGGCTGGCCAGGCGGCTGCCGGAGGCGGTAATCGTCGCGGTGGACATGGACCCGCTGCTACTGGAGGCTGCTGGAGCTCGCCCGAACCCGCCACGCCGACGCGGCCCGCTACGTTGAGACGGTCATCGGCGAGCCCGGGTGGCCCGGCGCACTGGACCTGAACCGCCCGCTGGGCGCCGCCGTCTCCACGACGGCGCTGCACTACCTAGCCGAGGGCTCCCTGCGGCGGGCCTCTCACCATCTCGCGGCCCTGTTGCGCCCCGGCGGCGCGATGGCCGCCCCTGCCGGATGCGGCGGCTACCGGGAGCCGTAGGGGATCAGAGCCATCTCGCGGGCGTTCTTGATGGCACGGGCTATCTGTCGCTGCTGCTGTCGCGTCACATGGGTCACCCGGGGGCTGCGGATCTTGCCTCGGTCGGAGATGAACTTCCGCAGCAGATCCGTGTCCTTGTAATCGACATACGTGATGCCGGCGGCGTAGAGCGGATTGACGCGTGGGCGCTTGGCGCCCCGCCGGTCGGAGGTGGCGCGGCGGGCCATGAGTGAGTCCTTTCGGTGCGGGGTGATACGCGGTCAGGCGACCGTGTCGAGCAGTTCGTCGAAGGCGCGCGACAGCTCTTTCCAGCCGTCCGGGCCCGCCGCGTACTCGGCGTCGGTGAGGAGACAGGAGTCGAGCAGAGCGAGGAGACCGTCGCGGTCGAGTTCGGGTGAGGTGAAGGTGAGGTGCTGGCAGCGGTCGCCGTGTTCGGGGTGCCAGTCGAGGGAGGCGGCGACGCGGCGCTCGGCGGGCACCATCTCCCAGGCGGCGTCGGGCAGCGCGGCCAGCCACGGTCCGGCCGACTCCACGCACAGCGCGCCGCCCGCGGCGTCCCACGACAGCAGCGTGTCGCCCCGGTCCGCCAGCCAGAAGCGGCCCCGGCTGCGGGCGGCGGCGCAGCTCAGATCTTCCAGCGCATCGTAGAGCCGCCCCGGGTGGAAGGGACGCTCGCGGCGCCAGACGAGGGTGCTCACGCCGTGCCCGTCGCTCTCCTGGGGCAGCAGCGCGCAGGCCGGGTGCTGACGGGCGGCCGCCGCCTCCACGTCGAATCCGGTCAGCAGAGCGGGCCCCAGGGCGCCTTCGCCTAGAGGTACCTGCCGTGCGCCGGGCGTGAGCTGGGCGAGCAGGGCGTGGTCCCCGTCGTCGGGGAGCTCGTCGACCGATGTGCCCTCCACGACGGCGATCACGGTCGGGTACTCGAGTTGCCGGGCGAAGGTGTCGGCGACGGTGCGCTGGTCGGTCGGGGCGGCAGCAAGACCGACATCCGCCAGATCATCGCCGTTCGCCAGATACGGCAACACCAGCGCCGGGTCGATCGCGGTGGCCACTCCGGTCAACCGCAGAGGCGCGCCCTCGTCGGCGATGACCGCGGCCATGGCCTGGGGTTCGACCGAGTCCCACAACTCCACCACGGCCAGCCGATGCCCGCCGCCCGCGGCCAGCCGCAGCAGTTCGGGGACCATGTCCTCACGGAGTGCGCAGCACGCGCAGTCGTTCACCAGCGGCGCGTCGCCGCTGTCGAGCGGGCCGGTGGCGTCCCGGACGGTGCGGCGCACGGCGCTGTCGGTGGCGGCGGACAGGTCGTGATGCAGGGCGACGGAGCCAGGGACCGTGCGCAAGATCTCCTCGACTGCGGCCCGGCGGGCGTCGGCGTGCAATCCGCCCACGATCGCGACGGGCAGCCACACCTGGTCCCCGTTCACCGGCTCCTCCGTCCGGGTCCGTAACGCCGCTCGAAGCGCTCCACGCGGCCCGCGGTGTCCATGATCCGCTGGGTGCCGGTGTAGAAGGGGTGGCTCGCCGAGGAGGTCTCGACGTCGATGACCGGGTAGGTGTTGCCGTCCTCCCACTCGACCGTCGTGTCGCTGGTGGCCGTGGAGCGGGTGAGGAAGGCGAAGTCCGCGGACCGGTCACGGAATACGACCGGTCGGTAGGTGGGATGGATGCCGGGCTTCATGGCGGTCAGCGCTCCTCTCGGAAGTCGACGTGGCGGCCGACGACCGGGTCGTACTTGCGCAGAGTCATCCGGTCGGGGTCGTTCCGCCGGTTCTTGCGGGTCACGTAGGTGTAGCCGGTGCCCGCGGTGGACCTCAGCTTGATGATCGGGCGTAGCTCATTGCGTGCCATGAGCCACAGCATACATAAACTTGGTTTTCATTTTCATTAAGCTGCTACTGTGCCACCCACACCACCCCCGGACACCTGGAGAGGAACCATGTCCGCCCACTGCCAACTCACCGGCCGGCAACCCGGCTTCGGCCAGAAAATCTCCCACTCCCACCGCCGGACCAAGCGCCGGTTCGACCCCAACATCCAGCACAAGCGCTACTGGCTGCCCAGCGAGGGACGCCACGTCCGGCTCACTCTCAGCGCCAAGGGCATCAAGACCGTCGACGTGATCGGCATCGAGGCCGCCGTGACCCGCATCCGCGCCAAGGGAGGAAAGGTCTGATGGCGAAGAAGAGCAAGATCGCCAAGAACGAGCAGCGGCGTGCGATCGTCGCCCGCTACGCCGAGCGCCGTGCCGAGCTGAAGAGGGTCATCACCGACCCCAACACCTCGGACGGGGAACGCCTGGCCGCCGAGCGGGAACTGCGCCGCCAGCCACGCGACGCCAGCGCCACCCGCGTCCGCAACCGCGACTCCATCGACGGCCGCCCCCGCGGCCACCTGCGCGCCTTCGGCCTCTCCCGAATCCGGCTGCGCCAGATGGCGCACGCGGGCGAACTTCCCGGCGTCACCAAGAGCAGCTGGTAACCCCCACCGGGGCGCTTGGCGCGGGCGGACGCCACAAGCCCAGCTCCGGCATGCCGCGTCCGCACCGCGCCCCCGCCGCGCAGACGTTCACGACATGCGCCGACACCCCAGACCAAAGATGACAATGATTATCGTGTGCTAAGTTCAAGGACAGGTAAATTCCCAGCTCGCCGCCCTCAGGAAGACTCCTGTGAACCTGCCCAAGACCCTGCCCATCGCCGCGATATCCGTGGCGTCCTCGCTTCTGCTCACCGGCTGTTTCTCCTCCGGCACACGATCCGCATCCGAGGGCAAGCGCATCCGCGTCGCGATGATGCAGCCGCCGCGGTCCGCCCTGTCCCCGCTCAGCGACGACGCCTTCAAGCTGTCGCGCTGGAGCACGGCCGAGACCCTGGTCAACCTCGACAAGGACGGCGACGCGCGGCCGGCCCTCGCCACGAAGTGGCGGCGAACCGGCGATAAGACGTGGACCTTCACCATCCGCCAAGGAGTGGAATTCCACGACGGGTCAGCGCTCACCGCCCAAGCCGTCGTACGGTCCCTGAACGCCGCCACCCGGGCCGCGCCCAAGCCGCGCATCCTGGACGGGGTCGACATGAAGGTGAAGGCGAGCGGTGGCAGCACCGTCACCGTCACCACCGCCGAGGCGGACCCGCTCGTCCCACAGCGGCTGTCCTCCCCGCAGCTGTCGATCCTCGCCGCCAAGGCGTACCGGGGGAAGACCGTCAGCCCGGTCGGCGCCGGCACCGGCGCCTTCGTCCTGAAGAAGGTGAACGGCACCACCTCGGCCACCCTCGACCGCAACGCGGACTACTGGGGCGGCAAGGCCAAGGCCGCCGGCATCGACGTCACCTTCGTGCCCGACGGAGCCGCCCGCGCCGCCGCCCTGCGCAGCGGCGATGCCGACATCGTCGAGGCCGTACCCGTCTCCCAGGCGGCGCTGCTGGACGAGAACCAGATCAGCGAAGTCCCCATGCCCCGGACCAACACCCTTTATCTCAACACCGAGCACGGCCCCTTCGCCGACCCGGCGCTACGCGCCGCCGCACGCCGGGCCATTGACGCCAAGGCGCTGGTCAAGGGCGTCTACGAGGGCCGCGCCGATGTCGCGCGGGGGCTGCTGGGTCCGGCGCTGCCCTGGGCGGCCAAGGGGCGGGACGGCCGTACCAAGACGGCCAGGGCCGGTGACCCGGGTGGCCGGTCCATCACCATCGGAACCTTCACCGATCGCGCCGAGCTGCCCGAGGTCGCCACCGTGCTGCAGCAGCAGCTGCGGGACGCGGGCTTCAAGGTGAAGCTGGAGGTGCGCGAGTACGCCAACATCGAATCCGACGCGCTCAAGGGAAAGTTCGACGCCTTCATCCTCTCCCGGGCGACCGTGCTGGACTCCGGTGACCCGGCCGCATACCTGCACAGCGACTTCGCCGGTGACGGCTCCTTCAACATCTCCCAGCTCAACGACCAAGCGGTCGACGGGGCGGTACGGAAGGCCGAGGCCACCGCGTCCGGCGATGCCCGGCGTGCGGCGATCCTGAAGGCCGAGACCGCGATTCTCCACACCGGCGCCGCGATCCCCATGCTGCACGAGCGGGTCATCCAGGGGGACGCCACCGACGTCGTGGGCTCCGCCAAGGACCCGCGCGAGCGTGAACTCGTCACCCACGAGACGTACGTCAAGTGAGCGCCGCCCTACGGGCCGGCCTGACCCGGGCAGGAGCCCTGGCCGCCGTCACCGCCGCCGTCGGACTGCTGCCGTGGCTGTCCGGCCGGGACCCGGCCCTCACCGTGCTGCGCGCCCGGTCCGCCGAGCAGGAGCCGACGCGCGAGGCGCTGGCGGCCGTGCGGCGGGATCTCGGACTGGACGCCGGGCCCCTGGCGCTGCTCGGCGACTGGACAGGCGGGCTGGTGCGCGGGGACTTCGGGGCATCCTGGGTCTCCGGCACCGACGTCCTGCCGTCCGTACTCTCCGGGCTCGGCGTCTCCCTCTCGCTGATGGGCGCGTCGCTGATGGTGGCGCTGCTGGTCGCCGCCGCGGTGTGTGCTCCGGCGCTGGTGCGGGGCGCGCGGGGCACGGTGCGCGGAGGTGGTGGCGCGGTGGCCGCGATGCTGGCAGCCGTGCCCGAATTCCTGCTGGCGACGGTGCTGTTGATCGTGCTCGGGGTGTGGTGGGGCTGGCTGCCGACCTCCGGGTGGCAGGGGCCCGTGAACATGGTGCTGCCCGCCCTCGCCATGGGCGTCCCGGCGGGAGGCATCGTCGGCAGGCTCATCGACGACGCGCTGCCCGCCGCCTTCGGTGAGCGGTGGGCAGGACTGTGGCGGGCCTCGGGGATCACCGGAGGCCGGATCGCCTGCGCGGCGCTGCGGCGGGCCATGCCCGCGCTGGTGCCGCAGCTCGGCCTGGTGGCGGTCGGTCTCACGGGGGGCGCCGTCGCCGTGGAGACCGTCTTCGCCGTGCCGGGCCTCGGGCGCACTGCCCTTGGCGCCGCCAAGTCCCAGGACGTGCCGCTGCTGCAAGGCGCTGTGCTCGCCCTGCTCGCGCTCGGGCTGGCTACCGGCGCGGTGGCACATCTCGTACGCGGCCGACTGCTCGGGCCGGGGCTGAAGGACGCTGCGCTGGCCCTGCCCGCGCCCGTCGTGCCCAAGCCGACACGGCTGCGCCGGGCGGTGCCAGTGCTGCTCGCGGCCGTCCTGACGGCCGCCATCGGCTGGGGACTGCTCGGTGATCCGTACCGTCTGGACACCGATGGGCGCCTGGCCGTGCCGTCCTTCGCCCACCCGCTCGGCACGGACGCACTGGGCCGCGACGTCCTGGCCCGGCTGGGACACGGCGCCGCCGCTACGGTCGGCGTGGCCATCGCCGTGTGCGTGGTCTCTTATCTCTTCGCCCTGGCCTTCGGCTTCCTGCCGAACGTCTCGGCCGGCACCGCCGATATCGCCAACGCCCTGCCCCCGGTCGTCGTCGGCATCCTCGTCGCCGCCGTCCTCGGCCCCGGCACGGCGGGAGCATCGCTTGCGGTCGCCCTCGTCTCCTGGCCCCCGCTGGCCGCGCATGCGGCGGCGCTGGTGGTGGAGACGCGCGCGGCGGCGTATCTGGCGGCGCAACGGGCCATCGGGGCAAGGCCGTTGTGGATTCTCACCCGGCACATACTTCCCGCGGTCGCCGGTCCAGTCGCCCGCCACGCGGTACTGCGGCTTCCCGGAATCGCGCTGGCTCTGGCCTCGCTCGGTTTCCTGGGGCTCGGCGCCCAGCCCCCCGCTCCCGAATGGGGCCTCATGCTCGACGAATCACGGCTGTACGTCGAGCGGGCCCCCTGGGCCGCCCTCGCGCCGGCACTCGCACTCGCCCTGCTGGCCGGGCTGGCGGTCTCCCTGTCGACCGCGGGCCTGCGCACGCGCCGCGACACCGGCCCGTGAGGTCTCCGCCCGCCCCGCATACATGTCCGATCCGCACCCTCCGCACCGAAGGTGACCGCCCATGCCCGAACCGCTCCTCGCAGTGCGCGATCTTCACGTGACCCTGAGAGGCGGGGGTCACGCCATACCCGCCGTGCGGGGGTTGTCGTTCGGAGTGCGCCAAGGCGAAGTCGTCGCGCTCGTCGGGGAGTCGGGAGCGGGGAAGTCCCTGACCGCGCGGGCGGTCCTCGGGATGCCACCGCACGGGGCCGGCGTCACCGGCAGCGTACGGCTGCGCGGGCGCGAGCTGAGGGGAGCGTCGTACGCGGGCGTGTGGGGCCGCCGGATGGCGTTCGTGCCGCAGGACGCGCTGACCGTGCTCAGCCCGGTCCACACGGTCGGCGACCAGATCACCGCGGCCGTGCGGTCCGTCGCGAAGACCTCCCGCCAGGAGGCCCGGGCCCGCGCCGTGGCAGCCCTGGACCGCGTGGGCATCGCGGACGCCGCGCGACGGGCGCGGGCGTATCCGCACGAGTTCTCCGGCGGTATGCGACAACGAGCGGTGATCGCCATGGCGATGGTGAACGAGCCGGAACTGGTCATCGCCGACGAGCCGACGACCGCGCTGGACCCGGCAGTCGAGGCCCAGGTACTGGAGGCCCTGGCAACCGCCCGCGAAGCGACCGGCGCGGCACTGGTGCTGATCACACATGACCTGCGGATCGTCGCGCGGCACGCGGACCGGGTTGTGGTCATGTACGCGGGGCGGGCCGTGGAATCGGGCCCGGTGGAGCCGGTGTTCCGCGCCCCCCGAGCGCCGTACACCGCGGGCCTGATCGCCTCACTGCCACCCGCCGAGGTGGACGCGGCGGACCGGTGGCTGCCGTCGATCGCCGGTGCGCCTCCGTCGCCGACGCACCTCCCACGGGGCTGCGCCTTCGCACCGCGCTGCCCGCTGGCCCGGCAGGACTGCGAGGACCAGGAGCCCGCGCTGGCCGCCGCCGGGGAGCCGGGACAGCTGGCCGCCTGCCACCACTCGACGGACCTTCCCGTGCCGGCGACCGGACTCTTCTCACGGAAGGCGACAGCATGAGCGACCCGCTGCTGAAGGTGACGGACCTTGTCGTCCGCTACGGCCGCCACACCGCCGTCGACAAGGTCTCCTTCGAGGTCCACCCGGGGGAAACACTCGCCCTGATCGGCCCATCGGGCTGCGGAAAATCCTCCACCGCCCTGGCCACACTCGCCCTGCGCCGCCCGGACGGCGGGAGCGTACGCTTCGATGGGCAGGAGCTCACCAGCCTGCGGGAGCGCGAACTGCGCCCGCTGCGGCCCCGGTTCCAGCCGGTCTTCCAGGACCCCTACGGCTCGCTCAGCCCCCGGCTGCCAGTCCGCGACGCGATCGCCGAACCCCTGCGCGCACAACGGAGGCCACTGGCAACCGGCCAGGTCGAGAAGCTGATGGAGACAGTCGGCCTCGACACCGCGCTGGGCGACCACCTGCCGCACGAACTGTCCGGCGGGCAATGCCAGCGCGTCGGAATCGCGCGGGCGCTGGCCGGTGAGCCCCGGTTGCTGGTGCTGGACGAACCGGTGTCGGCACTCGACCCGTCGGTGCGCGCGGGCGTGCTGAACCTGCTCACCGCCCTCCAGGAGGACCGAGGTCTGGCGTACCTGTTCATCTGCCATGACCTCACGCTCGTACGCCACTTCGCACACCGTGTCGCCGTCATGCGGCAGGGTCGGATCGTCGATACCCGACCTGCCCGCGAGCTGAGCCTTACCGCACTCGACAGCGGTCCTGCGTAGCCGCCGTGTCATGGGCCGGGTTCCCCTCCCACGGTTCAACCCTCAGGGTCCTGTGCCGTGGCGCCGAGCAGCGGATCGGGCAAGCAGGCTCAGTGGTCGGCGCCGAGGGCCAGTTCACGGCCCGGCGCTGGGGCGAGGCGGCGCCGTGGTCGATGCCGGCGGCGAGGGGTGCGAGGTCGTAGTGGTCGGACAGCGGGGTCCTGCCCAGCGGGGTCCGCCACAGCTCGGCCAGAAACGACCCGGCGTCGACGTTGTCGGGGAGCGCGAGCACCACATGCGGGGATGCGGCGGCCCGCGCGCGCACCAGCGCGTCGGGCGAGGCGAGCCGCAGCAGGTCCAGGACGCGGCCCGGGGATTCCGGGGTGTTGCCGGACACCACGCCCAGCAAGCCGCGGCCCCTCACTCCGGCCCCCGTCCGATGGCGGTGACGAGCGCATAAGCGCTCCTGCGCACCCGCAACATCACCAACGGCACTTTTCCTCCTGAGCGACGGCCTCACAGCAACCAGCACGCTACATGAAAACGGAATCCATTTTCATGTATGGTTACAGGGACAACGCCGAGCAGAAAAGGACCCATACATCATGGCCGTGCCCAAGCGGAAGATGTCCCGGAGCAACACCCGCCACCGCCGCGCGCAGTGGAAGGCAAGCGCGCCGGACCTGGTGGCCATCACCATCGACGGTCGCGAACACCAGGTGCCACGGCGGCTCGTCCCCGCCTACCGGCGTGGTCTGCTGCGCCCCGAGGGCTGACCGCGCCATGGCCGACCAGCTTCCGGTGACGGTCTTGTCGGGTTTCCTGGGATCGGGCAAGACCACCCTCCTCAATCACCTCCTCAACAACCGCGACGGGCTGCGGGTCGCCGTCATCGTCAACGACATGAGCGAGGTGAACATCGACGCCGCGCTCGTCCGCGACGGCGACGCGGCTCTCTCGCGCACCGAAGAGCGCCTCGTCGAGATGACGAACGGCTGCATCTGCTGCACCCTGCGCGACGACCTGCTGGAGGAGGTGGACCGGCTCGCCGGGGAAGGACGGTTCGACTATCTCCTCATCGAGTCCAGCGGCATCTCCGAGCCCATGCCCGTCGCCGCCACTTTCGCCTTCCCCCGCGACGACGGCGCCACGCTGGACGAGGTCGCACGGCTCGACACCATGGTCACGGTCGTCGACGCCGCGAACTTCCTCCCGGAGCTAGCCGACGGCGACGAGCTGGTCGCGCGGGGGCTTGACCAGTACGAGGACGACGAGCGCACCGTCAGCGATCTCCTCATGGACCAGGTCGAGTTCGCCGATGTCATCGTCCTCAACAAGCTCGACCTGGTCACCCCCGACACGGCCGAACGGCTGGCGGCAGCACTGACCCGGCTCAACCCGGCCGCCCGACTCGTACCCGCCACCCACGGCCGGGTCGCCCCCACGGACGTGCTCGGCACCGGCCGCTTCGACCTCGAACGCGCCCAGCAGGCCCCCGGCTGGGTGAGGGAACTCAACGGCGACCATGTGCCGGAGACCGAGGAGTACGGCATCTCCAGCAGCGTCTTCCGTGCCACCCGGCCCTTTCATCCCGCCCGGCTATGGGACTTCGTCGCCACGGACCTGGACACCAGGACCTACGGCGGCGTCCTGCGCTCCAAGGGCTTCTTCTGGCTGGCCACCCGCCCGCGGGTGACCGGACTGTGGTCACAGGCAGGCGCCGTCGCCCGGTTCGAGCCCTCCGGAGCATGGGACGGCCACAGCGAGGCCGGCGAAGCCGCCGAGCGCGGCCAGGAACTCGTCTTCATCGGCACCGACCTGCACCCCGCCGCCCTGCACCACGCCCTGTCCGCATGCCTGCTCACCGACGATGAGCACGCACTGGGCGCCCGGGGCTGGTCGGCCTGGGACGACCCCTTCCCCGCTTGGGAGACCTACGGCCTCGACGAGACATGTGACCACGAGCATGCCCTGCACGAGCCCGAACCCCTACCTCAGCGCTGAAGCGGATTCGCACTGCTTGGCACGCTATTCCATATTCCTGTCCCGCACTTGTCGCCACGACAAGGGATCACCACAGGTCAGAGCGGTAAGCGGAGGGATATGGTCGCAGGGTGGTCGCGTGATCCCCAGCACGGCGGCCGACAATGGAAGCGGTTGGTTCAATGCGTACCGCCGGAAGTGATTCCGCGGACCTCCACACTGTCGGTCCTTCGGACCGTAGGGCCAGCAGGCATCATCGTCCGATGGCGTCGCTTCCCGTCTCGGTCGGTACACGCATCCGGACGTTGTAGCCCCCGTCGACGGTCGGCCCCGAGGCGAAGTTGCCCTTGAGGTTCTCGGCCCGCTCGCGCAGGCCGATCAATCCGTGGTGTGCGCTGGGGAGGCGCAGGATGGGGCGGGTCGGCGGGGTGTTGGTGATGGTCACGCCCAGTGCGCCGTCGTCGTGCCACAGCCGTACGGTGGCGGTGGCGCCGGGAGCGTGTTTGCGGACGTTGGTGAGCGCTTCCTGGACGGTGCGGTAGATGGCGCGCTGCACCGGTGCGGCGATGGCGGAGGGCAGTTCACCCTCCAGTCGGGCTTCGATCCCGCTCGTGCCGATCAGCCGTTGGAGGTCGGCGAGGGTCGGCTGCGGGGTGAGTTCGCCGGCCCGGATGCCGGAGGCGCGGAGCAGGGTGACCATGTGGCGCAACTCGTCCAGGGTGGTCACGCTGAGTTCGCGGATGGTGCGGGCGGCGTCCTTGGTGTCCGGGTCGGTGGTGCCCACCTGAAGCGCCCCGGCCCGCACCGCGATCAGGGTGACCTGGTGGGACACGACGTCGTGCATCTCCCTCGCGAGCTGGGCGCGTTCGCGCGCCAGCACGTTCTGGGCGTGCATCCGGCGCTCGTGCTCACGGGCCTCCTCGACCTCCGCGAGCCGCAGCGACAGATCGTGCCGGGCCTGCACCAGCTGTCCCAGAAGGACGGGAGCGGCGGCCGGGGCGAGGAGATAGACGAAGTGGACCAGCGTCCACGTTCGGCCGTCCGACGCGTAGTCGGACAGCGGCCACGGCATGGCCGAGGCGGCGGCGGACAGCATGGCGCACACCACCAGCAGCCGACGGTCGCGGACCCGCGCGGCGAGGGTGTAGAGAGCCGCCAAAGGGGCGACCATGACCGCCAGGAACACCGCGGACGGCAACGCCGCCACGAACACCGACAGGGGAAACCGGCGCCGGAAAGCGAGCGCGAGACATCCCACGGCCGACCACACCATCACCGACCAGGACTCATCGTCGGAAGTGAGCCAAACATCGACCGCCGCGACACCGACGAGCAGCGCGTCCAGCAGGGGAGCGGGTATCCGGCGCCACCTCATCGGACACCCCCGGCCCCGGACGATCCGCCGCGCAGCAGCCCGGCCTGCTGGGCAAGCAGCGCCGCCCGCACCCGGCTACTCACCCGCAACTTGGCAAGGATCGCGCTGACGTAGTCCTTCACCGTGCCCGGGCTGAGATGGATTCGCGCGCCGATGTCGGTGTTCGACACCCCTCCGCGATCAGCACGAGGACCTCCCGTTCCCGGCCCGTGAGCAGCTCCACGCGCCGCACCTCGGCATCATCGGCGTCCGTGTCGGCGTCTGCGTCCTGGTGGGCGTGGAGTATGGCGCTGGACGCCTTCGGGGAGAGCACCACCCCACCCGCGGCGAGCGTCCGTACCAGCTGGGCCAGTTGCTCGGGCTCGGTGTCCTTGAGGATGAACCCGGCCGCTCCGCCACGGAGCGCGGTCAGGATGTATTCGTCGGAGTCGAAAGTGGTCAGCATGGCCACCACCGGGGGCTCCGACATCGCCCGGATGCCGCGCAGCACGGTGAGGCCGTCGACGTCCGGCATCCGGATGTCCAGCAGGACGACATCGGGGCGCACCCGGAGCGCGGTGTCCAGGGCCTCCGCGCCGCCTGACGTGGCGACCACGTCGATGTCGCCCGCCGCGTTGAGGATGAACTGGAAACCGGACCGGATCAGGGCCTCGTCGTCCACCACCTGTACCCGGATCACAGCCGCTCCGTCCCACTGCCCGCCACCGTAGCCACTCCCGGGCCAAGACTACGGACGCACAGCGCCACACCGGGCCGAACAGCGATGAACCCGATGGCCGGCGGGGTGGCTCCAGCCACTCGGCGGGGGCGGTCACGACGAACGGCGGAGCTGCTCCCGACCTTCGCCGGATACAGCCGGAAACGCCCGCCGACCAGCCTCGGCTTCATGACCCAGAACACTTCCCCAGAACAGCGGACGGCTCCCTCCGTCGAGCCCCCACCGCCCCCGCTCCCACGCCCGTACACCGTCTGATCGGCGTGGACCTCGCACGCGGCCTCGCGGTGTTCGGAATGTACGCGGCGCACGTCGGCCCCGACCCGTCCGTCGGCGGTGCCACCGGCTTCGCCATGGAACTCGCGCACGGCCGAGCCTCCGCCCTGTTCGCCTTCCTGGCGGGCTGGCGCTGGCCTGGGTCCCGTTCGTCATCGCGGGCATGGCAGTGGCCCGCCTCGACCTCGCCTCCACGGCGGTACGCATCCGGCTGGCCATCGCGGGAGGCGCGCTCGCCGCTGTCGGCTACGGTGGCTCCTGGCTGGCCCTGCACCTGGTGCCGGGGGTCCGATCCGCGCTCGCGCACTCCGCGTGGGAACCCGGGGCGGTCATGTCGGCCTGGTGGTCCGACGCCGCCGGTTATCCGACCGGAGACACCCCGGCGTGGCTGTGGGCGGCCTCACCGCAGTCGACCGGTTCCCGCGCGTCCGGAAGTGCGTCGCCCCGGTGATCGCGGTCGGCACGATGTCGTTGACCGCGTACGTCTTCCACGTCGTGGGCATCCGGATGCTGGGCATCGAGGAACTCCCCGGCTCCCCGCTGCGGGTGCTGCTCGGCTTCTTCGCCTCTGTGACAGTGCTGGCCGTCGTCTGGTCCCGATTCTTCCGGCGGGGGCCGCTGGAGTATCTCCTCAACGGCGCCACCAAAGTAGCTCGTCACCTCACATAGCCGACGGCCAAGTGCCCTCCCAGGAACGCTCGCCCGACCTGTTGGGCCGAGCAGGCACAGCGTTTCACCGGGGCCCCAGAGGGAGGGTGATGCCGTCGACTATGTGCCGACCGTCTGCATGGCGGCCGACCCGGTTCGCGTGGAGTCCGAACGCCGCTTCCGGTCCTGCCCGCGTTGGGGCGGGCCTTCCATCCCGGGGAGGGGGAGCGATCGTGGTCGTCCGACGCGGCCGTCTCCCTTCGCTCGCGGCTGCTGGAGGGCAATCCGCACCGACCGGCCTGTCCCCTCTTCCGGCTCTTGGCTGTGCTCGTAGGAGCGCTGGACCAGAGCATCCGCGAGCGCGGACAGGGCGTCCCAGTCGGACAGGGCCAGGGTGCGGGGATCGTCGAGTTCGTCCTCGGCCCGCTGGTGTTCGGACCGCCAGCCTGAGACGCGGGTGGGGTTGATCTGTGGGTGCGCCTACGAGGTCGTGGATCCGGCAGGGCACACCCTCGTTCTCAAATGGGTCCCCTGCACGGGTGACACCGCCGAAGCGGCATGGGAGAGTCGCATCCCACGGGTGTTCTCTCACTCTATGGACATGGAAGTGCGGGAAGTCCCATCACCCCAGTTCACAGGGCATCCGCGCCTTCATGTCCGACGCATGGACCGGCGGTTGTCGGGTGGATCAAGGCTTAGCCGCGACGGTCGACGGGTCACGGTCGGTCGGGGACACATCGAGGAGCCGCAGCATCGCGGGGAGCAAGTCGCTCGTCAACGGATCTGAGGTGTCTTCGTCGATCGCGCCCTCCAGTGCGAGGCTTGTATAGCCGTGCACGAGTGACCACACTGCGTAGCTCGGCACCAGCGCGGGGTCCGCCCTGTCCGGAAGTTGCGCATCCTGGCCGCGCAGGCCACGGTCCAGGGCGCGGAGCGCCCGGTGCTTCTGCTCGGCCAGGTCTGGATCGTTGAAGTCGAACTGGGTCATGCGCCACATGAGGTCGAACAGCGCGCGGTTGTCCCGGGCGAACGCAACATATTCGGCCGAGAGCGCCGCGACCCGCTCCCGCACATCGCGCCCGACGACCTCCACCGCCTCCAGCCGGTCGCAGAGCTGGCGGTAGGCGCGCGTGGCGAGCGCGCCGAGTAGCCCGCGCGCGTCGCCGAAGTGGTGCTTGGGGGCGGACTGCGACACTCCCGCCCGCCGTGCGGCCTCGCGCATGCTGAACCCGGCGACACCGCTCTCGGACAGCACTTCTAGCGCGCTGTCGAGTAGCGCCGCGCGCAGATTGCCGTGGTGGTAACGATCGCCGGCCCTCGGCTCTTCGGACATCATCAAGTCCTTATCTTGACAGTGAGCAGACCCTCCGTAAACTACTCACTGTCAAGATAAGGCGATCACTGGGGCAGGTATGACAGACACGGTCCTTGTCACGGGTGTCTCGGGGTTCATCGGCGGTCACACAGCGGCAGAGCTTCTGCGTCGCGGATACGCGGTCCGCGGGTCGGTGCGGTCACCGGCCCGCGCCGCCGAGGTGCGCGCTGCGATGGCAGAGGCAGGCGCAGACGACACGTTGTTGGAGACCCTGCAGCTCGATCTGCTGTCGGACGAGGGATGGGCAGCAGCGACCGCGGGCTGCCGGTTCGTACTGCACGTCGCTTCCCCCTTCGTCACGACGAAGCCGAACAACCCGGAGGACTTGATCCGCCCCGCCGTACAGGGCACGACGCGGGCCATCGACGCGGCGCTCGATGCAGGCGTGGAGCGCGTGGTCGTCACCTCGTCTCTCGCGGCGGTGCAGTACGCCCCGGCACGCAGAGATCACCTCTTCACTGCATCCGACTGGACCCCACTCGACCGCCGCGGCCTCGGTGCCTACGTAGTTTCGAAGGTCCGGGCCGAGCGCGCGGCGTGGGACATCGCCGACCGACGCGGCGTGCGCGACCGGCTCGCCGTCATCAACCCGGGCGCGGTCATCGGGCCCCTCCTCTCCGACGACCCAGGAACCTCGGTCTCGGCGATCCAGCAGATCATGGCCGGCGCGCTGCCGATGGTCCCAGACCTGCGACTCCCGTGGGTACACGTGCGAGACGTCGCCGACGCGCACATCGAGGCCATGACCTCCGAAACGGCGGGCGCACATCGCACGATCGTCGCGACCGACCCGTCCTCGCTCATCGACGTCGCCGCGGTACTCCGCGAGAGGCTTCCCGAGGCGAGCCGGAAGATCCCCACACGGGCGATGCCGACATGGCTCACCTGGGTCGCGAGCGTGTTCGAACCTCAGCTGCGCGACAACCGATGGCTCATCGGCTCGACGCAGCGCTTCGACCACGACCCCGCCGAGGCGCTCCTGGCCCGCCCGCTCCACTCGATCCCCGACACGATCGAGGAAACCGGCCGCAGCCTCGCCGAGCGCGGACTCGTCTGAGGCCGTCCTGGAAACCACGACATGTGCAGAGCGCCCAGGCCGGGTGACGACCTCGCACCAACCGCAGGACGCCTTCGGGAACTGGAAAACTCCCCTCTCGAGCGAAAGTGCAGGGCGGCAGTCAGCCGGGCCCACACGGCCCGATAGCCGCACTCCTCGATTCGCTGGATGCGGTAAACGCCGGCCCGGCCTTGAGGCCGGCCACGACCTGGACGTGACCACGGCGTGCGCAGAGCTCTGAGGCCGGTAGTGACGCAAAATGACGATCGAGACGTCGACGACACGTCACATCGCCGCCCAGGTGGGGACATCACCCAGCAGCACACGGAGTCGTCGCAGGATGAGCCTTTTCCGACCTCAGCCTGACGTCGCCAGGTGCAGCGTGATGACGGCCTTGACCAGGTTGGTGATGCGGGTTGTACTGCAGCGGAGCTTGCGCAGCAGCCGCCAGGACTTGAGGGTGGCCATCGCTTGCTCGCCCAAGGCGCGGATCTTGGCATGGGAAACGTTGACCGCCTGCTGGCCCTCGGAGAGCTTGTCCCAGCGGCCCCGGTAGGGGACGCGAACCGTGCCGCCGGTCCCCTGGTACCCCTTGTCGGCCCAGCAGCGCACCTCGGCGTCCGCCAAGGCGCCGATGATGCCGTGGGCGCGGGCCGCCTTGATGTCGTGGACTGCGCCGGGCAGGGCGGGCGAGGCCCACAGCAGTCGGCTAAAAGGATCGGCGATGACCTGCACGTTCATCCCGTGTTTCTTGTGTTTACCCGAGTAGAAGGGGCGGTCGGCGGCGATCCGGTCGATCGGGAGCGGCGTGCCGTCCAGGATCACGAACGCCTTGCGGGCGGCAGTCCGGATCGCTGTGGTGAGGTCGGGGGCGAGGGCCGCCAGGACCTCGACTGCCTCGCCGATGTACCGGTAGACGGTGGCAATCCCGACGCCGAACCCGGCGGCGAGCTGGGTGTAGGTGTGACCGCACCGCAAATGGGCCAGGACCAGCAGCGCCTGCCGGTCCGTACCGAGCCGGCGCCACCGCGTCCCACGCTCCCGGCGCCGGGGCGGCCAACAGACCGGACAGGTACCGCAGAGTTGCACTGGACAGATCGATCCCCGATGGGTAGACAAGCACATGATGCTCCGGGCGGACAGGTTGATCTTGGTCGACAACCCGTCTACCAGGAGCTTCACTATTTCCTCAACGCCACCTCTATGCCAACTGACCTTCTGCTCTGCCAAGTTGGAAACGGCTCACTCGCAGCCACCCGAACCACCCCCGGGATCCACTGCCAAGCAGGCTACGCCCACGGCAAAGACAACGGCATTGCCTCTCAGCATCGTCATCCATCAGGATCTGACGGGTTGGCTCGCCAACGCCCCTGTCCGATCCATGTGGGCGTATCCCCATTCGCACAGCGGGCGCAGCGCTTCAGCCAGACTCGAGCCGAACGGTGTCAGGGAGTATTCGACGTGAGGGGGAAGCTCCTGGAAGTCCTTGCGGAGGACAATGCAGTCTGCCTCAAGGTCTTTGAGCGCACCGATCAGCACTTTCTCGGTAACGCCGTCGACAAGGCGGCGCAGCTGGCCGAACCGCTGGGGACCGTGCACGGCGAGCTGCCACAGCACCAGAAACTTCCACCTGCCCCCGACGACGGACAGTGCGGCGTCCAATCCGCAGTAGAACCCACGCTCAGTCATCTGGACATACCCTTCCGTCCGCCACCACCTGGAGGCACTTACCCCAAAGTAGGTACTTGCTGGCGGGAGGGGACTTGTTGTTGGCCGATGATCAGAGTGAGCCACCGGACCGCAGTCGAGGACTCATCCGTACATAAATCCGCTTCGGTGCATGGACTCGTGCCTGAGCTGAATCGGTGAGGGCGGATGCCGGGACCCGACGTCAGCGCAGGGTGGCGACCTGGTCGACGGTGAACGGGATCAGCGCCTCCGTGTCCGCGGTGAGGACCTTGCGAGCCCACTCCGGGTCGGCGATCAGGGCCCGGCCGACCGCGATCAGGTCGAACTCGTCCCGCTCCAGCCGGTCCAGCAGGTTCTCGATGCCCGCCACCCCGGTCCGGCTCCCGCTGTGGAACCCCGGTTCGAACTCCTTGTCCAGGCCGACGGAGCCGACGCTGATGGTGGCCTTGCCGGTGAGCTTCTTCGTCCAGCCCGCGAGATTCAGGTCCGAGTCCTCGAACTCCGGCACCCAGTACCGGCGGGTGGAGGAGTGGAAGGCGTCCACCCCGGCCTCCGCGAGCGGGGCGAGGACCGCCTCCAGCTCCTGCGGGGTGGTGGCCAGCCGCGCGTCGTAGTTGTTCAGCTTCCACTGCGAGGTGCGGAAGACGATCGGGAAGTCGGCGGAGACGGCCTTCCGGCAGGCGGCCACGATCTCGGCGGCGAAGCGGGTACGGGCGACCGGGTCGCCGCCGTAGCCGTCGGTGCGGCGGTTGGTGCGCTCCCACAGGAACTCGTCGATCAGAAGGCCATGGGCGCCGTGCAGTTCGACGCCGTCGAAGCCGGTGCGCTCGGCCGCGGCGGCGGCCTCGGCGAAGGCCGCGATCACCGCGTCCAGGTCGTCCTGGGTCATGGCCTTACCGGCCGGGGCGCCGTCCAGCCCGATGCCCGACGGGCTGACCGTCGGGGCGTCGGGGACCGGGCCCGCGCCCTCGGGGCGCTGCACCCCGACGTGGCAGATCTGCGCCATGATGCGGCCGCCCGCGCGGTGCACCTCCGCCACCACGTTCTTCCAGCCTGTCAGCACGTCCTCGCCGTGGAATAGCGGCGCCCGGACGCTGTCCCCCGCCGAGTCGTGACGGATGTACGTTCCCTCGGTGACGATCAGCCCGACCCCGCCGGCCGCCCGGCGTGCGTAGTACCGCGCCACATCGGCACCGGGGACGCCGCCCGGCGAGAAGTCGCGCGTCATCGGCGCCATGACGATCCGGTTCGGGACGGTGAGCCCGCGCAGGGTGAACGGGCGGGACAGGGTCTGAGCCGCGCGGTCGGCGGCAGCGCTGCTGGCAGGCACGTGAATGCTCCTCGAAGTAGGACGACGTTCCGCGGAGGGCCGGCTCTCGGAGGCGGCGGAGATGTCGGTGGTGCTGGACGTGTCGGGCATGATCGATGTGCCTTTCGCGCATTCGGTTGGTTTGGTCTGCCTCCCCGACGCCGAGGCTCGTGCTCCCGAACCCGGGACGGGGCTTGACGGCCAGGCCGATTGCCTACGCCAGAACCGAGGGAACATGCCGTGCCTTTCCACGGGCAAGTACCTACTTTTTTGTAAGTGCCTCCAGCGTGGGTGTCTTCGTAAAACAGGAGCCACGATGAGAACCGATCGCCAGTACTGCTGTGGGCTCGACGCAGCACTATCGGTGGTTGGCGGCCGGTGGAAGTACCTAGTCGTGCGCGCAAGGACTTTCGGGAGGTGCCCCCGCACGTGGAGTACTCCTTGACACCCTTCGGGGTCAGCCTCGCCGAGGCGTTGCGCCCCCTCTGCGACTGGGGTTACGTCCACATGGGCCGCGATCACCCTTATTGCCAGGCAGATCACCCGTCGAAGTTCCCGCAGGAGCGGTCAGTCGACCTCCCCCGAGGTTCAACGCGACTGACCGTCAGCAGTTCCCGAGCAGCCAAGTTTTCAGCCATCGAACGGCGACAAGCTAACTGCCGTACCCGGAGTTCTCGAACTCACCGATGCTACGAACGATACGAATGAGCGGAGTGATCCCGCGCCAAAAACGCAGGAAAAGCTCATGACCAGTTCTGCTCCGACCGAAGTGGGCTATACCTGAGCCATACCGCCGTCGATGCAGAGTTCTGCACCTGTCATGAAACTGCTCTCGTCCGAGGCGAGAAACAGCGCACCATTGGCGATCTCCTCGGAAAGCCCGAGGCGGCCCATCGGGACAAGGGTACTCATATGGGCTCGGAGAGCTACTGGATCTTGACCGAAGTACTCGGCCTGTCCGTCGATGATGAGTGTGTCGATCGGCCCCGGACTCAGCACGTTGACCCGAAGACCCCGGTCGCCGAACTCTGCCGCCCACGTGCGCGCGTAGGAGCGCACGGCGGCCTTCGCCGCGCTGTAAACCCCTGCCCCGGGTTGCCCCTTGAATGCCGTGATCGAGCCCAGCAAAACGATCGAGCCGCCCGTTCGTAGAATCGGCAGCGCCTTCTGGACGGTGAACAGTGTGCCGCGGGCATTGAGGTCGAATGTGCGGTCGAAGTGTTCCTCGGTCACATCCCCGAAGTTCAACCGCTCAATGCTTCCAGCGTTCGCGACGATCACATCGAGGTGCCCGCTCTCCTGACGGATAGCCTCGACCACATTGTCGAGGTCACCCGACACTGTGGCGTCCGCGGTGACCGCCGTGACATGCCCCTCAATGGAAGCCTTCGCGGCTTCGAGCGCCTCCTTCCGCCGCCCCGTGATGTAGACGTGGGCGCCTTCACTTCCGAATCTCTGGGCAATCGCCAGACCAAGGCCCGCGCTCCCGCCAGTGACGAGGGCTACCTTGTTCGCGAGACGCATGCTTTCTCCTTGAGCCGAGACTGTGAGCACCGGACACATTGCTTTGCCTCATCCTGCTTTTGACAGCTGGCGTCGCAGGACTTGCGTGCCTGCAGGACGCGGCTGCCGTCCCGCAGCTTTCCGGTCCTGGTGGCTGCGCTGGGCGTGCACCACGGTAGGACCGGCCCGGCATAGAGGCAAATAGTGGCAACGTATACTCTGCATTGACATCTCCTATGTCATGTCGAAGGTGGATGCGAATGAACCTGCGCCAGTACGAATATGCCCTGGCCGTCGCCGACGAGGGCTCCATGACAGCGGCGGCAGAACGTCTGCGGGTCACTCAGCCCTCTCTGTCGCAGCAGATCGGCACCTTGGAGAAGCACCTCGGGGTGCAGCTGTTCACCCGCACCCCGAGCGGGGTGACGGTGACGGTGGCTGGGCGGGCTTTCCTCGCGGAGGCGAAGATCGCGACGACCGCATCCCGGCGTGCCATCACGGCCGCCCGCGCCGCCAACGGGGAACTGGCAGGCGAACTCATCATGGCTGTCCACATGGGCCTGGGAGCACGCCAGCTGCCCCAGGTATTGGGGCAACTGCGCAATCGCCACCCGAAGCTGCAGGTGACTCTCCACGAGGAGCCCGATCCCGCGGACATGGAACGACTGGTCCGCCAGGGAACCCTCGACATGGTCCTCGTGCACCACATCCCCGCCGGGTGCACCTTCGACATTCACCCTCTGGGCGAGGAAGCCTACGTCGCCGTCCTGCCGAAGGGGCACCCGCTTCTCTCGGACGGCGCCGCCCTGCGTCTGGAAGACCTGGCGTCAGAGGGGTGGATCCGGTTCCGGCGCGCCAGCCTGCTCGACGACTACCTCGCCCACCTGCTCGCCAACGCGGGCCTCAGCCCGCACACCGTGGCCCGAGCGTCACAGATCTCCACTGCGGTGCGGCTCGTGGCGCAGGGCTTGGGCGTCACTGTGGTCCCGGCCTCGGCCATCCCCGAAGGCTTCGAAGAACTGGCCTGCCCGGTACTGCCCTCCCTGACCGAGCCCGTCCTCGTCGGCGTGCGGCGCAATCCGGGTCCGGCAGAGACGGCCATGCTCGACCATCTCAACCAGCAGAACTGGTGCGGTACAGGCCTCCTCTGTCAGCCCGCAACTGATTGAGCGTTCACTTTCCACGTTGCACAGGGCGTTCCGCATCAGCAGCCGGAGGTCCTCGGGATGCCTCCGCAGCCACGAGGTCAGCGTCTCCTGGCCGCTCATCACCTCGTGCTATTCGAGCAGCGTGCTGAGCTCGACGTACTGGCGGGACCGCCAGGCATCGCGCACACCCTGCTCGCGGACAGCTCCCTCCCCTCCTCCAGGAGCACTCGACGTCCATGGTCGCCCCGTCCGCTCACCGGGTTCCACGCACCCGAATACTCGGCGGCGTGATCAACGAATACAGATACGCCACCTGGCCAGGAACGACGAGTTTCCGAACGGCACAGGGCATTAGGGCTTGCTATGCACGGAAACGGCATACTTCCCGTCGCTGTAAGGGTCGCGAGCCCACGTCGCGTACCGGGCTTCCATGGTGAGTCCCACCGCACGGCAGTGCGCGTCGTAATCGTCCAGGGTGTAACCGCGGTCCAGGGCGAAACCCGCGACGAGACGCCCGGCCGGACGCACATGAGCCGCCGCCCCAGCCACCAGGGCCGGTTCCGTTCCCGGTGGGGTGAACAGAGGGACATTGCCCGCCAGCACCACGACATCAAATGACAACCCCAGGTCAAGGTTGATCAGATCCTGCAGATACCAGCGGATCTTCGGGGCCAACTGCCGAGCGGTGGCGAGCATCGACTCATCGGTGTCCACACCCGCCACGTCGATCCCGTGACGGGCCAGCTCGATAGCCACCCGGCCGGTACCGCAACCCGCATCGAGGACCGTGGTCGGCGTGATCACAGCCCTCGGCCATGAGTTCGAGGACCTGGCCAACCACATCGTCGAGCCGGTCGGCTTCGACAAGATGGCCCGGTCCCTCGCGACCGGCCGCGCGTGCGCCAACCCGCGCCCGCCGGGCGGCGTCATGGACGCGATCTCCGGCCCGGTGGCCGGCGCACGCCCTCTGGCCGTCCTCAGCGGCCACGACGTGACCGGCCTGACGGTCACCGACGAGGAAGCCCTGGCCGCGGTGGCCGATGCCCACCGCCTCCTCAAGATCGTGGTCGAGCCGGGCGCCGCCGCGTCCCTGGCGGCGCTGCTGGCAGGGAAGCTCGACGTAGGGGGCAGGACTGTGGCGCTCGTGGCGTCGGGCGGCAACGTCGATCCGGCGGTCTACCGCCGGGCCCTGGCGGACTGAGGCGGCATCCCGCTTTCGCCGGGCGCCAGTTCCTTACGCCGGAGAGCCGGTCGCCGACACGCGGGGGGGGGACGGCACACGCGCTATGGCGATCCCGAGCCGCGCGAGGTCATCGCCGAGCAGGCGAGCAGCCTCTCCCTCCGAGCCCTACTCCGAGCGTGAGGTCCTGATCAGCCACGGCGGGTCGGCGGTCAGAACGGCAACGGTCCTGGCCGTCGTGAAACCGGGCGACCTTGTGGCGATCCCGAGCCCGCCTACTCGCTCTATCCCGACGCCGCCTCTGGCGGGAGGTAATCCGGTCCTCGTCCCCACCGCCGTCCATCACCTGGAGTTCGAAGCGCTGTCCGCAGCGGCAGCGTTGCCCGGCGCACCCATGGTCGTGCTTTGCAACCCGTTCAACCCGCTGGCACGGTGCTGCCGACCAGGCGGCTGTCACAGCTCGGCGAAGTCCTCGTCGGGACCGACGTGCTCGTCCTCGTCAACGAGGTGTACGTCGAACTCGTCTGCGTCGGCGCGGAGTTCGGCTCCTCGCCCGGTATCGACTCACTGCCGGAGCGGCTGATCCACTGCACCACACTCTCCAAGACGTATGCGATGACCGGCCGGCATCGGCTACGCGACCCAACCGTCCGACGTCATTGCCGCGATCCGTCATGTCGACGCGAAGCGACTGGTCGTCACGGACGTGCTGCGCCGCACGAACCCGTGGGCGCCTTCTGCGCGTTCACCCACTACAACGTTGACCTGCCCTCAACGGAAGTGGCCCGGCCGTTCCTGCAGGACGGCATCGCCGTACGCTCCGGCGGCGAGTTCGGCCCAGCAGCCGGCTGCACATCCGCCCGTCTTTCACAGCCCCCTGGACGCGCTCGACGAGCGGGCCTCCGCGGCGCGCCCCTAGCAGGTCCTCGACTCCGCCCCGGTTCATATGCGCCGCAGGCCGGGCGGAACAGCCCCGCCCGCCCCATCCTTTGGCGGCCGGGGCTGTTTGCATGTCGGTGCACCCCGGGGGTCACGGCCGAAGCCGAAACGGGGCGCGAGGTACAGGGCCCAGCGCCCGGTAACAGCAGACGGGTCTCCTCAGGTGCGTGGCCCGGACGTCTCGGAGCCGCTGGGCAAGGTGTAGTACTCGAGCGTCGTCACACCGCCGCGGATGGCTTCGAGCGCGCGCTGCTCGGCGGCGACCCGGTCATCGGACTGGCCGAGGGTCTTCGCCACCGCCTCGACCGGCACGACCACCACGCCGTCCGCGTCGCCAACGATGAGGTCTCCGGGGTGTACGACCACATCGGCCACGCGGACGGGGACGTCGAACTGGCCGGGGTGTTCCTTGCCGGTGCCGACCACGGTGACGTGGCGGGCGAAGACGGGGAAGTCCAGCTCCGCCTGCTCGGCCGTATCGCGTACGCCGCCGTCCACTACCAGCCCGAGGATGCCGCGCTGCTGGGCGGCGACGGCGAGGATCTCACCCCAGTGGCCGTGCCGGGCGCCTTGGAGATCGACCACCAGGACGCTGCCTGGAGGGGCAGTCGCCACCGCGCGGTGCAGGGCGAGGTTGTCTCCGCCGATGCCCTGCACGGTGAACGCCGGACCGGCCAGACGTGCCCCCGGCCAGGCGGCGCGCAGGGCCGAATCGCAGGGGCGGGCGGCCGAGGAGGACGCCTCGTAGAGGGTGGCGGTGCTGTGTCCGCGTGCCGCGTCCGTCATGCCTGGCTCCTGGTCTGAAGGCTGTGGTAGCCGAACCCTTCCCGGGCCGCACGCAGGGGGCTGCCCTCGCGCACGGCGGCGACGATATCGGCCTCGACGCGCTCAATGCGCTCAGCGGTGTCGGTGACCCTCTCCGCCTCGGTGGCGGGGACGGCGACCACGCCGTCGGCGTCAGCGCAGATCAGAGTGCCGGGGCGGACCTCGACGCCGGAGACGGTCACAGGCTCGCCGAGGGCCATCAGGCGCACTCGGTCCTTGCCGGTGCGCATGAAACGCCCGCGGCTGAAAAGCGGGTAAGTCTGCGTCAGCGACGCCGACACGTCGCGGCAGACGCCGTTGATCACAGTACCGGCGATACCGCGGTGGGCGGCGACCTCGGTCATGATGCCGCCCCAGACTGTGACATCGGTGCGGCCGTCGTTGTCGATGACGATGACCGATCCGGGCGGGACGTCGTCGAGGAAGTCGCCTACCGTGCCGTCGCTGGACTCGTCGACGGGCGCGTAGCGGACGGTAAAGGCCGGGCCCACCGCGCGGAAGTCGTTGGACAGGGGGGAGAGGCCGTGCAACGCGCCCTCGATCCCGGTTCGGTCGAGGGCGTCGGAGATCGCGGCGGTGGGCAGCGCGCGCAGGCGCACGACGAAGTCACTCATCACTTTGCTTCCGTTCCTGCCAGGCGGGCGTCTCGCATCGCCTGTGGCAGCGGCACTCCGGTCCGCACCTCGGCCTCGATGGCCGCCTCCCGGTCGGCGAGCCGCTGGGCGGCCTCCAGTACCTCGGTAGCCCGCTCGCGGGGCACGACCACGACACCCCCCTCGTCCGCGAGCAGCACATCTCCCTGCCGCGCGGTCACCTCTCCGAGCCGGATGGGCTCACCGGACGACTTCTGCCGCAGGCGGCCGCGCGCGGTCACCGGCACCTGGGCGCGGGCAAACACCGGAAAGCCGAGTTCGCGCGCCTGCGCCACGTCCCGGCAAGCGCCGTCCGTGACGACGCCGCGGATGCCGCGCACCGAGGCGCCGACGCTGATGATGCCGCCCCACGACGACACGTCCGTGCGGCCGCCGTTGGCGACCACAACGACGTCCTGGGGGCCAGCCTCGGCAATCGCGCCGGTCAGGATATGGGCGCCGCCCTGCCCCCCGGTCAGGGGTTCGAGCTCGACGGTCCGTGCGAACCCCGTCACCCTGGGCGTGCCCCACATCGGTCGCAGCCCGCCCTGTCCGGGCGGGAGACCGCAGGCTTCGAGGGCATCGGACACGGTCGCGCTGTCCAACGCCGCGAACTGGGCCAACAAGGAAGTTCCAACTGTCATGTCCCTCAGTCAAGCAACGCGGCTTCATATACTGAAGGTCTGATTTCATCTCCTAGTGATATGTGGAGCGACTGATGATCGAGGTCCGCCAGGCCCGCTACTTCCTCGCCGTCGCGGAAACGCTCCACTTCGGCCGGGCTGCGGAACAGCTCGGCATGTCGCAGCCGCCGCTGAGTCAGGCGATCCTCCAGCTGGAACGCCAACTGGGCGTGCGGCTGTTCGACCGCAACGAACGCAGGGTCCGACTCACCGAGACCGGCCGGGCGTTCGCCGAGGAGTGCCGCAAGCTGGTGGCGGCCGCCCGGCACGCCCATGAGGTGGCGGCTCAGGCCGAGGCCGGACTGGTGGGCACGCTGCGGATCGGGGTGGTGACCTCGGCCCTCAGCGAACCGCTGCTGGGCACGCTGGCAGCGTTTCGGCAGGCCCGGCCCCGCGTCGACCTGCACCTCACGGAAGTCGACACCGGTCAGGGCCAGGAAGCCGTCGCTCGGCACGAGATCGACCTTGCCGTCATCCGGCCCAGCGCGCCGGTGCGTGGGCTGCGCGTGCAGCCCTGGCGACACGACCAGTTCGTGATCGCGCTACCCAGCGGGCATGCGCTGGCCGGGGACACCCCGGACCCGGTCGACCTCGCGCGGTTCGCGGACGAGCCCTGGGCGTGGCTTCGCCGTGAGGCGTCCCCCGACTACCACGACCAGCTCATGGCGACCTGCCGCCGAGCCGGGTTCACCCCCGAGGCGCGCCACATCGCCAACTCGATCCTGACCCAGCTTGCGATGGTGGCCTGCGGCCTCGGTGTCACCCTCGTACCGAATGCGGCCGTCCGCTCGATCCAAGGACCCATCGTCTACCGGCCCCTCATCGACCCTGCCGACATCGTCGAACTATCCCTCGTCTCCCGGGCCGACGCGCACGAGCCGCTGGTGCAGGAGTTCCTGCGCCACGCCTCGGCCGACCGGCAGGAGACGATCTAGGCACGTCGGGGGCGGGCGGTGCCCTCACCGCCCCGTTCCGGTTTCCCGCACCGCACGTGCCATCCGGGTCCCCGGTGCGGCTCGTGCCCAGCGGAGTTCGTTCTGGTCCCGTACGGCGGTGGTGACGCCGTCCACTGGCGGGCAGATGCCGACTGCCGCCGAGGCGAGGACGAGGCGGGAGCGGGCGTGGGCCAGGGCAAGGGTGTCGTCGTGGGCTGTGCCGAGCTCTGCGACCAGGTCCACGTTGCCGAAGGCGGCACGTACGACGCCAGGCACGGAGCACAGGTCGTAGGCCCGTACGACACCGAGGGCCGTCTCGATGAGCGGGATCAGCGGGCAGCGGCCGGCGGTACGGACGGCGATGTCGGTCAGGGCGGCGGGGCCCTCGGCCTTCGGGACCATCATCGGGCAGCCGTGGTCGGCGGCTGTCCGCCTCGAAGCACGGGGTGCCGGGTGCGTTGACGCGTACGACGGGTCCGGTGCCGGGGCCGGGCCAGTCGGCGGCGCCTTGCCGGGGGCCTGCTCCTTGTCGTCGGCGGCGACCGCGTCCGCCAGGTCGACGATGACGAAGTCGGCGCCGGAGCGGGCGGCCTTGCCGAAGCGGTCCGGGCGGTGGCCCGGCACGAAGAGCAGGGCCCGGGCGGCCGCGACGGGCCCTCCCGGCTCCTGAAGTTCATTGATGCGCGTGGTCGGCGAAGGTCACCTCCGCGGTCGCGTGCTGTGCGTCGCGGTGGGTGGCGGTACGCAGCTGGGCGCCGGTGCCGGAGGGTGCGCCCTCGGCGAGGAGGTGTTCGACCGCGAACGCCGGTCGGCGAAGTCGGAACGAGAGTGAGCGCACCCGGCGCTCGGGAGCGTTGCGGCGCGCCACGTCCAGCATGAACAGGGCGAGCAGCGGGCCGTGGACGACGAGGCCCGGGTAGCCCTTCGTGTCACGGCAGTACGTGGCGTCGTAGTGGATGCGGTGGGCGTTGGCGGTGAGGGCGCTGAGGCGGAACAGGAGGGTTGGGTCGGGCCGGAGGCCCAGATGCCACGGGCCCTCGGGATGGGGGCGGGGCGGTCGTCGATGGTGGCCGGATGCTGTCCGCCGGCGCTACTCCCGCCTCCGCCGCCATGGGCCAGTGCGGTGCGGCCCCACGCCGGGCGGGTCCTGGACGGCGCTGAGCTAGCGGCAGTTGGGGCCCGGTGCGTCGATTTCACGAGCGGCACGCGCTCGCCGCTTCCGTTCCTGCCCGCACACCGTTCGGCAGATGCATGTTTCCAGACTGTTGACCCGCATCGTGGGTTCATGCTCATAATGCGGGCCATCGGGTCGAGCCGCCGGCTTCGTATACGCCCCACTCCGCACAAAACCGGACGGTAGGCATGTCGGATACCGCAATCCTGCTCAACACGGCCATCGCCGTGATCGCCATCGTGTTCCTGATCGTGCGGCTACGGATGAACCCCGTGGTCGCCCTGGTCCTGGGCGCCTGCTATCTCGGTCTCGCGACCGGCCTCGGGGTCGACAAGACCGTGAAGACCATCAGCAAGGGCTTCGGCGACGTCATGGCCGACATCGGACTCCTGATCGCGTTCGGAGTGCTCATCGGAGCCCTGCTGCGCGAGCTCGGAGCCATCGAGCGGCTCGTCGACACCCTGTTGCGGGCCGCGGGCCCGAAGCGGATCCCCCACGCGATGGCCTTGACGATCGCGACCTTCTTGCAGTCCATCTATCTGGACGTGCTGCTGGTGATCACCGGGCCGCTGGCCAAGGGCATAGCCTCCAAGCTCGGCCGATACGGAACCGCCCGCATGGCCACTGCCCTGGCCATAGGGCTGGAGTGCGGCATCGTCTTCACGGTCCCAGGTGCCGGAGCGCTGGCGCTCGCCGCGCTCCTTGACGTGCCGCTCGGCACGTACCTGCTGTACGGACTCATCGTCGTCATCCCGACCGTGACCATCGCCATCACGCTCATGAACTTCGCGCTGACGCGCGGCTGGTGGAACCCGGCACTCGATGAAGAGGACGTTCCCGGCCCGGCGCCGAGCGCGCCCGCGGGCGGCGGTACGGCCGACGACGCGTATCCCGCCGGGCAGCCTGCCGGCGGAACCATGACAGCGGTGGAGGTGAAGGCTCGCACGCAACCGCAACCGCAACCGCAACCGCAGCCCGGACTCCTCCTCCTCTTCTCGCCCCTCCTCGTTTCACTCCTCCTCATCGCCACCGGAGCCCTCGCCGAGGTGGCCAGGTGGCACAACCCCTTGGTGCAGTTGCTTTCCAGCCCTGTCGTGGCCCTGCTGCTCGGCCTGGTCGCCACCTGCCTCGTCGCCCGGCGCCACCTCGGACAGCCCCGGGTGGACGCGGCGCTGAGCAAGGGCATGCGCGACAGCGGACAGATCCTCCTCCTCAACGGTGTCGGAGGCTGTCTCGCAGCGATGATCGCCGCCTGTGGGCTGGGGCACATCCTCGGGGATTACTTCAAGGCCAACACCTGGGCCCCGCTTCTGATGGTCTGGCTGGTGGCCGCCGTACTGCACGTCGCGGTCGGCTCGGTGACGATCTCCGCGATCACCGCCGCCGGCCTGCTCGCGCCGGTGGCCCCCACGCTGGGCCTCGATCCCGTACTGATCGCGCTGGCTGCCGGAGCCGGATCGTTGTTCTTCGTGCACCTGACCAGCAACACCTTCTGGCTGCTCCAGTCCCTGATGGGCCAGACCACCCGCGGCACCCTCAAGACCTGTTCGGTCGGGGTCTCCGTCGCCTCCGTCGTCGCGATGGGCCCGATCCTCGCGCTGAGCGCCATCCTCTGACCCCTTCCCCCCCACCTGACGTTAGGACACCATGACGAATTGCAGCACACAGTTGCCACTGCACGGAGTGCGTGTGCTCGAACTCGGCAATTACATCGCGGGCCCCACCGCCGGGCGGCTGCTCGCGGACTTCGGCGCCGAGGTGATCAAAATCGAACGCCCGCATACAGGCGACGAGTTGAGGAACTGGCGGCTCTACGCCGGTGATGTCTCGATGTTCTTCCGCACCATCAACCGGAACAAGAAGTCGGTGGTGCTGGACCTCAAGACGGACCGTGGCCGGACGACCGTGCTGGACCTGGTGCGGCGATGCGATGTCGTGATCGAGAACTTCCGCCCCGGCACGCTGGAGCGCTGGGGACTCGGCCCCTCGGCACTCGAGGAGGCCAACCCCGATATCGTGCTGGCCCGCATCTCCGCCTTCGGCCAGACAGGGCCGCTGTCGGACCGCCCGGGATTCGCCGCGGTGGCCGAGGCCATGGGCGGTCTGCGCCACCTGGTCGGGGAAGCCGACCGCCCGCCCTCCCGAGTCGGGGTGTCCATCGGCGATTCGATCGCGGGCCTGTACGCGGCGTTCGGCGCCGTGATCTCGCTCCTCCAGCGCGAACGGGTACCCACGAAGGCGCCGTTGTCGGAGCGAACGGTGGATGTCGCCTTGCACGAGGCCGTCTTCTCGATGATGGAATCCCTCGTTCCTGACTACCTCGCCTACGGCCTCGAACGGCAGCGGGTCGGCGGCAGGATGGAGGGCATCGCCCCCACCAACGCGTACGAGTGCGGGGACGGGCCCAGCGTGGTGATCGCCGGCAACGGCGACGCGATCTTCCGGCGCTATATGCGGGCCATCGGTCGTCCCGATCTCGCCGACGATCCAGGATTGCAGACCAACGCGGAACGCTGGGCCCGTCGTGACGAACTCGACGACGCGATCAACGCGTGGACCAAGACGCTTCCTCGTGACGAGGTGCTCGAAGCCCTCGACGCCGCAGGTGTCCCGGCGGGCCCGATCTACAGCGCGGAGGACATCTGCGTGGACCAGCAATTCGCGGTCCGCGGCATGATCCAGCCGCTGCCGGTCCGCATAGCGGCAGAGGAGCCCCAGGAAGTGGGATTCCCCGGCATCGTCCCCGTCCTCGGCGAGAAGTCCCTGCCTGTCCGATCCCTCGGCCCCGACCTCGGCGAACACACCCGACAGGTGCTCACCGACCTGCTCGGCAAGGACGACGAGGAGACCGACGCGATCATCATGGAGATGGAGAAGAAGTAATGAGTACGCCTGTGACTCTGCGCGATGTGACGCTGCGCGACGGCCTCCAGCTCACCGGCAAGCCCTTGTCCACCGACCGCAAGGTGGCCATCGTCCGCGAACTCCTCTCCCTCGGCATCCCCAGCCTGGAGATCGGCTCGCTGGCCAATCCGACCCTCGTCCCGCCCATGGCCAACACACTGGAGGTGATCGAACGTCTGAATCCGGATGAGCTCGCCCGGTCCTGGGTCTGGGTGGCCACCCCACGGCACGTCGAGAAGGCGGCGAGGGCGGGCGCGGTGAACTTCCAGTACTGCCTGTCGGCATCCGACCGCCACAACCAGGCCAACATCGGCCGGTCCACCGAGGACAGCCTCGCGGCCATGCCGGCGGCGATCGAGCACGCCCGCTCGGCCGGCGGGCGCATTCAGCTCTGTGTGGCCACGGCCTTCACCTGCCCGTTCGACGGCCTCGTCCCGGAGGAAACGGTGCTCCGGATCGCCAACGACCCCCGTGCGGAGGGTGCCGAGGACATCGTGCTGTGCGACACCCTCGGGCAGGCCGTGCCGGTTCAGGTGACCAGCCTGGTCTCCGCAGTGGCAACGCGGTCGCCCGCGCGGCGGATCGTCTACCACGGACACGACACGTGGGGCATGGGCGTCGCCAACTCCCTGGCCGCGGTGGCCGCCGGAGCGAGCGAACTGGACGGCGCGCTCGGGGGCCTCGGCGGCTGTCCGTTCGCACCCGGCGCCAGTGGGAACGCCGCGACGGAAGACCTGCTGTTCGCACTGCGCCCCGACTGGCTGACGCCGGACACCTTCGGCGCCGTGGTGGAACTGGCCGACGGGCTGCTGGCAGAACTGGACGAGCCGAACCGCTCCAGGGCAGGCCAGGCGGCCCACTCCAGCACCACCGCGTTCGAGTGGGCCGTGGCGGCACCGGATGCGCAGGCGTGCCGATGAAATTCCTGGTGACAACCCCCGTCCCGGCCCCCGGAATGGACATTCTCCAGGCGGCCGGTGAGGTGTACGTACCCGAACGGCAGCTGTCCGCGGGCGAACTGCGCCGGGAATGCTCCTCGGGGAACGTCGACATCGTCGTCGCCCAGCTGACAGATGTGTTCGACAGAGCCGTACTCGAGCACGCCAAGATCAAGGGCATCTCCAACTACGCGGTCGGATACGACAACGTCGACGTGGCAACCGCCACACAGTGCGGAATCCTCGTGGGCAACACGCCCGGGGTCCTCACCGACGCCACAGCCGACATCGCGATGCTTCTCCTGCTGGCCACGGCACGGCGCTGCGTGGAGGCCGACCGTTTCCTCCGCGCGGGGAAATACCAGGGCTGGCAGCCCGAGCTGCTCCTCGGAAGCGATGTCAGCGGGGCCACGCTCGGACTCGTCGGCTTCGGACGGATCGCCCGGGCGACGGCTGAACGGGCCCTCGGGTTCGGCATGACCGTGCGCTACACCGCACGCAGCGGACCCGTACCTGCCGAGCGGCTCGGACACCTCGCCGACAGGGTGCGGTTCGCCGAGTGGGACGACCTGGTGTCCACCAGCGACTTCCTTTCGCTGCACGTCCCGTTGACCGACGCCACACACCATCTCGTGGACGAGAAGGCCCTTCGCGCCATGAAGCCGACAGCCTGCCTCGTCAACACCTCCCGCGGGCCCGTGGTGGACGAGAAAGCACTCGTCGAGGCGCTGCGCTCGGGTGAGATCGCCGGAGCCGGACTCGATGTGTACGAGGACGAACCCGCGCTCGCCGATGGCCTCGCCGACCTGCCCAACACCACACTCCTGCCCCACGTCGGCAGCGCCACCCGCTCCGTCCGCGCCACCATGGCCGAGGTCTGCGCGAACAACGCGGTTGCCATGGGGCGCGGCGAGATGCCGGCCCATGCGGTGAACCCGGAGGCATGGCGATGAAGGTCGTCGTGGCGCCCGACAGCTTCAAGGGTACGTACACCGCGCCGCAGGTGGCCACGGCGATCGGCCGGGGACTGGCGCAGACCCCGGCCGTCCCCGTGCTCGTCCCCGTGGCCGACGGCGGCGAGGGAACCCTCGCCGTCCTCGCCGAACCCCTCGGACTACGCCACCGTGCCGCACCTGCCCGCAACCCCTGGGGGGCGGAATGCGAGGGGACGATCGCCCTGGCGCCCTCCGGCGCCGCCTACATCGAGCTCGCCCAGGTGTGCGGGATCAACGCCCCCCACCACGACTCGCGGGATCCGGTGGCCGCCGACACGTACGGCGTCGGGATGCTGATGGCCGACGCCGCCCGTCACGGTGTCACCGAGATCGTCGTGGCCGCCGGCGGAACCGCCACCAGCGACGGTGGGTTCGGGGCCTTGCGGGCGATCGACGAATGCGGTGGCCTGCGCGGCACCCCGGTGACGGTCCTGACCGATGTCACCACCCCTTACGCGGAAGCGGCACGGGTGTTCGGCCCGCAGAAGGGTGCGGACACGAGGCAGGTCGCCTCCCTGACACTGCGCCTGCGGCACCAGGCGGGACTGCTGCCGCGCGACCCGACGAACGTGCCACGGACCGGGGCTGCCGGCGGCTTCGCCGGGGCGATGTGGGCACGGTACGACGCCGAGCTGGTATCAGGCGCGGACCACGTCTTGAACGCGCTGTCCTTCGACGACCACCTCGCCGACGCGGAAGCTGTCGTCGTCGGGGAGGGGCGCCTCGACGAGCAGAGCAGTCAGGGGAAGATTGTGTCGGCCGTGCTGGCCCGCTCGGCCGGCACCGCGCGCTTCGCCGTGGCAGGGTCCGTCGGCCCGGATCTCGGGCCCCTGCGCGAGGAGTTCATGGACATCGTCGTGGCGAGCGACGAGGCAGCCATGGAAGCGGCGGGCCGGGCCATCGGACAACGGCTGCGGCTCAGGCCGGGTACCGGCCGCCGAGTGCTCGGGTGATCTGCTCGGCATGCTCCACCACCAGATCGACCCATTCGACGCACCGCTCATAGGGCATGCGCAGTGTCGGCCCGTGGGCCATGAGCGCCCCGACCAGATCCCCGGCCGAGTCGAACACCGGGGCCGCGAGGCCCGACGCACCGTCGATGCGTTCGCCGACCGTGATGGCATAACCCTCGGAACGCGTCTGCTGGACCAGCCCGCGCAGTTCGTCCCGGTCGGTCACGGTGCTCTCGGTCAGCTGCGGAAGCTCTTCCCGCAGCACGCGCTCGGCGAGATCCGGATCCCAGGCCAGCAGCACCCGTCCCGACGACCCCACGGTGATGGGGGCGATCTTCCCCACCGACATCTCCCGGCGAAGGGCGTGCGATGTCTCGGCGACCGCGATGCACACCCGCTGGGCGCCTTCGGAGCGGAAGAAGCACGCGGTCTCCCCGGTCCGGTCGCGAAGGTCCTTCAGGGCGGGGTTGATCACCTCGAGGATGTCGAGGTCCTTCGCCGCGGCAGCCGCCCAGTAGGCCATCTTCACCCCGATCCGGAAAGTATCCTCGGAGCGGTCGAGAAACCCGTGCGCCACCAGGTTCGTCACCAGGCGTTGCACGGTCGAGGCAGGAAGCCCGGTCTGCTGCTGGATCTCGCGCAGGCTCATAGAAGGCCGGGCCAGTGTGAAAGCGTTGAGAATCTCGGAGATCTTTCCCAGGACGAGCAGCGGAGCCTGCTTCGACCCTTCGTTCGCCACCGTGGCGGACTTACCTCGGGCTGCCATGCGCCCAACGATACGACAGGAGAAACGGGTGACTGAGCACAGCGGGACCGGTGGCGTGGGCGCATCGGACGTGATCGCGGCCGCACGACGGTGTGCGGAGGTGATCCGGCCGAGCCCCCTGCACCGCAGCGAGCGGCTCTCCGCGCGGTACGGATTCGACGTGTGGCTCAAGCGGGAGGACCAGCAGGCCGTACGGTCGTACAAGGCACGCGGCGCCTACAACCTCATCGCGCAGCTGTCCGCGGAGGAACGCCGGCGAGGTGTGGTCTGCGCGAGCGCCGGCAATCACGGTCAGGGTGTCGCACTGGCCTGTGCCTCCCTGGGCGTGCCCGCCCGGGTGTACCTGCCGAGGACGACACCCCGGCAGAAGCGGGACCGGGTGAGGATACTCGGCGGCGAGCACGTCCGCATGATCGTGGAGGGCGACACCTACGACGACGCCGCCGCTGCGGCGCTCGCATACACCCATGCTTCCGGAGCCACCCTCGTACCCGCCTTCGACGACCCGCGCACCATCGCGGGGCAGGGCACCGTGGTGAGGGAAGCCGTCGAGCAGCTCGGCCGCGCTCCGGACGCCGTGATCGTCCCCGTGGGCGGTGGCGGCCTGCTCGCGGGCGCCACCGCCTGGCTCCGTGAGACGCACCCGACCGTCCAGATGATCGGCGCCGAACCGCAGGGCGCGGCGAGTATGGCCGCGGCCCTGGCCGCCGGAGGCCCCGTGACGTTGCCGGACATCGATCCCTTCGTCGACGGGGCGGCCGTACGCACCGTCGGTCGGCACACCTACGCGGCCGTCGCCCAGCAGCCGCCTCGCATGCTCGCTGTGCCGGAGGGCCGGATCTGTGCGGAGATGCTCGACCTCTACCAATCCGACGGCATCATCAGCGAACCGGCGGGCGCCCTGGCCTCCGCCGCGCTCGACCGCGATCCGGGCCTGGAGCCCGGCGCGACGGTCGTGTGCGTCGTCTCGGGCGGCAACAACGACGTGAGCAGGTACGCCGAGATCGTCGAACGTGCGCTGCTCTTCGAAGGACGCAAGCACTACTTCCTCGTCGAGTTCCCGCAGGAACCGGGCGCACTGCGACGGTTCCTCGACGTCGTGCTGGGACCGGAGGACGACATCACCCTCTTCGAGTACGTGAAGCGGAACAACCGCGAGACGGGCCCCGCACTGGTGGGCATCGAACTCGGTGCGCCTGACGGCCTCGAGCCGCTGCTGGACCGCATGGGCAAGGTCCCGCACCGTATCGAGCGTGTGCCTCCGGACAGCCCGCTCTTCACGTTCCTGACCTGACACCCGGGCCCGCTCGGGCAAGCGTGCCGCCACGGACAACCTCGGCCTCTGTGCGGACGGAGGACGTCGCCCTGATCACCCTCCGCGTCGTCGTCTCCACACCGGCGGGCTCCTGCCGACCGACCCTGGAGCTCTGCCAAAGCGTTCGCCTCAGCTGAGGTAGTTGCTGAGCTCGATCAGATTGTGGTCCGGGTCGCGCAGGTACACGCTGATGATCGGCCCTGTGGCGCCCGTTCGTTCAACTGGTCCTTCCTCCACCGCCACTGCCAGGTTGGCCAGTTCCTCCAACACGCGGTCGATGGGGTCATCGACGATGAGGCACAGATCAGCACTTCCCGGGGTGGGACGCTGGGCCTTGGGCTCGAACTCGTTTCCGGCCTGATGCAGATTGATCTTGCTGTGGCCGAAGGACAGCGCGCGGCGGCCGCCTTTGAAGGTGACCGGCGCCATGCCCAGAACACGTGTGTAGAAGTCGACTGTGGTCTCGATGTCGGCCACGGTGAGCACCAAGTGGTCGAGACGCTGGATCCGCATCGTTCGGGTACCTCGCTTCTTGTCCGTATCAACCGGCGTGGCGGTCACCCTTCGGGGCGACCGAGGATCGTAACAACGCACTCTGCCAGTACCATCAGCTCCCCCCGGATCGTGGCGGTCACCCTTCGGGTAGGCGAGGTTCGCGGTGCGGCCGGATTGGCACATCGGCGCTCGGCCGTTCAGCCTGCCGGGAGGGAGATCACGAAGCGGGCTCCGGGTGTGGTGGGGCTGAGGGCCAAGTTGCCGCCCGATGTGCGGGCCAGGGGGAGGCCCAGGCCCGCTCCATGGTGACCGTCCGTGGGGTGCACCGGGTGCCCCGGGTCGAAGATCGCATCCCGATCGCGGTCCGGTACGCCAGGCCCGTCGTCCGCCACCACCACGCATACGCCCTCGGGCCGCGCCGCACACTCCAGGACGATTATGTCGACGGCATAGCGACGGGCGTTGTCCAACAAGGGGATGAGGATCCGCTCGGCGACCGCCGGGGAGACGCCCGCCACCAGGGCGGACTCCTCGCCTTCCAGGCGGACGTCGACCGGCGGCGCTGCCGGGTGGTCGTGTGCGCTGTGGGTGGCCAGGTCCCGTACGAGCGCGCATCTGCCGGGGGCCTTGGAGCCGCGGCCGCGGGCCTCCGCCAGCAGCGTCTCGCAGGAAATCACAGGCAATCACGCCGGTAGCCTGCGCAGAGAGGAACTCGCGCCAGGTTGGGCCACTGCGGCGCGGTGCGGGATCGATCCCCGCGGTGTGGAGTATCTGCCAGACGGTCGAGGCGGCGATCGGGTGTCCGAGCCGGGCCAGTTCACCCTGGATCCGGCGATGGCCCCATCGGCTGTTCTCGCGAGCCAGGCGCAGCACGAGTTTCTTGACGGCGGCCTTGGTGGGCGGCCGTCCGGGACCTCGGCGTCGTCGGGAGTAGTCCCATCGGCGGGCGACGAGCCTGCGGTGCCAGGCCAGCTGCGTGCTCGGTGTGACCGGGAAGACCTTGGCCCAGCGGCGGTGGGGGATCAGGGAGGACAGGGCTGCGAACCAGAGACGGTCCGCCGGCTCGTACCGTACTCGCCCCTGCAGTTGGCGTCGTAGCACAGCGTTTTCGTGCCGGAAGACGAGGAGCTCAGCCTCCTTCGAGGTGTCCCGCCGTAGGAGCACTGCTGGGACAGAGAGAAGACATCGAGTCATCCGGTAGAGAAGCGACACGACCATCCAACCAGGATCGCAGTGCTACGCGGAGGCCCGTGGCCTTTTGACCAGCAGCGACGATTATTCGAGCCCGACAGGACCGCCCGCTCGCCCTGCTCGGTCTCAAGTGATCACGAAACGGACGCCCGCCGAATGAGGGATCACCCATCGAACCACCGAACGTGATGGCACGCACGCGTTGAGTTATGAAAAGATCCGTGCGGCTGGCATCGTGCCGGTCCAGCGAGGAGACACCCATGCCCGAGACCGCACCCAACTCAAAGGGCCCCGCACCGGCCCAGTACAAGCCCGCAGCTACCGAACCCGCGCCCATCCCAACCGGCCAGGTCAAGCCCGAGGACATCGCCACACTGTCGATTGAGTACCGTGACGGTCGGCCCGTCATTGTCGTCAGCGGCGGGACGTATGTTCCGGCGACACTGATGGTCGTAGACGGGTCCGACAAGGCGGCCGAAGCACCCAATCAGCTCCGCTACATTGGGGAATTCGTCTTGCACTGCCACATTCTCGACCACGAGGATACCGGCATAGTGGAACTCCTGCGCTGAATCGCCCTGGTACGCCAACGCCAGTACCGGGGCGTCGTGCTGTCAGGGCGGCGTACTGACCGCCCGAAAGTCCTGCCTGGTAAGTCCTCCTGGGGCACTTCGCCCCGGCATCAGTCAGCAGGTCGGCGTCTGGAGAAGCTGCACGTCCTCGTGCCCGGCCCTGCAACCAGCGCCGGGTGTCAAGAAGGCTGGTACGCCTGCCGCGTGGCGAGTTCGCGTACCGTCGCCATGTCGCTGAACGGCAGCAGTTCCTCGTTGACGATCTGGTAGGGCTCGCTGCCTTTGCCCGCGATCA